>CAZCJS010000262.1:0-6036 GCA_964498775.1 uncultured Armatimonadia bacterium
TCGAAGCGCTGCAGGGCCGTCTGGGATACGGAGATAAGGTGGCAGAGGTGCTGGCGGATTGAGGGTGCAGGATACCGCCAGCCTCCCGTCTAGCGCGGCCAAAAGCGACAAGTACTAATTCAAACTGTATGGGACATTTCTACATCTACCGGCTAAGACCTCCATGGTGCCGGCAATGATTCTGTGTGGCGGAGAGGGTGGGATTCGAACCCACGTGCCCCTTGCGGGACAACGCGCTCTCCAGGCGCGCACCTTCGGCCGCTCGGTCACCTCTCCGCTCTCCTTCACCGCTGGAACGCTCCGGACGACACGCGACGTCGTCTTGCGAAGAGGAGAGCAAACCATACCAGGCGAAAGAGATGTCGTACTCAGCGGGGGATTCTTCCGCAGTTATGCGAAGCCCGCTGCTGATATGGCGGAGAGGGTGGGATTCGAACCCACGAACGGGCAGAACCCGTTACACGATTTCGAGTCGTGCGCTTTCATCCGCTCAGCCACCTCTCCGCAGCTAGTGTAACTCATCCGTGTTGTTTGCCTCATGCAGCGGCGCGTGGTGTCCCGTGGGACACCTTTGAGCGTTATCTTTGGCGCCCCCGGCCTGACTCGAACAGGCGACCTTCAACTTAGGAGGTTGCTGCTCTATCCATCTGAGCTACGGGGGCGCAACAAACCTCCGGCGGACCCGTTGGGGGCCTCACAAAGAAAGCGAGCCGGGCACCGGACGACGTCAGTCCACGCCCGACTTGCGCTGAGACTTCGCTGCACGTCCGGCTTCCTTCAAGACCGCTGCAACGAGCGATCTCTTTTCAGTATGGCGCGCCCGCCGTGATTCGAACACGGGACCTCTGCCTCCGCAGGGCAGCGCTCTATCCGCTGAGCTACGGACGCGCACTTTGGCCGACCGGCTTTCGCGCACTCCAGAGAGTGCGGCCATGCCGGCAACACCGAATAGCTAGGCTGTGTTGCTGGTACGCCCGCCGTGATTTGAACACGGGACCTCTTGCTCCGGAGGCAAGCGCTCTATCCGCTGAGCTACGGGCGCACAGAAGAACCACATCAGAGTCCATTGTGGCGGAGAGGGCGGGATTCGAACCCGCGATGGAGCTATAAACCCCATAGTCGCTTAGCAGGCGACCGCCTTCAGCCATCTCGGCCACCTCTCCACGCAGATTATAATTTTACCACAGAAACGCCGGCGGTTCAAGGCGAAACGTCCGGATGTTCGGCGGCCCCAGCCGGTGACTATTGCCCGCAGTTGACCTCCGGCGGGAACGCGAAGTCCAGGTACTGCTCGCTGACGCCTGCTGTCACTGTATCGGCATCGTGGATGAACAGGCGGAAGCGGAAGCACAGCGACTGCCCTGCCGGCAGCGCATAGTCGCCCCGCTTCGCGTTGTCACCCGTAAAGTCATGCAGGCCCCACTGATTGGCGGTGAACAGCCCGTATGAGCGCACATGCCAGGTCGTCGGATAGCGGAAGTTGGTCGGATGATCCATGATGGCCACCCCGCAGATACGGTCCTCGAGCGGACCGTAGTAGTCAACCCATGGTGCCGGCCGCCCCCAGTTCTCAGCCTCACCCAGCGCCCCGAAGGCATTATGAATCGTTCCGCCTGCGCGTTCCTCCATGCTTTCCTGAAGCCGTATCGAGACCGTGCCGGCTTCCTTCGTATCCCCGAAAAAGACGCCATTCTCGCCGGCTGTCCAAACAGTCGTCAGATCCATGATCCGCGCCGTATCAGGCGTGTCATAAACTCTGATGAAGGTGTCCTCTTCGAGTATCTTGTTGCCCTTAGCGTCCACCCAGTCACCGACCGCATGAAGCTGGCCGAAGAGCGGTCCCTGGCTGTCAACTATCAGTTCACGGTTGAGCGTGCGGCCATGTCCCTCCGTCTCCGACCAGTTGTCGGTGCCATTGGCCTCCCCCTGCGCGATCCAGATGCCCTTATGGTGAATATGATCCACGCCCGCGTAGGTGGAAGTACCTTTCTCCCCTTCAGGCAGGAACACGAGTTCTCGCACGATATTGAGGCCGTGCGGCCCGATTACCGGATAGCAGAACGGCCGCGCGATCCCCGGCTTGACTACATAGCTGGTGAAGATCTCCCCGCCCAGAGATACGTCCGCCTGCCGGCCTGCTTCGATGTCCACGGTCACGGCAGCCGGCTGGGTAGCGCTCGCCTCAGAGCTGAGCACCACTCGCATCGTTTCGCCGGCGTCGAGATGCTCAATCCGCAGGACCAGCTCGCCCCGGCCGCCGCACGCGTTCGGTGTCATGGAAAGGCCCGCCTGGCTCGGTACGACCTCTCCGACGTTGCCCTGCTCGTCAATCCTGTGGGCCACGTTGACATTGGCACAGTCTTCCGCGTCACACGCGATGGTGACAAAGACGTTGTTGCGCTCACGCGGCCCGGCATTGATCTCGACCACCTGTGATTCCTGACAACAGCCACACGCATTGCACATCGTAAGAAAACCTCCTAGACGGCTTGGTCAGTCCGCGGCTATCTCACCCCCGGGCGATCCTGCACCCGGTTGGTTCTCGGGACAGAGTTTAAGTGCTTTCCACTGAAAAGTAAAGGTAACCGCCGATTGCTCCCCAGTGCCCGCAGTGGTCCCTTCACACGGGCCGCAGCAGGCTCATGATATTGTCGCAGGTGACCTTGGCGAAGTCCTCGTCATTCAGGTTGCAGACCCGTATCTTCGCCAGCTCGATGGCGGGATGGATGAGCGGTCCGTCGGAGCCGAAGATCACGCGGTCCGCGCCGAGCCGTCTGATCGCCTCGGGTATCTTCCATGGCCGGTGGCAATATGAGGCGTCGAGATACAGGTTGGCATGCGTTTCGGCGAGAATGATGAACTGCTCGGCGAGGTCTTCATCATCAGGAGCGCCGAGGTGAGCGATGATCACCTGCAACTCCGGCATTTGCTGCGCCATCTCTCGCGCCAGCGGCAGGTTGTTGGCCATATCAATGAGCACAGGGGCCTCATAGTCGCAACACATCGCCAGCACCGGCTCCAGCAGTTCCCACGAGGGCTCCTTCATCTCCCCGCAGTGCAGCTTCAAGCCCCTCATCGCGTCCTGGTCGAAGCTACGGACGAGTTCATCCAGTGCGCCCCGGCCTTCCTCGACAATGACATGGGAAAAAGGTATGAAGCGGTCCGGTGCGGCCCGATAGCAGTCCATCGTCAGGGCATTCGACGGCCGGGATGGCAGGCATATCGAGAAGATGACGGACTTGTCAATGCCCGCCTCATCCATGCAGCGCAATATCTCCGCCGGCCGGAATTCCCGCTTATACCGATCCCCACCCTTGACATGTACATGCCCGTCAACGATCATCGCCTATCAACTCCGGATATCATCGGGCTGCCTGTGTGCACCTGCAATTTGCGCAGCAAACTCCTTAGTGCAAGCTGGGTGCCTCCGAGCTTGCCTCGCTTGACTCAGCCACAATTGTGGCCTATATTAGTTCGTCCGCCATCCTGCGGCGTGAAAACCATGAGACATGTCTGTGAAAGCCGATGCCGCAGTAGCGGGGTTGCGTTGATCAGCCGACCGAAGGCGAGAGCGAGATGCGTAGGAAACAGCCGATACAGCCAGCGCAAGTATTTTGAGTGGATAACAGAACCTACATAACGCGCTGAGACCGTAACCAAGTCGGCTTCTGCGGCCAATTCGCGCAAAGTGCGATGTGAGAACGCATAGAGATGATGGTGCCCTTCCGGCCCTAGTTCATCCGTCGCCGGCTTCTGCCCTTTGACATAATCCGGTAGCTTCTCGGTCAGATAGAAAGTGTTGGGTGTCGTCAGCACTATGCGTCCTGCAGGCTTGACTACGCGCCGGGCCTCTGCTAGCACGTGTAAGGGGTCGGGGATGTGCTCGAGCACCTCGGGAAGCAACACCACGTCGGCCACGGCATCGCCGAGCGGAAGACGCACCGCATCGCCTACGAGTGGCAAAAAAAGGCCTTTTTCCCATTTCTGACCGGCGTACTGGAGTGCCTGGAGAGAGATATCAAGCGCCACCGTCGCATAGCCGGCCTCGGCGAGCATCAGGCTCATGTTGGCCTGCGAGGCACCGATCTCGAGTATCAGCGCGGGCGCACAGACATCCGAGGTCGCTGTCAGCATCGTGGCCTGGATGCGCTCCATATAGCGCAGATGCCACCAGCAACGTTTGTCCGGATTGTCTATCTCCTTGATGTCGTAGTCTCTGAGCAAGCGGCCACGTTGCGACCGGGGTTTAATATCTGCGGCGTCATTCATGGTATTTTTTTCGCCGCGCCGGCACATTTTACCTCTGTAGCAGAGGAGTTTGTGCCGCAGAGAAAGAAGCATGTGTTATTAACGTCTGCATCAGGCACCAGTGGCGCGTTGCGTCGGCGGGGCCGACGATAGAGATTCGCACCCATAGAAGAACAAGTCACCTACAGGAGAATAAGTATGGACTTGCGTGCAATTCGACAGGCCATTGTCGGCGGTCTAAAATGGGCCATCGCCCGGCAGACTGGCGAGGGGATGTTTGAGCCGGTGGAGTTCGGCATGTGCGGTTACCACAAGATGATGTACATGCTGTCACTGGTCGGGCAGGCCGAGCGAGCCACACACCTCTGTTCGTGGCTGGAGACCAACGCATTCGACGAAGAAGGCGACTTCACTGACGCGCACGGACGTCAGGGCCCGATGTCTGCCTACTACAACTACCCCAATTCGTGGCTGACGATGGGCGCGCACCGCCTGGAGAGGTACGACATCTCCTACCGTGCGATGGACTTTTTGACCTCTCTACAGCATCCTGCGACCGGCGGTTTTCTTACCACGGGCCCCGAATCCGGGCTTGAAGGTCGGCAGGATATCATCTCGACTGCCAGCGCCGGCCTAGCGTGTGTGCAGACGGGGCAACTCGAGGTTGCTCACCGTGCGGGCGGTTTCCTTGTCAACATGTTCGACAGCCAGCCCAGTATCGGTAGCAGGCTGTACTTCCAAATCGAGAAGACCGACCAGTTCGTCACCAGCTACGAGGATGAAGTGGCTACCGCACATGCCATCACACTCGACCGGCCGAACCAGTGGTACTTCGTGCCCGGCCTTGCCGCTTGCTTTCTCATCAAGCTCTACCATGCTACCGGGGAACAAGCGTTTCTCGATAGCGCGCAGAGCTACGTACAGTTCGCCGATGGTTCCGGAGAAGACCGATACGACGAGGCGCGCAGCGGTTTCTTCGGCCTAGCTGGGGCGATGCTCTACGCGATCACTGATGTCAACAACTATGCCAACATTGCCGAGCAAGTCGGCAACAACATCATCTCTGCGCAGATGGGCAACGGTAGCTGGGCCGAGGCCTCGATGGGTTTCGAGCCGCCTGCGCCGATACTCGACGCCACTGCCGAAAATGTCATCATCCTCACGAGCATGCTTCAGCACCTCACTGAGACACATTACTGAGCAAGCCACCCGGCCGGGCGAAGACTCCGGCCCTGCCGACGGCCGGCATAACCGGCGCACTTGGGCGAAATATGTCTGCGCATAGCGCAAGCACTGCCTTTCTAAAAGGAGCACTATCAATGGCGACTGCAAAGAACAATACAATCGGATGGGGTCTCATCGGGTGTGGCGTCATCGCACCGACACATGCTAAGGCCATCAAAGAGGTCAAGGGTGCGAAACTCGTCGCCTGCTGTGACGTGGTCAAAGAGCGGGCAGAATCGTGTGCCAAGGAGCATGGCACTACCCGCACCAAGGTTTACACGGATCTCGAGAAGATGCTCGAGGACCCGAACGTGGATGCCGTCTCGGTCTGCACTCCCAGCGGGATGCACGCCGACAATGGAATCATGGCGGCTCAGGCGGGCAAGCATATTCTCTGTGAGAAACCGATGGACGTCAGCCTGCATAAGATAGATGCAATCATCGCCGCCGCTGAGGATAATAACGTGAAGCTGGCGGGTGTCTTTCAGCGCCGCACCTATGCAATCAACAAGGAGGTGCGAGAGGCAGTCCGCTCCGGTACGCTCGGCAAGCTCGTACTGGGTT
>CAZCJS010000263.1:0-5980 GCA_964498775.1 uncultured Armatimonadia bacterium
TGTAGCGGACATTCTGGAGAGGGCCGCGAAGGAGAGTCCGGAGCAGCCTGAACTGATGGATACGGAGTCGGGCAAGGGCCCTGCCAGCGGTAAGTTACCTCCGGAGGCGTACGCGGAATTTTCCGAGGACGAGGCGGCATACTTCAGGCAGCATGAGGATCTGCTGGCGGTTTTCCTGGAGCAGTGCAGCATCTCGCGCCAACTGCGGGACGAGGGCGTGGATGTGGATGATTTGCGAGCGGTCCGAGACGCGATAAGGGAGGCGGCGCGTCTGGGAGAGCATGATAAGGTTGAGGCTCTGCTGGCACAGATGGTGGGAATGAACCGAGCGAAAGGGGGCGGAGGCGAACCGGCAGCGATTCCCGAGGATGTGCGTCCGCTGGTCGAGGAATTCCACAAGACGGCGCAGGAGGCGCACCGTCAGGGACGGGACGTGCAGCCGGCGCTGGAGATGCTCAAGCGCGCTGAACTGCTGGCTGAAGAGGGCAAGATGGATGAGGCCAAATCAGTCATCAGGCGAGCTCTGGCAGCGGCACGTGACGCGAAGAAGATGAGGAGACCCGGCCGTGCGGGGAGAGCGCCGATGGTACTGCGAAGGCCGGGTGAACGCAGGGCACCAAGGGAGCCACAGGCGGACGGCGGAGCTGCTGCGTTTTTACTGCAGAGCTTGATGGGTATGATCTCGGTCGAAGAGGTTGACCTGATGGCCGCGTATCAGCAGATTGATAACGCAATGGTGGCGGTGCGAGAGAAGAACGCCGAGCAAATCAGGGAGATACTCGATGGCGCTCTGGACCGTTTCTCGGCTATCGGAAAGCGGCGCCAGGAGTTCTCGAAGATGATGAACGAGATTGTGGCGAAGAGGCGCGCCGACATGCGGGAACGTGGTGTCCGCGGGCAGAGGGAAGGGGCAACAAGAGCCGGACCGGGCGAGAGGCCTGCGGGGCAGGAGAGACCGGAAGGCTTCGGGCCAATGCCCGCAGAGCGCAGGGAAGCGATGCGGGAAGTGGTGACGAGAGAGCTAGTGGATATTCTGGAGCGGGCGCATGGCCTCACCAAGGAACAATTTGGGAAGCGCAAGCAAGCTATCGCTGACGAGGTGCTGGCGATGCTCATGCCGGAGCTGCGATCGGGAGAAGGGGCTGATCCGTCACAACTCGAGGGCATAACGCTCGATGGCGAACGGGAGCAAGTACCGCCCATGCCCGGTTATCAAAGCGAGAAGGAAAAGGCAGCGGCCGAGCAGCGTATTCGTGAGAAACTGCAAGCAGCACAGGCGCCGTTGAGTGAGCTGCGCGAAGCGGAGAACAATGAGCAGCTCGTTGCCGAACTTGATGAGCTGTTCAGTGCAGTGCGGGAGGCGCTGTATGCGAGCAAGTACATGGAGGCCGAGAAGCTGACCAATGAGGGTCTGGTGAAGCTGGGCATCACTGTGGCAGATCCCGGGCCGGTCGGAGAGACGCAGCCGGCGAAGAAGACTGACGCAGCAAGCGGAAAGCCCGCTCAGCCTGCGGATTGACCCGTGAGACGCGATGCACAGGACGGAATTGGCCTCGCTGCGGCGGGGTCAGTTGCATTTCCAGGGAGGTATGTTCGCAGAGCGGCAGGATTGGTGCGGAGTCGCGGCTAACCTAGTGCTCGAACTTTCACGATTTGAGGAATGGAGACGAGAATGGCTGGGAAGATGAGTCAGATAAGGTGTGGGATTGTCGGCTATGGGCCGGCGTTCAACATGGGTAAGTATCATGCGGATTTCATTACCGATACGCCGGGGATGAAAGCTGTAGGGGTCTGTGACCCGGTGCCGGAGCGGCTGGCGGCGGCACAGGAGGAACTGCCCGGCATCGCCACATACGGCAAGCTCGAGGATATGCTCGGAGAGGAGGAACTCGATCTTGCGGTGATCATCACCCCGCATAATACGCACGCGAGACTGGCCGTACAGTGCATGGACGCCGGCAAGCACGTCATCGTCGAGAAGCCGATGTGCATTACAGCGAAGGAAGCCCGGCGCATGCTCGATGCCGCCAATGAGAATGACGTAATGCTGTCGGTATTTCACAATCGGCGCTGGGATGCGGACTATCTGACCATCCGCGAGACGGTCAGACAGGGCCTGATCGGCGAGATATTCGAAGTTGACTGCCACATGGGAGGCTGGACTCCGCCGCGTGGGTGGTGGCGGGAGGATAAGAAGATATCGGGCGGGGCGTTCTTCGACTGGGGTGCGCACATGCTCGACTGGGTGCTGCAGCTTGTGGATAGGCCGATCGTTGATGTGACGGGGTTTTTCCACAAGCGCGTGTGGCATAAGAAGACGAATGCCGATCAGGTGCGGGCGGTCATCCGCTTCGAGGGGAATGTGCAGGCCGATGTGTCGGTTTCGAGTATCGCCCGGATCAGTCGTTCGAAATGGCGCATCCTGGGTGACAGGGGTGCCATCGAGACCCAATGGGGTAGTGATGCGATAACGGTCGTCACCGAACTGCAGGGTTTGGAGACGAAAATGGAGATACCTAACCTGCCGGCGGCGCGGGAGGAATACTACAAGAACATTTCCGCCCACCTGCGGAAGGGAGCGGAGCTTGTGTGCAAGGCCGAGGAGTCGGCGCTGACGATCGCGGTGATGGATGCGGCGGAGAAGTCGGCCAAGTCGGGCCGCGCGGCGAAGATCAGACTCTAGGTACCACACACCCCGACAGAAACTGACCTTCGCGGAGAGGCGGCCGGCTCCCGAGGGTGTCATGGCATTTATGGCGGGACTGCCGCGCCGACCTTCAGTTGCATCGGGAGGTCGGCGCGATGGCGACAGAGACCGGATGATTCTTTTGCCGGGTCTCGATTATTGCATGAGCCGGGCTTGATTTCGCCGCGCGGTTGCTATATATTTAGTGACGGTTGTGCAGACAACCAGGTTTGCGGCCAGACACACAGTCATCAGACAGACGAAAACTCTCGCAGATGCAGCAGGAAACAGCAGACAAGAGGAAGCAGCAACTGATGGCAGAGAAGGGCAGTCCTCCCCCAGATTTGCCGGCTGCCCGGAGATGCGCAGACCGCCTCTGCCAGTAACGAAAGTGGGCAACCCGATGAGCATGGACACCATTGTGCAGTGTGTGTGTGGGCACCAGATAGGTCTGAATGAACTGCTCGCGCACGGATTTGTGATGGTCGGGGAGAAGCCGGCTCATGTCTATCTGAAGTACCGGTGTGCGGTGTGCGGCCACGAGGGCGTCGAGTTGATTGACTATGACAAGTGGAACGCGATGATGAAGGAGCCCGACCTGCCAGTTGAGGAAGTGAATGCGCTGGCGGGATTGGGGCCGATAGATGCCGGAGAGATGCTGGAGTTCACCGAGGAACTGGCGCAGGTAACCGCCGATCATTTCATCGAGCTTTATAGTATCTGAGCCTCGGCCGGCGACAATTCAGGATGAAACAGGAGAGCCACTCACAGATGGGTGGCTTTTGCGCTGCGCGAAATCGGAGGTTCGGTCAGGGCTTGGGGAAGGCGGGCAGGATTTCTTCGGCCTCGAAGACGGCGATCTCCTTGCCGTCCTGGAGGATGCGGAGGCGATCGGCGACCTGTGGCGGTCCCTCGCGCATCACGATTGCCAGGATATGCCGGCCGCTGCTCGTCACGGTGAACTGAGGGAGTTGGGTCGGGTCTTTCTCGACGAGGCTGCTGGCGATGCCCAGGTTGTCTATGGGAATGTGGACGGGGTCCGACTGCTGCACGCCATCCAGCTCCATCCAGAATGAGTCGGTGCCGCTGCTGGTGCCCTGGGCGATGAGTTCGAGCAGGTACTTGCCGGCAGGCAGATCGAGGCGCGCCGCGATGAATGCCGACTCCGTGTCGAACTGGACGGCCTTGCCGCCGCTGTACTGCTCGCCACTGAGGATTGTGAAACCGCGCTCAACCGCGAGCATGAATTGGGAAGTATTCGCCAGCAGCGATGAGTCAGTGGCCTCGATGCGGAGACTCTCCAGCGCGAAGTCCTGCGGGCGAATGTAGCTGACGACCCAGTGGCGGCCCATGCCGTGGCGGCTGAAGCGGACATCGCCGCTGCGGATGCGCTTGCCGTTGGCGAAGACCTGCAGCGCACCGGCCCGGATGCCGCTAGCGTCGGAGACCTCCAGACGCAACTCGTCGGGCTGGTAGGGGATAACCATGTTGTCGCGCACCACCGTCTCTACACCGTTGATGATGAGGCAGTCGAATGCGGGCGGGCCGGCGTCGGACATGTCCCGGTTCGGCGGCCGATTCGCTACCAGCAGCGCATTCCCATCAGACATCATGTTCGGGGTGATGTCGAAGGTCACCGTGCCGTCGTCAGTCTGCAGCGCAACCTTGATGAGCTCATCGCCGGCGAGGTACTCGAGTGACTTGATGCCTTCAGAGGCGGGAAAGGTGAGGCTGGCGCGGACGTTGGTCTGCACCGAATAGATGACCGGGCGACCATGGGCCAGCGCCGCCAGGTACAGCAGCATGATGACGGGGAATACCTTGCGCATCACGATAGCAACCTCCGCAGGACTCTGATTTGCCTGGGGTATCATTTCGCGGCGCGGCGGGAGAAGTCCTGCAAGGGAGGTCAGGAGGCGAGGCCGGGGTGGTGACGGTCTCGCCTCCATGGGATTGCGTGGCGCGGTGATATCAGAAGAAGATGTCCAGATGCCGGGGCCAGACAGTCAGCCCGATTTCATTCCCGTCAGAGCTCTTGCAACTGCCCTGTACAGTGGAATCAACCTTAAATGTCTCGGTGTGACCCGCGTCGAAGTAATGATGCGGCGTCTGGGTGCTGTAGTTGTGAGGATCGCCCCCCGACATCGCCGCTCACCGAGCAATGGCTCGGCTTAACCCGCGGAGTCGCTGGAGGTCACCGTCGCCTCCCCGGAGATGGCCGGCTGGCCCTTGATGCTCAGTTCGAGCCGGTACTTCCCGGGGCGGAGCTTTCGACCCTGAGTGACCCGGTAGCCGAACCAGACTGTGCCGTCCCCGGCCTTGATGCTCGGGTTGGTGCGGGAGACTGGTGTCCCGTTGATATGCCAGACGGCCTCCACTTCCCCGGCGGGCCGCTGCTTGAAGCTGTAGCAGGCCAGCAGTTGGGTGATATCGTGGAATCTCGTCGCCACCCCAACAGGTTTGTGTTTCTCTACTGCGCGGCAGAACACCAGCGATTCGCCCGGACGACGTCCAGGGGCCGGGCCGGCTGAGGCATTGGTTGTCGAAGCGGACTGGCCGATCGTGAACTGCTTCTCGCCCAGAGACTGCCCACCAGCATTTATGCGAACTGTGTAGGTGCCTGCTGCAAGCCCGCGCTCAGCTTCGGTTTTGACCGCAAAAGCCACCCAGCCAGTGCCGCCGATGACGCGTTCCGAGGTCATGTAGGGCTGGCCGTCACGGAGCCACACACACTCGGCCCGCGTGTCTTTCGGGATGTTGGCGAACTTGGCGTGTACCCACACCTGAGCCGCGCTAGGGAAGTGGTCTGCTGCGCCCTGCAGCGTGCCGTCCTGGACACCTCTCCCTACGGCCAGTTGTCCTATAACTGGCCGCGCAGTGGTAGGCTGAGGCGGTCTGCCCAAAGCGGCGCTATCCATGACCTCTGAGAGCTGCCCTCCTGCTTCAGCCCGATAGTAGTTCCCGCCACCTACTTGGGCAACTCCCTGGAGATAGGTCTCGGCGGTGGATCCGGCAGGTATGTCGAAGCCCACCGCGCTCATGGTCATCTGCGTTTTAGTGGCCGCCACGGCTCGTTGCAGCTGATCAATGGCATCCTGGGTGGTCTCGCCGGGTAGGCCCAGATCCTGACGCTCCTTTGACCAGTCGTAGTTGGACCAGTCTTCATCGGCCACCAGCGGCCAGGCGGCGGTCAGCAGCACAAGCACCATCACGCTGTTCCGCAATTTTGGACTCATTGTGTTTGCTCCTCATGATTACATAATCGCGCTTGTTATCTGATGACGGGGCGGTTGG
>CAZCJS010000264.1:0-5979 GCA_964498775.1 uncultured Armatimonadia bacterium
TGCTGGTGGTGTGCGGCAGAGGGCTCTTGCCGGGGTGACAAGAGCTGTTGGGTCTGCGGAAATGGTGCCGTGGATGGTGATGAAGAGTGCGACGACGGGAACACCGTGGATGGTGACGGGTGTTCGTCCACCTGCACCATAGAAGAAACGCCTCCGGATTCGGATGGCGATGGCGTTTCGGACTCGAACGATAACTGCCCGGACGTAGCCAACCCTGACGAGGCCGATAGTGACGGTGACGGGATTGGCGACGCATGTGATACGGCGGTATGTGGTGACGGAATCCTGGATGAAGGGGAGGAGTGCGAAACGTATGCTCCGTACTGCGTAGGCTGCCGATGTGAGAGCGGATACATACCTGATCCCGAGAATCCGGGTTACTGCAGGGCTGAAGCTACATGCGGTAACGGGATAGTGGAAGAGGGAGAGGAATGTGACGGTGGCAAGTACTGCGGTGCAGACTGCAACTGCGTTTCCGGGTATGTCCCCGACCCGCAGAATCCTGGATTCTGTGTCGCCGACTCCGACGGCGACGGCACCCCTGACTATATGGATGGGTGTCCTGATGACCCGAACAAGACCGATCCCGGCATCTGCGGCTGCGGCGTTCCTGACACTGACTCCGACGGCGACGGCACCGCCGACTGCATCGACGGCTGTCCTGACGACCCGAACAAGACCGACCCCGGCGTCTGCGGCTGCGGCGTTGCCGATACGGACTCCGACGGCGACGGCACCCCCGACTGTAACGACGAGTGCCCGCAAGACCCGAACAAGGTAGAGACGGGCGTCTGCGGCTGTGGTGTTCCCGATACCGACTCGGACGGCGACGGCACCCCTGACTGCATCGACGTGTGTCCGAATGACCCTGATAACGATGCCGATGGCGATGGCGTCTGCGGCGACGTAGACAACTGTCCCGATGTCGCCAATCCAGACCAGGCCGACACCGACGGAGACGGCCTGGGAGATGCCTGCGATCCCGTCTATGCGACGGTGGACATCGACCCTGATTCCCTGAACCTCAAGAGCAAGAGCGGCAAGAGTGCTCTCACCGCCTACATAGAACTACCCGTGGACGAGGCCGAAGCGAGCCAGGTTGATGTCAGTACGGTCGTGCTGGCTTTCGACGGGAGTACGGTCCCGGCTCAGTTGAAGCGCACTTCCATTGGCGACCACGATAAGGACGGCATTCCCGACCTCATGGTGAAGTCCGACCGTCGGGCGTTGATTGACGTGCTGGTGAATACTCAACTGAGCTTCTGGCAGACCATTGCCCAGTTCTTTGGCTGGAAAGTTGACCTCACCTTGACGGTGAATGGCCATCTTGAGGATGGGCGCCACTTCACCGGAGAGGACACGATTAAGGTGATTCTGCCGAAGAAGTAAGCTTCGAGCATGGAGCGCAGGCGACTTGTAGAGGGCAAGACTCATGGCCGGTCTTGCTCTCTCTTCTAGCCCATGGCGATGCCCGCAGGTTGCACCCGTGCCACCGAATGACTGCTCGACCTAGCGTCCTGGTCCTGGTGCTCTGCATAGAAGAGGCGGCGGTGCGTTCTGTCTCACAGTGCACCGCCGCCTGAGTTGTTCCGTCGGGCCGCTTTTCTTGGGGTGCGGCTCATCCCTCTTCGCCTACCACCGGCTAAGGACGCTATCCCGTGCAGGATAGCGTGACCGGCAGGTTGCTCACTTCGAAAGCACCTCGGCCAGGGTGGCAAAGACGGTGAAGTGGTTGACCAGGCCCTCCAGAGTGGCCATCTCGGCGAGCTGGGTGGCCTCCGTGTCGATCTCGGTCCATTCCCCGTCGGCGCCGTGATAGGCCATAAGGACTCGCACTGCGTCGTCAGGGAGGTCGTCGACATGATGGCCGAGGGTCAGGGTCGTCTGCCTGTCGAAGGTGGTGCCGGACGGCTGGAAGTCATAAGCCTGGCGCACCAGCACCGTGTTGAGTGGGAGTTCAGGGGCGTCGGTCGGCGTGATCTCTATGAGTTCCACCGGGTTCCCCTGGCTGTCGAGCACCTGGGTCTGGCTCTCGATGAACAGGCTATGGAGCTCGTCAGCGCTGTGTGCAAGGCAGTCGCGGCACAGGACGCCGTCGGCTGTGGCTGCCACCGTTGTTTTCTTGCCGTCGAAATCGACGGTAAACGTCTCGGAGCAGATACTCTGCAACGCCACGTCGAATCCCCAGGTGGTTAGGGCTAAGTCCCCGTACCCATTGCCATTATCGTTCCCGTCGGGAACGGTGACATCAATGGGAGCCCCGGGGTCGCCGTCTCCCTCCCAGACATCTTCGACCGCGCATGCGACGAACGGATTGGGATTACCTCCTCCACCACCCGGCTTCTGGGCTAGCCAGGCATGAACCATGAACTGGTAGTCACCGGGTGCAGCAGGTGCCGTGGCGGTGAACGTGATTTCAATGAATGGGTGGCCTGTGTGGAGACATTGGCCCCAGGCGGCATTCCCCGGGCCCTGCACGCATGCCTGTACGGAGTCGTTGGTGAAGGACAGGGGACAGCAGCCCCCATCAGTTCCCTCGTGGAAGTCGTAGTGCCAGCTGGCTGCCCCAGACTTGAAAGCTTCTGGCGCAATGTTCAGGCTGCCGTTAACGTAGTCGAAACCGTCCGGAATCTCCACGGCAACACAGCCGATCCTGGTTGTAGACGGGGTGGCGCTGACGTTCGTCACTGTTATGGTGAGTTCAACTTCGGCTCCGGCAGGTATCTGATCCAGGCTGACCTCTTGGCCATCCACCTTTGCTGTGACCTCTACGGTGAAGGTGTTATGCCCCTGAGCCTGTGCCGTGGCGCCCGCGTTGCCGCTACTACCGGCATACCCGGTCCCGGCATGGCCAAATGCATGGCCAAATGCGAAGCCACTAGTGCCAGCGTCACCAGTCCCGGCATCGCCAAATCCAGCATCACCAGTCCCGGCATCGCCAAATCCAGCGCCGCCAAGCCCAGCATCACCAGTCCCGGCATCGCCAAATCCAGCGCCACCAAGCCCAGCGTCACCAGTCCCGGCGTCGCCAAATCCACCGCCACCGAATCCAGCGTCACCGGCCCCGAAATCGCCAAATTGGGCGCCATCGAGTCCAGCGTCAGCTGTGATACCGGCTTCAAAGTCAGCGGCATGGGCCGTCGAGGTGCCGAGTAGCAGCCCGATTGCAAACAACAGCCCAAGCATGGCTATACCCATACCCAGCAACAGGGGGAGCCTGTTGATTGTTCTTGTTTGGGTCATTGAATCGGCCTCCTTGTTGAAATCGCCTTATCGGCTGTCGACCTCAGCCATCGCGGCGGATACCATCAGCGTTGCTGTGGCCTTCGGTTGGTTTGCGGCATCACCTCCTGTATTCGTTCTTCGGAGCCTCTTCCGTCCAAATTGCACCGAAATAGTCAAAAAGGGGCCTTGAATGCTTGAACAGTGCCTGCACGACAGGGGTGCAAGGCATTGGGGGGCTTTGCACCCTGCTCTTGGAGCAGGAACGGCAATGGTCAACTCAGTCTCATCGCTGGCTCTCCACTATCCACACCACCACACGCGGACTGCAGCCCATTGCCTCCGAGGTGCGGTTGTTGACTGCTGGCTATGGTTCAATCCTCGGCTTCGTCCCTATAGTTACATTGTATGGGCGAGTCTCGTGTGTGTCAATCAAACCTAAGTACACTAATCTATACCGTAGCCACCGACTTTCTTGCCATGTAGTGTCATCATGTGCTTGGTAACGTTATCTATTGCCAATGAGCAGGTCTGCTCGATGACTAGATGGCAATACATTTGATGAACCTTAGCAATCTACAGACAGATATAGCTGACACTTATGCTAAATAATAGCCTATCAGGTATACAGCCAGACCGTATTGAACGCTTAGAAGGCAGAGTCCAAGACCGCTTTGGCCTTGATATACCGTCGGATCGTGAGAGCGATCATGGCGGTGGAGACTGAGCTTTCCATGAGCCTCCAGGAAGTGGTTTGCTGAGTGCAAGGAAGCAGGGCAGATAAACAAGGCTGAGGCAACATAGCCAAGTGCTTCGTGGAAAGCCTCGGCGGAGTTGCCGCGAAAGCCCGGCGTGGAAAGGGGTCCGAGCCTGGCGACACGCTCCCGCCTCCCTCCAAGCAGTGCGTCGTGGGTTCGAATCCCACCAGGGACGCCAGTCCAGCCCCCTGCCCCACCACTCCCGCTGACTCTCCGCTACTGGCCGGTGAACTTGGGCGGGCGTTTTTCCCGGAACGAGTCTCGTTGTTCCTGCATGTCATGAGGTGCCCGCCGTGCCATGATCAGACCGTATGACTCGTTCCTGAGTTGTTGCTCAAAATACGACTCCATGCTCAATTGCAGCAAACGTCGGGTCACCTGCATGGCAACCGGCGGAAGGCTGGCGATTTCATTCGCCAGAGCTACTGATTCATCGATAAGCCTATCCGCCGGCACCAGTCTATCGAGCAAACCGATACGATGAGCTTCTTCAGCCTCTACAAACCGACTGGTGAAAATCAGGTCGCAGGCACGGCTATAGCCGACGATACGGGGCAGGAAGAATGACATACCAGTGTCCGTACACAGGCTGCGTTCCAGAAACACCACCTTGAAACGGCTGTTTGGCGTTCCCACTCTTATGTCGCACGCCAGCGCCGTCGACATACCGGCACCGGCCGCGACACCATTTACAGCGGCGATTATAGGTTTGTCCAGTGTACGGTAGATTGCTGTGGATAGCCTGCCAACCCAACCATACACATTTATCCGTTCCTGCCGGCTCTCTTCAAGTACGTCTTCGGGGCGGGGACTAGAAACATCGGCACCGGAACTGAAGCCTCGTCCAGCGCCTGTGAGTACTACCGCCCAGACACTATCATCGTTCCTCAACTCTCCGCAGGCACTGATGATGCTCTCCCGAAGGCCGTCGTTTAACGCATTCAGAACAGTCGGTCTGTTCATGGTGAGCAATGCCACTTTTCCTCGTTGCTCCATGATCAGAGGTTTCTCATCCATCAGTAGGTCTTCCTCCGGCTTTTTCCCCCAGATACGATTTCCACGCACAGGTTCGACGTCGTTAGGCGGAATCTTAACCGAGTGACCTGTCAGGTGTCAAACTGCGGATTCCTGTAACGGTGGGCCACATCCATTGTGAGATGGATTTCATCAGTAGGGCAGAGATTGTTGACGGCAAAGAGCCGAAAGCCTAATATGGGTAGGAGAGACCATAAGGCGATGTTGAGGTAGCATATTGTCAGGGAAGGACGATACGCTACCTTGACTGTGTGCTGCAGAATCTCCCGTACCAGGAAGGGATACATGAAGCAGAGAGTTGAGGATTCGGCCCACTGACCAGACAAATACCGCTCCCAGTCGAGATCGTTGAGACGCCCGCTCAACTCAGTGCTTTCGCCCGTGAGCTGGTGGGCACCCATACCATCGCCCTGGATACAGAATCCAACAGCTTCCACCACTACCCCGAGCAACTCTGCCTCATTCAGATCGCCTCTCGTCACAGAGTGTACATCATCGACGCGATATCTCTTCGTGATCTCGCTCCTCTCAGAGACATTCTGGCGGATGTTTCCATCAAGAAAGTCATCCACTCTGCAGACTACGATATCCGTAGTCTTGACCGGCATTCCGGGCTTCATATCCGCAACGTATTCGACACCAGCATCGCCGCTCGGTTCACCGGCATCAACAAGCTAGGTTTGGAAGCCCTGACCAGAGATTTGCTGGGTATTACCATTAACAAGAGCAAACGACTCCAGCGATCTGACTGGGGACGGCGCCCGCTCTCTGCAGAAGCCCTTGAGTATGCCGCTACCGACGTCCGTCACCTCATAGCTCTGAAAGAGATTCTGGACCAACAGCTCCGGACCTTAGGACGGGAAACGTGGGTTGAGGAAGAGTGCGCCAGAATCGAAGGGATACGACATACGCCACCAAACCCGGAGACGGCATACCTCTACGTCAAAGGGTCCAGGCACCTGAA
>CAZCJS010000265.1:0-5935 GCA_964498775.1 uncultured Armatimonadia bacterium
ACTCCACTCTTGGCGCTCGCTATCCGCGGGCCCGCACCGAGCAGCAGTACTTCTGGTATCCAAACGAGAAGCACAAGCGCCTAATGGCCTGGGCATTCGGCGGTAATGTTGCCGGCACCGGCGGCGAGTATGCGCTCTTCCGCCGTGAGGCCGACCTCGACTTCGCCGACATCGAGCCACTCAACCCCTCCGCTCGGAGTATCGTCCGACCTGACGTCGGCTGGGCCATCATGCGTACCGGCGATACCGGCACTGACGCCGCCCTGATGCTCGACTACGGTCCCTTCGGCAGCGGCCACGGTCACCCCGACAGGCTCAATATCATCTACTACGACTTCGGGCAGGAGCTGGTCACCGATCTCGGCTATCTGGGCGCCGGACATCCGATCCATCCGTGGATCAGGTCCACCGCCTCGCACCATCACGTCATCATTGATGGCAAGCCACAGGCGCGAGCCGCCGGTGAACTCGAAGCATTCTCCGGCGCGGGCAATGTCAATGCAACCATCGCCAAGGCGCCCGCCGTCTATCAGGACATCGCCGACACATACCGCCGCTACCTGGTCTTCGTCAACCACGGGGTCGGCAAGCGCTATCTTGTGGACCTCTTCGAAGTCAAGGGTGGCTCCGACCATCAGTACGGCTTCCACGCCGATGGCGAGACCTTCAAACCCCCCGCCCTTCCCTACCAGGACCTCGACGTAAGTACGCTTGGGGAAGGCGCCACCGGCTATATCTGGCTCAAGGAGGCCAGGCAAGCTGCTCCGGACGGCCCCTTCGTCACCGAGTGGATAAGCGATCCCGGCACACAGCTTGGTACACGCCTGCACATGATGGGCGCCGAGAGTACCAACCTCATCTACGCCAAGGCTCCCGGGTTGCGAAATCGCTCGACACCGTTTGCCGAGGTGGACATGTACAAGATCCTAGTGCAGCGCCCCGGCCCGGAGAATCTCTTCTTCGCCGTCATAGAGGCATTCAAGGGCCACTCCAGCATCAGCCGCGTTCGCCAACTGACCGCTCTGAACGATGTCGGCAAAGTGCGTGCCGTCGAGGTCACCTGCGCCGATACTACCGACATCACTATCATTGCCGATCAAAAAGCCGCGACTGCTATCACCAAGCTCACCGAGTATCCCGCTCTTACCTTCACTGGACGGATCGGCTTCATCAGCCTGCAGGCCGGTGCCGTCAAGCAGATGTGGATGATGGGCGGCGAGAAGCTCACCTATGGCACTCTGGCTCTCTCCAGTGTTCCCCGCTATGAGGGGAAGATACTCTCGCTCGACCGGGAAAACTACGCGGTGACGGTGGATTGCGACATTCCGCCCGGCAAATCATGGGCCGGTGAGCAGATGCTTGTCGCCGGCCGCACTGATGGTGCCTACGTCATCGAGGAAATCCAGGCCGTCGGAGATAAGCGTCTCATCAAGCCGGCAAACGAACCGATCTTCACGCTCCAGGTCGGCGACACCTTCACCATCGTCCCTGCTGCCGGCCTCGAGGTCCTTGGGCAAAATCTGATGCGCCTTCGCGGCCACAGCCCGCAACTTGCTATGGTGGATGGCAAGACCCTGCCGGATGGTCGGGTAATCGTGCCAGCCAACGGTAACAACGAGACACGGCGCATCTACGCCCGTACCGCCGGTAGCAAGTGGGAGCCACTGGAGTGCTCTGTCGTCAAGGGCCGCATGACGGTGCACCTCGATCCCGACCAACTCGGCGCCTCTGAGGTCTGGCTGTACATCTCTTCGGCACCGGTGGACCTGACAGACACCACCGCACCTGAATTCATTGGCATCCGCGTCAATGACCGCCGCTTCGACGCCCCCGGTGCTCTCGGCTATCTTCCTGAGGCGGAGCGCTTCTCCCTGACAATGCAGGACCGCGGTAAGCTGCTGGCAAGCAGCACTGAGGTGGTACTTAAGGGTGATTATGCGGGCACTGTCCCACTTTCAGTGGATCTGCGCTCACTGGCACCTCGCGAACCGGACAAGTGGCGCCTCACACTTTGGAAACGAAACGGTGAGATGCCGCCGGGCCGATACACGCTTACCGTCCGCGTCAGTGACCACTTGGCGAACCGCTCTGAATACAGCTTTGAGTTCAACACCGAGGGGTTTGCCACTCCGTTCGAGGCGCTCCCCATTATCGCCTCGAGTGGCAAGGTTAGTAAACATCTCGAGGGGCTGGACACGATGTTCTACCGCAGCCAGGAGCCGGGGGATTTCCTCACCTACGAGTTCAAGCCGCCTGTCAGCGGCAACTACCGCCTCGTCATCCGCTACACGCGCTACACCGGTTACGGTATCTTCCAGACTTATCTTGATGATAGGCCCATCGGGGAGCCTGTGGACATGTACCTTGCGGGCCTTGATCCACGCGGGGGTATGGCGGACCTTGGAGTACACAAACTGACGGCCGGCCCACACACGCTGAAGCTTCTGCTTACCGGCAAAAACCCCGATGCTCCTAGCATGTACCTCGGCATCTGCGACCTGATCCTCCGGCCCATCGGAGGCGATTGAGCCGGCCGGCCGCATAGTCTGCTCACTCCGCGCCCTCACGCGCCGCCATGTCCGCCTTCATCTGCTCCCGCAGTTCGGTCCATTGTTCATCGGTGAAGGTATGGGGATAGTGTATCCTGCACCCCTCATAGATTGACTGCTGGGCGCCGATCAGCGCATTGAAGCCCGCTTTGCCTACCTCGAAGCGGTTGAGATGAGGCTCGACGCCATCCAGCGCGTCGGCGACTGCGGCAGTGAAATCGCGCTGCCCGATCCAGCCAAAGTCATCCCAACTGCTCTCGCCATGCACGGGCTCGGCCATGCCCTCAGTCTGATACCAGTAGCCCTTGTTCTGGGTCAGGTAGAGGCGGCCTTTGCTGCCCAGGAAATCGAAATGCAGGTGCATCCAAAAGGACTCCTCGCCCGGGGTCCCGAGACAATCTGCGTCGCAGTCGAAAATCACGCGCAGATCATTGGGGAACCAATACTCCGCAAGCAGGCGCTCTGGAGAACGGTGCCAGGCCTGATAACTCTCCTCGACTATGTCATAACCCATCGCCCACACCGACTCCGGCTGGGCCTCATCGAGAAACAGCATCAGCAGGTCCATCATGTGCGGGCCCATGGACATCGAGTTGCCCTTGGTGCTAGCCCGGACGAAATAGACATCCCCCAGCTTCTCGCGCACAATGTCTCCGATGGTGTCGTCCCGAAACGGTGGGAAATAGCGCCGCTGGCAGTTTACGATAATCTCAATGCCGGTGCGCTGCTGAATCTCGTCAAGTGCGATGATTTCGGACGGCATTACCGCCATCGGCTTCTCGACGATTATCGCCTTGACGCCGGCGTTGGCGGCACACTCGACCTCCCACGCCCGCCGCGCCGGCTGTGTCACCGCATGCACTACATCAGGCTGCACTTCGCCGAGCGCGGTCTCGTAGTCATCGTATGCCTCCGGTATCCCATACGTTTCTCTGAACTCCTCCCGCCGTTCCTCCATGAGGTCACAACATGCCACTAGCTCCATGTTTGGGATGTCCCGATACACATCCGCATGTTCTCTGGCCCTGGGGCCACACCCGAGCAGTAACGATCTGTACTGAGCCATTTTGCCTGCCTCTCTTCGGTAAGTAGGCTTCTTACCCGGTAATCCGGCCGAGCCTCGCCTGCGCCAGGATCGTCTCGGCCACTGACATCGTTATTGAGCGACGCCAGCGACGGCCAGTCTATGCTATTGGCCATCCCGCCAGCGCCGATCATCGCCACCCATATCGTCTCAGTGTCACTTATGGGCCCATTCCTGTCTACGCTGTTTCGTTAGGCGCGCTTGCACACCCCTTCAGCGCTTAGCTACCTGCGCGTCCTGCGGCAGCTTCACCCTCACACGGCCTGAAGCATTTACCTTGTATGTCGTCGTACCGACCTGCTCAAGGCTCACTTTCTGCGGCCAGATGACTTCATCCCCCACTCCATAATCATAGACATCGAACCAGGTGTCCACCGGAAACTCAGCGGCCAGCTTTTCCGCCGGCGCCTCCGGATGGGCCTCGGGGTCAATTATCGCATAGTTGCCGCTACGCACATCAATGAGGCGGTATTCGGCGTCACGGGTGGCATTTACGAGTCGCGCCCCGTGATAGTAACGCCACCCCTGCAGGGTAAAGGGCGCCCCCGTATTGACCCGATAGGCATCATGACCGGCGACCTTCCCGGTGCCGATGCGCGAGTCGAACTCGAGTGTCAGTGCCGCTCCGCCTGCCACTTCCTTTGCCTCCAGCACCTGGTAGGCAATCCGTCTCACGGGATTGGTGATGTAGATGTATTGGCCTTTGATTGCCTCCAGATTCTGTGGTGCTGGCGTTACGGTAATCGTCTCGCTGTCGCGGTCAACGGCCGTAATCGGCGCGCGGTATTCGCCGCTCTCCATCGTGACGCCGATGCCGTTCTTCGTCAACCGTGTGCCGCCTACGAGAGTCACCCGTGTCGGGTGCCCGTCTTGCTCCGAGTAAAGCCCGAAGCGGCCGGCGAATTCGAAGCCCCCCGCGGCTGTCCGTACTGTTTCCGCATCCGCCGAGGCAAAAATCGTGTCAGTTCGCCCGTTGGCCAGCTCGATGACGTAGCCGTATGGCTTCAGGCCGGCCTCGTCGTCACCCGACACCTCCAGTAGCCGCACGTTTGCTATCACCGGCTTGTCACGGTACATCTCCATGATGTTAGCGACCTGGGTCTTGGCCGGGGCCTGCCCGGAGTTGTGGAGCAGCACCCACTTCATCTCGTACGGAGAGCCACCGACCGGGGACTTCCCGTCAGAGATGATCACCTCGGTGTCGTCCGAGCTCGGGACTGTCATCTTGAAATGGAGGCCCTCGCTGTTCTTCAGTGTCCAATCAGCGGACCAGACACCGTCGTCTCGCGTCCTGCGTTTCATGTCCGCTCGCTCGACGTTGTAGAGGTGCGCAAACCCCATCATCGGACCACTCCAACCAGCCCTGCCCTTCCTGCAACCTTGCTCCTTGAGCCACTCTTCCCCACCATACGGAACTTCTGCTCCGGCGACGGTGCCACCATCCTGTCTCGCCAGCCGCAGGCCCTCGGTGGCAAACTCCCCCTCCTGCGCATGGAAGCTCCACCAGTGCTCGTCCCCCCCGTGAATCCGGTAGAGGTCGAGGCAGTAGAAGTCTTCGTCAGACACGTCCACCAGCGCCAGCATCCGTCGCTGCCACTGGTCATTGAGAATGTCGTAGCCGTCATTTGCGTCCTCTTTAGTGTTGAAGCCTTGTGCGTGCATCTCGCACACATGGACGTCACCTGCGTCGGCAAATAGCTGTGCCGTGGCGGTCATCTTCACGAACGGTATCTGACGCGCCAAAATATGCGTCATCCACAGGTGTTCCCAGTAGCCCCAGTTGCGCGGATAACCCATCTGCCCGAGTATCTCGCTCTTATGTGCGTCCAGGCCAATGTGCATGATGTCGTCATGGGTGTGCCCCCGCGCATGACCGTACATCATCCATAGTGCACGCTTGTTGGCTGACTCGCCACCGCGCAGAACCGCCACACCGAAGCCATCGCGGAGGCAGCTGTTATCATTCCACTGCTGCGGCCATTTGGCGGCTTCGGCCTCGATCTCCTCGCGCGTGTACGGGAACTCCAGCGATGGTTGCCAGCCGGGAGAGTTCGCCAGTGCCCAGGCGAATTTCGGCTCATTCATCACCTTATAGGCATGCTCGAAGGTGGGGAGGCTGGCGCTGTGCCACGTCCGCCGGTTCTGGACGATATACTGTGGGTAGCCGCCGTTGTAGCCGCGACCCGCGGTATCGTCGCCGATCTTCGGGTAGGTCCGGTCAATCGTCACGGTATTCATCGCGAAATCGAAGATGTGATGATACCGCCGGCTCTTGGTGAGGTCAGGATACTTGTCTTCCGGA
>CAZCJS010000266.1:0-5923 GCA_964498775.1 uncultured Armatimonadia bacterium
CGGTACGGAAACTGACTGTCTACCGTGACCGAGTAGAACTCCGCAGTAGGCTGATTCAACTGAGTAGACCAGGAGACGCCGCCGTCGAGAGAGACATTGATTCCACCGTCGTTGCCTTCGACCATGACGTCCACAAATGCGGGGTAACAGATCAGGTCAATGCCGGACGGTGCGAGGAAACCACGGGCTATTGCTATGGCCTTGATAGCCTGATTTAATGCCCCGGCACCGATCGTCTGCATCTCGGCATTGCCCTCTTCGCGAATCGTACCCGCCAGAGCTCCTGCCACCTTGTTGGGATTCGACGACGAGCCCACCTTAAGCGTTGCCACAAATGTTGCCCCCTTTGCTGCGCCCGATGCAACGGAAAAAGCTACCGTTCGAATTGCATTTGTCTGAGGTAATCACTTGATCAATGAATGCAGTAACTGCGGATTTTATCTATGGCGTCCAGCATAATCTGAGTTCGTCTGGATTGGGTACTCGACTGCGACGTGTCTTATACGCGGCCGTCATCAGCCGTCGAGGCCGGTATGGCTAGGTTCCTACGCCGGCGGGCAAGCGCCTTTGTACTCTTTTTATATGCAATGCACGGTTCGTGTCAAGAGAATATTCAATAACTGCAGCGCAGAATTCGGTTTCCGCCTGCTTTGGCACCTGGAAACGCTGCGGCATCAGGGTCGTGAATCTGGCCAGAACTTCCTCACGTCGCACCCCTATTACTGTATTGATACAGGGGCCAGTCATACCGACATCAGTAAGATACGCGGTGCCGGCCGGCAGTATCTGTTCGTCGGCTGTCATCACATGGGTGTGTGTACCCACAAGCGCCGCCACGCGGCCGTCAAGATATAGTGCCAGGGCCTTCTTCTCGGAGGTGGCTTCGGCGTGAAAGTCAACCAGGATCAACTGCGCCCCCTCAGCTTGCAGGCGTTCTATCTCCGCATCAGCGCCGCGAAATGGGCAGTCGAGTTCCGCCATGAATACGCGGCCCTGCAGGTTGATGACACCGATGTTGACGCCATTCGGCGCACGTAAGACGCCTGAGCCACGGCCCGGGCACTGCGGCGGGTAGTTGGCCGGGCGCAGTAGTCGCGGCTCGATGTCCACAAGTTCCTCGGCGCCTTTCTGGGCCCAGATATGATTGCCGGTGGTGATGCAATCAGCGCCACTGTCGAGAATCTCCCGGACACAGGATGCAGTTACGCCAAAGCCGGCCGCGGCATTCTCTCCATTGACGACGACAAAATCGGCCGCCTCCTCCTCACGCAAGATAGGTAACAACTTACGGAGCGCCCGTCGCCCAGGTCGCCCCACGACATCGCCGACTATTATTACGCGCAAAGCATTTGCCTCGTTTCATCAGGTGTCTGGGTTGCCCCGGGCGCGGCAGGCCTACTTGGCGTACTCGACGGACCGCGTCTCTCTGATGATGGTAACGCGGATCTGGCCCGGGTAGTCCACCTCGGCCTGGATGCGTTCGGCCATTCCCCTGGCGAGGCGGTATGCCGCCAAGTCATCTATTTTATCGGGTTTAACTGTCACCCTGATTTCGCGTCCAGCCTGGATAGCATATACTCTCTCGACGCCGTCAAAGGTGCGGGCGATCTCTTCGAGTGCTTCGAGGCGCTTGATATACTTTTCGAGTGTCTCTCGTCGGGCGCCGGGCCGGGATGCGGAGATGGCGTCGGCGGCCTGGACGAGTGCTGCCTCAACGGTCTGGATTTCGACGTCGTCATGGTGTGCCTCAATGGGATGCACGACTTCGGGCTTCTCACCGCGGTCAAGTGCGAGTTCCGCCCCGAGCAGAGCGTGCGGGCCCTCCTGGTCGGCGTCAACGGCTTTGCCCAGGTCATGCAGAATTCCGGCGCGTCGTGCTATCTCGGCGCGTGCGCCGACCTCTCCAGCCATGCGTCCAGCCAGCAGCGACACCTCGATGGAGTGCTTGAGCACATTCTGGCCGAAACTGGTGCGGTACTGGAGGCGGCCGAGAAGCCTGAGCAGTTCGGGGTGGAGGCCGCTTACGCCCGCTTCAAAGGCTGCCTTCTCGCCGGCATCTTTGATCTTCTGAGCGATCTCGCTCTGTGCCTTTTCAATCATTTCCTCGATTCGGGCCGGATGGATGCGACCGTCACTGACAAGCCGTTCGAGTGCAATCCGCGCCACCTCGCGCCGTACCGGATCAAAGCCGGAGAGAACGACAGCTTCCGGCGTATCATCAACTATCAGGTCAATGCCAGTCGCCTGTTCGAAGGCTCGAATATTGCGGCCTTCGCGGCCGATAATGCGACCCTTCATCTCCTCGCTGGGCAGGCTGACCACTGATACTGTTGTCTCGGTAGTTTGCTCGACGGCGCAGTTCTGTATGGCGTTAACAACGATTTTGGAGGCATTGTGTTGGGCTTCATCAAGCGCCTGTTGGCGTTTGCGCCTCATGAGCGCGGCGACCTCTGCGGCCATGTCGCGCTCGATGTCACGCATGAGCAGGTCACGGGCCTCATCCCTCGTCAGCCGGGCGATGCGCTGGAGCTCCTCGTCGCGCTGCTCTTCCTGTTCGTCGAGTTCTGTCTCGCGCTCGTCGAGGTGCATCTCGCGGTCGTTGAGGCTCTGTTCCTTGCGCTCGTACTCATCTTTCTTTTTGTCGAGGTTGTCTTCGCGCTGTTCGAGGCGCTGTTTTGCCTTGTTCATCTCCACGCGGTCTTCGCGGAGTTCCTCCTCGACTGCCTTGCGAAACGCGATTTCCTGTTCTTTGAGTTCCACTTCCATCTCGCGGCGCTGTGCGTCAAGAGCACGCTGCTGCTCAACTTTCTGCTGCTCCAACTGCTGTGTGATAACTACGAATTTGGCCTGCAGTTGGGTGTACCTGAGGACACTGTAGACCAGACAGATGGCGAGTAATGCGGCTAGTGCTACCATGTATGGGAAAAGGAGCGGCATCGTTGTGCGCACCTCCATAGGAATTGCCTAGACACCGGTTGACGACATGTTGGCTGTGGTCCTGGCTGAAGTCCTCAATTGTCTGCATCGAGTGCCTCCAGCGCGCTCCAGATATGTTCGCCCTCGAAGCCGTGGCGGTGAAGATATGAAGCGATGTTAGGCTTCACCTTTGACCATGGCTTATCGGCCATTCGTGATGCTTTTTGCTGAGCCAACTGGTGCGCCCACTGCGCCTCATCCTCGACGCTGACGGTCGCCTCAACCAGTTCGCGGGCCGCCGCTCTGGCGACACCTTCTGACACCAGTTTTTCGACCAGGCCCCGGCGGCCCCTATCGGCTGCCTGCACGAGCCCGGCCAAGCGGTCTCGGGCATACTGCATGTCGTTGACATAACCCAGATCAACCAGCCATTGCACTGCATTAGCTATTGTGTCGTCGGCAAACTTGTTTTTACGCTGCAAACGCTTCGTCAAGTCCGACTTCGTGCGTGCCCTGTGACCGAGTAGTCGGAGGGCCGCTGCCTTCGTTTGTGAGAGCTCGTCAGCTTCCTGTAGTCGCCTGCTCTGCTGATCATCAAGTATCGCCCCGACGACGAGGCCCTGCTCTTTGACCAGTTTCGCCGCGCAACCCAGGCGGAACTCATCATCAACGAAGATCGAAACACGACTGCCATCTTTCTTCTGCGGCCTGATGGCCGTTATTCTATTCACAAGGCCAATTACCACCTCCGATTGTTGGTTAATATGCTACTCATCCGCGTCCTGTGTGCCGTTGTCCTCGTCCTGCTCCTTCGCCCCGGCAAATAGAATCTCCAGAGCGGGCAAGCCTGCATCCTCACGAACGAGGTTCTCAATCTCGACCCTCAAGTCGGGGTCTTCCACGAGGGTCTGCACGGCGTTCTCATGGCCCTGGCCGAGACGCGTGTCGCCATAGTTGAACCACGAACCGGATTTGTCCACTATGTCTCGCTCCACCGCTTCATTCAGCACGCAGCCCTCCAGCGAAATGCCCTCACCGAAGATCATGTCGAACTCGCAGCGCTTGAATGGCGGTGCCACCTTGTTCTTCGTGATACGGACCGCGGCGCGGCCGCCGATGATATCAGAGCCACGCTTGATGGCTTCGCGCCGCCGCAACTCGATACGGACAGACGCCCAGAACTTCAGCGCGCGCCCACCGGGAGTCGTTTCGGGGCTGCCGAACATGACGCCGATTTTTTCCCGGATCTGGTTGATGAACATGACCACCGTGTTAGCGTTAGCGACCGCCCCGCCTATCTTCCGCATGGCCTGGCTCATAAGCCGCGCCTGGAGTCCGACGTGCGAATCGCCCATGTCGCCCTCCAGTTCAGCGGCCGGCACCAGGGCCGCCACTGAGTCAATGGCGATTGCATCCACGGCAGCGCTCCGAATCAACGTCTCGGTGATCTCCAGCGCCTGCTCGCCGGTATCGGGCTGGGATATG
The DNA here is from genome assembly GCA_964498775.1 of uncultured Armatimonadia bacterium. GTDB lineage: Bacteria > Armatimonadota > Zipacnadia > Zipacnadales > UBA11051 > UBA11051. The sequence goes on from CAZCJS010000266.1 coordinate 4,402, forward strand.
AGCAGGTTATCGAGGTCCATGCCGATTGCCTCGGCCAACTCGCGTGGAAAGGCGTGCTCGGCATCAATGAATGCGGCGGTGCCGCCCATGCGCTGCGCGTTGGCGAGCACTTGCATCGCCAGCGTCGTCTTCCCGGAGCCCTCCTGGCCATAGAGCTCGATTATCCGGCCACGCGGAAGACCGCCCACGCCCAAGGCGATGTCCACACTCAGGGCACCGGTGGGAATGACGGCGACCTTCAGCATGGCTGGGTCCTGACCTAGCCGCATCACCGCGCCCTCACCGAACTGCTTGTGTATCTGTGACAACGCTAACTCCAGGTTCTTCTTGCGGTCTTCTTGCCCGGCCATTGATCTGCCCCCTCAATGATGAGGAATCTCCGCAGCAGCTTGCTGGCGCTGCTACTGGTTCGGCAAAGTGCATCTCGCTACGGTTTCGTACTGCGGCCCCGAACTGGCAAGCGTACTACTTATGAGGCAGAACTCAGCGCATCTCATAGCGCCGATTTCCGTCTCGGCTTCAGCCTCGATCGCCTCTGCTAGCCGCCGGTATTCCCGCCGCCGACCACGGCCCTGACGCACGCGGCCCAAAGTGCAGTGCGGCACAAACGCCCGGTCCTCCGGTTCCGCCAGTGCCTCGTTGGCGAGTACGTCGGACAGCGCCCGGTGCAGCTCAATCATCGCCTCCGCCCCGGCGGTAGCTCCCAGCCATATCGTCTGCGGATTGGCCGGTGATGGAAATGCTCCCGCACCCTGTGTCTGCATGTCAAAGCTCGGGCAAGCTGCCGCCGCTGCGCGACCTGCAGCAACGAACTCGGGCACTCGACTTCCGGGGGTATCGCCGATGAATCGCAGCGTGAAATGCAGATTCTGCCGCTCTACCCACTTGATGCGTGGCCCCGGTACGTGCAGGCGCTCCTGCAATCTGACCACTGATTCACGCAGGGCTTCGTCAACGAAAACACCATAGAAGAGACGAACAGTCGTGGCGTGCCTACTCGTTTCCTCCCCGGTATGAGTCACAACAATCGCACTCCTCAGATGATGTCCAAGATGCGCTTCCTTAGCATGTTGAGTGCCATCTGGGACACGCGTTGCTTAAACTGCTCGCGAGTCCCGGGCCAGTTATGCTCCGCCACCATGGTCCCGCGCTGGTCGGCTACTGCGATATACACCAGCCCGACGGGCTTGTCGTCGGTTCCGCCTGCGGGCCCTGCGATACCCGTCGTCGCCAGCGAGTAGTGGGCTCCCAGCGCCGAGCGTACACCTTCTGCCATCGCTGCGGCACATGGCTCGCTAACGGCACCGTGGGCCTCGAGTAATTCGCTGGAGACGCCCAGTAGCGCCTGTTTCACATCATTGGAATAGGCCACGATTCCGCCGAGGAAATAGTCTGAAGCGCCTGCGACATCTGTGATCCGGCTTGCTATCATGCCACCGGTGCAGCTCTCGGTGACGGCCAGGGTCGCGGCTCGCTCGCGCAGCAACCGGGCGAGGACCACTTCCATCGTGTCATCATCAGC
>CAZCJS010000267.1:0-3259 GCA_964498775.1 uncultured Armatimonadia bacterium
TATTGACAATGAGGCCGAAAAGCGGGCGGTGCGATCGCATTTCCGCCAACGCGCCGGATGTATCAACTTCGTAGTCAGTGACATTATAGCGCCACCAATTCGTCTGTTCCAGCGGGAAATACGCTGCCGCCGGCAGAACTTCACCGCCGGAGCCGCCACATCCACCAGTGATGACTGCCACGATACATGCGATGCCCAGAACCGGCAGTAATCTTGTCATCATCCGTATCTGTCTCCATTTGCAGGTTTAATCTCCAGATCTGTGTGGCATACCCCCACGGCCTCAATGCGGCTGAGCACATCGAATGGGCGAGGCTCCGGAACCGCCTCTTCCATTATTTTGGTGTCGTCCGGGCCAGATGCACGGATGACTTTCACCGGGTAGTGGGCTCCCTCTGGCGGGCAGGGCCGACACAGACCGCCAGATCACCGGTATAAATCGTGCCGAGGGTCTCAACTACGGCTGCGCGTGCAGTCGGTGCAGCAGTATTCTTGACCATCAGCACGGCCAACAGCTCAGCAACGGGCTCCGGGCTGCTCTTGATGCGGTAGAGGAGCATGATGTCACCGGTGTGTAAAGCTGTCTCAGCGCCGGAACGAAGCGTGACATGCTTCTCATCCACGGCGATTACCTCGGCGGGCGCTGCCGGCACCGTCGCCGCGATGGTGGCAACATCAGCACAGGCAGCCGCCAGGGCCTCCTCGACGATGATATCGGTGGGTCGCGGCGCCGGGTGATCCCGCTGCGCAGAACCGCTAACCTCCATCGAGAGCAGAGACTGCCCGCCGATACGCTCGACGAACTCCAGTACCACCTTGACGGTCACCTTGCCTGCAGCGGGGCTGATCTGGAGGCCCTCAATGCGGCCGGTGACAACCACTTCGGCGCCGATGCGATGGGCGACGGCCTGTTGGTATCCGGCGGCGAAGGGCGGCGCCAGATCCAGATCTCTGCAGGCCCGGCGGACGACGGCAGAATTGATAAGCTGCCAGCGACCGGTGTCCTCCAGCGCGAGGCCCAGCGTCTCGGCTGCGCGGCGGCCGAGCAGATGACCACGATAGTGGCTGTAATCGTGGAACTCCAGCACCGCAAGTCGCGGGCGAACCGGATGAGTGTCCGGCTCATCAGCACGAATATCCGTGGCCCCGACGACCACGAATAGAGCCGACACCGCTAGTACCGCCAGGGCTGTCGCCTTCTGCATACGTATCAACTCGATGTGGAGATTCGGTCCGCCTAGTAGGCGGTTGAGGTATCCTCCTTGCGTAACTCGCGAACGGATTCCCGAAAGGCGCGGAACAGGTGACGCAGTTCGCGAGTGGCGTTACTGCTTCTTCGAGATGTAGTAGCTGTTATCCTCTACAGTGATTTCGTAGCCATGGGTTTCAGCGAGAATCCGGACCACCGAACCGGCCGGCGTTTCAATGCAGGAGTAGGTAACACGTTCATTGCCGACTGTGGAGGCCAGGACAAGGCTGATGCGGCCCTGGCGGGCGAGTTCGAGGAAGGCTTGGCGGAGCGGCGTCTCCTTGAACGTCACAGTCACGCTGTGGCCGAGGGCATCTGTAGCCGCAGCACTGTCGTCGCCGGCTTCGAAGTCGGGTAGAATGACCTCCATCTGGGCTTGCAGGCCGGCGACCGGGGTCTCCACACTGACGCGCAGGCGATGTGTGCCCTGGCGGTCGGCCAGCAGTTTGAACTCGATCTTCTTGGTCTCGTCAGCCGCCAACGGGCCGCGGTAGATGCAGCTATCTTGCGCGGGTGCCAGTCGCAAGCCCGCCAGCGTCTCGACGCGAACAGCCACCTCAGGGAATGCAGCGGCGGCGTTCAAGGTCACTGCCGCCGTGACCGGCAGTCCCACTCGTCTGACGCGGGGCGGAATGAAGCGGACAAAGAGCTTGGAGGGCTGTCCCTTCGGCGGAGTGGGCACTGCCCCCATCTCGGTGGCGGCCTTGGTGGGCGTAGTATCGAAATACTTGACTGTTGCCTCGGTCCTTTCGGCATGCTGGGGCGCCTTGTCAATCTTTAGCCGATTCGGGCCGCTCCCAGCAGCGCTGATCTCCGGCCTCACGCCGCCGGCAGAACGCGCTACCTTTGCCATCTGATCCGCAGCAACTTCCGGCTGCACTGCCCTCTCTAATCTGGGAGGTGGCGAAGTTGCCGGGCCGGTCTCGTCGTGCCGTTCGGTGGTAGGCAAGGGCGGATGCGAACCTTCGGCGCGCACTCGGGGAGCGACAACGCGTCTGGTGGCCCGACCTGTTGGCTCACCTTCATCCGGCGACCTGGCTGTGCTGGCAGATATTTCTTCGGCCTCCCTGGCGTCGGGAGCTGACTCCGCTACTATGGCGGAAGCTTTTCCGGCCTCGGTTTCAGCATCAACCTCGGCATCGTCCATAGCCGGTGCGGGCATTGCCTCCAAAGACATGGACCTGGGCGCATGAGGGGACTGTGCTTGGGGTTCCAACGTGGGGGGCAGGCCGTAGTTAGTGTGCTTCATGATACCGACGAATATGACCACGAAACAAGCGGCGGCGGCAAGCCACGGGCCCAGGCGGACAGCGCGCTGTGCCGGACTGCTCGGCGCAGGAATCGCGTCAAGAGCGGATGATATTTCTGCGAGCAGGCGCGGAGGCGGGCTGACGGGCTCCAGCGACCGCACACTGTCAACCGCCACCGCGAACTGGGCGTAGCCGGCGGCACAGTCGGCACAGTCAGCCATATGGCGGCGCATGGCCGCAGCCTGCTCCGGGCTGAGAGCGCCGTCATGGAGTTGGCCAAATTGTTCGCGCCACTGCTCACACTGCATCTGCAACTCCGGTTCCTTCCATTCCGGTAGGTGTGACTGCAATGCTAGGCGAAAAGTTCCAAATCCGGGGCGATGACATCTCTCAATGCCAGCCGGGCCCTGTTGAGACGGCTCTTGACCGTACCCAGTGGTATCTGCAGAATGCCGGCGATCTCCTCGTATGAAAAGCCCGTGATATCGTAGAGAACCAATACCATTCGGTGATCCTCGGGAAGTTGGGAAATTGCGCGGTGGACGATACGCTGAAGCTCGGAGCGCTCGGCATTCGTCGCCGGCTCGGCCGACTCATCAGGAAGTGGGCGCTCCTGTGCTTCGCTATCCTCGTCATAGCTGACATCTAGGCCGACGACATCGTCCCGGCGTTTCCGGAGTCTGTCTAAGCACACGTTGGAGACGATACGGTAAAGCCATGTGGAGAAGGCGGAGTTGCCACGGAAGCGGCTGAGGGAACG
>CAZCJS010000267.1:3269-5899 GCA_964498775.1 uncultured Armatimonadia bacterium
ATGAAAGCCATCTGGGTGGCGTCTTCGGCACTGCTGGTGTCTCCGAGCATCCGGTAGGCTGTGTTATAGACGAGGGTATAATGGCTCTGCACAAGCAGATCAAAGCTCCGGCGGTCGCCGGCTTTAGCCCGCGCAACAAGCTGGGCATCTGAGTCTCCCACGGGAACCCCCAAAGCGTGAAGTATCAGCGGCAGCCCCACAAGCGCCCTCTACAGGGGTAGGAATGCCACCGCAGATCGCCACAGGTAAGGTTGCGTGCCACCCGGCCGGCTGATGTGCAACAAATACCGCGTGGCGGCTACAGCTTCTGGTTAGAAACCGTTTCCTTGTCAATGATGATGTACAGACGGGCGCCCCGCGGCCCATAGACGTCAGCTTTGACCTCATCTCCGGGACGGTGCACACGATTGTAGAAGCCCTTCTTGAAATCCGGACTCTTACCGGCCACTTCAATCTCCACGCGCTGCAGGGGCTGGCCGCGAGGCACGGTGACGACAACGCTGCGAAAGACCAGTGTCTCGTCGCCTATCCTCGTGCTTCCGTAGTCAGGCCCGCCACTGAGCACGAGATTAACCGGATGTTTGCGGCTGACGACGGAGCCGGCTGCCGGGTCCTGTTCCAGCACATGGTTACGAGGGTTGCTGTTGGCCTTGTAGAGCATGGTGCCGACGGTAAGCTTTGCCTCGCGGATGCGGCTCTCGGCGGTTTCGCGGCTGTGGCCGACGATCTTGGGCACTTTTACATCGCTTGCGCCGAGGCTGACCACTGCCTGGATCCTGCGGCCCTCCTTGACGACCTTTCCGGCCGGCGGCCTTGTCTCCATGACACAGCCTTCCGGCGTTTTGTTGCTGTTGACTTCGCGAATGACCTCCAGGCTGAACTTGCCCTCGCTCATCGCTTCCTTGGCCTCTTCCAAAGGCATACCCACTACGTTCGGAACAAGAACCTCATGCCCCATGCGGCCCAGACCCGCCATCACCAGGAGCGAGACAACACCGACGAATATCGCGATCGTGAAGACGATGGAGATGACACCCTTGATGGTTGTCCATACCACCAGTGCCAGCCAAAGGCCCGGGTGCAGCGTGTCGTCTCTTGTGGGCGAATTGCGCTTTCTCACGTGCAGTCAGCCATCCCCGTCGGCGCGGAGTCTCATACGGCATTCAGAAGTGCGACTTCAAGTTGCGCGATGTCCATACTCTCAAACAGCTCGGCCTTCCCGATGCGCGTCATCAACGGCAGCCGCAATGCCCGGTTGGCAATCTTCTTGTCACGTCGCAATGCTGCCACCGCCAGCGTCGTGTTAACTTCCGATGTGTCGGCGCGCAACCCGGCAGTAGCCAGCAACTCCTCCAGGCGCTTCAGATCATGCTCCCCGCAGATGCCCAACTCAACAGCGAGCCGCGTTTCGGCCACCATCCCGATGGCGACAGCTTCGCCGTGATGTATCGCCCAATGTGCGCCGGCCTCCACAGCATGGCCGATAGTGTGTCCGAGGTTGAGCAGACTCCGAACGCCGGTGTCCCGCGGGTCGCGGGTTACCACATCTACCTTTATCTGACAATTGCGGGCGAGCAGGTGTTGCAGGATTTCCGGATCGCGCGCATATATCAGCTCGATGTTGTCCTCGATGAAGCTGAACAACTCCTCGTCGGCAATGGCCGCATGCTTGATCACCTCAGCCATGCCTGAGCGCAGGTACCTGTCTGGAAGCGTCCCGAGAACAGAAGTGTCAATGAATACGGCAGCGGGTTGGTGAAAGACGCCAATCAGGTTCTTCCCTTCGGGAAGGTCCACGGCGACCTTGCCACCAACACTGGCATCCGCCTGCGCCAGGAGTGTCGTGGGGAGTTGCACGAAGGCAATGCCACGCAGATAGATGGCGGCCACAAAGCCGGCCAGATCACCGATGACGCCGCCCCCCAATGCGAAGATGACGGCTCCGCGATCGCAACCGCTTTGTGCCAAGCGCCGGCACAGGTCACCGGCAACGGTAAGGTCTTTCGCCGCCTCGCCATCGGGCACAACGAACAACTCGACATCCCATCCGCCGGAACGCAGGGCCTCGCGGACGGTGGCAGCATGAAGTGGGGCGATGTTATCGGAGGTGATCAGCGCGGCGCGGCTGCCGGAGTCGGCTGCGTAGAGCTTGTCAAGGCCCTTAAGTATGGCGCCACCGATGATTATCTCATAGGCGTCGGGGCCGAGCGGAACATGGACCTTGGTGAAGGTGTTCAAAGCACTCGCGCCTTCTCATGTGGCTGGCGTGTTCAATATACTGACAAACGGCACCAATGCGCAGTGCCGTTTGTGGGTTGCTATTGATATGACACTGCCGCTACTGTGCCGGCACGTCCCTGATGATCCTCGGCGTCACGAATATGAGCAGTTCGGAGTTGGATGTCCGAGCATGCTTTGACTCAAACAGCTTGCCGATGATAGGCAGCTTATGCAGAAGTGGCGTTTTCTGATAGGAGAAGCTCACGTCTTTGCGGATGAGGCCTCCCATCACGATCGTGTCGCCATCGGGCACAGTAACCTGTGTGCTGACGAACTGCGTGGTGATGATCAGTATGGCATCACCATTGTGGCCGATAACCTCACCGACATTGTCTTCCAGCTCGGGCTCA
>CAZCJS010000268.1:0-5838 GCA_964498775.1 uncultured Armatimonadia bacterium
TCCAACATCTACGTCCAGGAGCAGTCCTGCGCGAGGGCCTCATGGGTGATCCAACAGGGGGTGTGTATCTGGTCTGTACGTCGAGGGAACACGGAGTGCTCAGTCGAAGTTGAGGGGGATATTCGGGTCCGTGGATGTGGTGGCTTCCGGGAGGGGCAAATCGAGGTGCTCGTAGGCGCGGGGGGTCACCTGGCGGCCACGGGAAGTCCGAATCACGAAGCCAATTTTCAGAAGATACGGCTCGACGACCTCCTCCAGAGTACCCTCGTCCTCGGCAAGAGTCGCCGCGACTGCATTCAGCCCGGCAGGCCCACCCTTGTAGTAGTGGATGATCGCCAGCAGGTACTTGCGGTCAAGCTCGTCGAGGCCCATCGCGTCCACGCCCAGGGCAGCCAGCGCCTCGCGGGCAACCTCCGCAGTGATTTTCCCATCGCCCTTCACCTGGGCGTAGTCGCGAACGCGGCGCAACAGCCGGTTGACAATGCGGGCGGTGCCACGCGCGCGCTCCGCCAGTTCGCTGCAGCCCTCCGGGGTCATCTCAATCTCCAGCAGCCCGGCCGCGCGCTGGGCGATCTTCTCAAGCTGCTGCGGCGTATAGAAGTCAATGTGGTGGAAGATGCCGAAGCGCTCGCGCATCGGGCCGGTCAGCAAACCCGCCCGCGTCGTGGCACCGACTAGTGTAAAAGGCTCCAGATGCAGCGGAATTGATTTCGCATACGGACCCTTGTCCACCACGAAGTCAATGCGAAAATCCTCCATCGCCGAGTAGATGTACTCCTCAACAATGCGCGGCAGGCGATGGATCTCATCTATGAACAGGACATCGCCGCGCCCGAGGTTGGTCAGGATCCCGACCAGATCGGACGGACGCTCGAGTGCCGGCCCGGAGCTGCGATGAATCTCTGAACCCATCTCGTTGGCGATGATGTGCGCCAGTGTCGTCTTGCCGAGACCGGGCGGGCCGTGAAACAGAATGTGCTCAAGCACATCTTCCCGCTGACAGGCGGCGTCAATCGAGACCCGCAGGTTGTCTATCAGTTGCCGCTGCCCCACATCGTACTCGTCCAGCGTCTGGGGACGCAAGGCGACATTCAGATCGTCCTCCTCGCGCGCCTGTCCGGTGACTATTCTCTCGCGGCCGGCTGCTTCGTCCATCGTGTGGGTTTCCCTATGCTACGTACTCATGGTGCTCGGCAACGGCCTGTGCTCACGAATCCGGCTTGGAACCTAGCTGTGTCAACGCCTCAATACCGCCTTGACGATCTGCTCGGCGTCGGTTAACTCAGCTTCTGAGGCATGGAGCGCCAGGACCGCCTGTATAGCATCCTGCTCCGGCACGCCCAGTTGCTGCAAGATCTCGACGGCAGCGGCCTCGACGTCGCTCGCGATGCTTCCAGAACTCGCGACGGCTTCCAGTGGCTCAGCGCCGACGAAGCGCCCGAGCTTGCCCTGCAACTGCGCGATCAGTGACTTGGCGGTACTCGCGCCGATGCCGGGCAGTGACTTGAGCGTGCGACTGTCGCCGATCTCAATGGCCCTCGCGTAGGTCGTCAGTGGTACGGTCATGCTGCGAAGCGCGCCACGCGGGCCGAAACGCGGTGCCTGAATCAGACATTCGAAGAAGTCCCGATACGCCTCGCTCTCAAAGCCCATGAGGATCGGAATGCTGCGCGCCTGATCGTCCTGGAGGTAGTAGAAGGTGTGCAGCTCGATCTCGGCGCCGACAGGCCGCTCGGCGAGCCGCTCGGAAGTAGCGGGCGCAACGAAGACCTCGTAGCACAGATGATCGGCCTGGAGAAGAATATGCTCGGAGCCGACCTCAACGAGTTGGCCGCGGATTCTTCGTATCACTGCCGGGAACCCCGTTTCTGACGTGAACCCATGGCGGCGGACGCACGTCGTTCGTGCGCCGCGATGTCCGGATGGAGACGGCCGCCGCGGGATGAAACAGGCCGCCCGTGGCAGATTGCCAGCGCTAGAGCATCCGTTACATCCATCGGCTGGGGCGGTTCGGACAGTGACAGCAGGCGCGCGACCATCCGGCCGACCTGCTCCTTCGAGGCCCGACCGCTGCCGGTAATCGCCTTTTTCACCAGTGAAGCCTCATACGCGGTGACGGGGATGTGCCGAGCCGCTGCGGCAAGATAGATAACTCCCCTGGTATGCCCCATGAGCACCGCGGTCCCCGGATGGCTGTACTTGGCATAAAGCTGTTCAACTGCGGCGGATTCGGGCCGGAACTCCTCCAGCACCTCGATTATGCCCTCGTAGATGGTAAGGAGCCGCAATTCCAACGGCGCAGCGGCATCGGTGCGGACGACACCACCATCGAGGAGGCTGCTACTCCTGCCGCTAACCTCGATGACACCGTAGCCTGTACACTGTAGACCGGGGTCTATCCCGATTATGCGCATGGCAGTATCCTGGAATGCATCTGTCATCTGAGACGATTATATCACGACCCGCGCACGAATGCCAAACTGATGTTTGCAGCCTGTGGCGTGGCAATTTGCGGAGCCTGACAGGATGCGGTAGACAACCTGCAGGAAAGTAAGTTGACAATCGCGAATACCCAAGAAATATCATGCAGCATGGGTAGCCACTATGTCAGCCAGGCGCGGGCATCCGGATGTCGGAATGTCAATTTTCTGGAGATGAATTGTATAAACCGGCAGGTATTGGTCTGCCAAAGAGGGAATACTAGGCCTGGTAGAGTAGTGTATGGGTAATCCTGATTCAGAAAAGAAAGCCAACTAACGATCCACAAACGTCTGAGGAGGAACTCTCGATGGATACACGCGTCATTGGCCGTTGTTTGCTGGCCGTCCTTCTCCTTGGGTACGCAGCACATCTGGGTTTGGCGGGGCCGACAATAGACCAAGTCGGTCCACGAGAACCGATCGGCTGGGATACGGCAGTCGCTCCACTCTCAGCCGGTGATCAGGCCCTAATCGCTGTGGGGATTCAGGCGGCAACTCCATTGACCGCCGCCACAATCAGGACAGCGATAGTGACGGCGCAGACGAGCAGCAATGTCGTACTGCTCCCTAACGCCAATGTGACGATAAACGAGCAGATAGACGTTCCTCAGAACATCACGATCTTCGGCGCTACCGGCCCCGGCGAGCGCACCTTCATCCAAGTCACCAAGACCAGCGGCAACCTGTTTAGCTGCAGCGGCGACAATGTCCGTTTCAGCCGCATGCAACTGGAAGGCTACAGCCGCAACAGAGACGACGATTACAAGATACACACTGAATCGGCTATATATAATAACCAGCGATATAATATCGCTGTTGACCACGTCGAAATCGCCGGTTTCTGCTATGCTACCAGGTGGAGCCACGGTTCTGGGACTGTGCGCACCAGCTATATTCACCACAATCCCACGGGCGGCCTAGGGTACGGTGTGTCCGCTACCGGCGGCGCCCACGTGTGGGTCCATGACTGTGCATTCGAGCATAATCGCCACTCGCTAGCCAGCGGCGGAACGATCAGGTGGGACGAAACGGCAGGCATGTACATTCACCTGCCAAACCCCTATCTCACGTACTTCGAGATGGGCTACTGCTCGTTTGGCAGTGACAGCGAGGCCTGGGGCTACTGCCAGGTGGACAGCCACTCGTGCATGGACGGCAGTTTCGATATACATCATTGCTATTTCCACGACCATCCACTGTCAATAGATTTCAGTTCGGGCACTGGCACCATCAACAACTGCTATTTCGGTAACTGCACAGAAGCCATTTCCCTCGGTCAGCGGCACGGGAACCACAACCTTGGCCCGGTTGAGGGCGCGATGACGCATGATGTCAACATATTTAATAATACGTTCGTCGGCGTGACTACTCTGTACGATTTTCACGTCACGGAGCGGTACCCGCATTTGACTCAGGACTGGGCCAGGAATGTCTACATTGACGGTGTGCTGGATCCCCATACGGCCAACCCCGAGGAATGGCCCAACCTGCAGGTCAACAGTAGCACCATAGATTTCGGTCCCATAAACGATGCGGCCGCCGACAACTCCCTGATCCTGTCCAATAGCCAGACCGTCGGCAGTGACGACCTCAATTGGACCGTTACCGAGAACACCCCCTGGCTCGGTGTCACCCCCACAACTGGTACGATTGACGGCACTCCCCAACAGGCGTTCACAGTCACAGTTGATCCCCAGTGGCTTCCCCATGGGGGTGTGAATTCGGCGACCTTCCGCATCACAAATGTTGATTTGCCGGGGGACTACGAAGACATACAGGTGACTCTCAACTATGTGGATGTTCTGCCCGACCTGACGGTTACCACCAACACGCTTGACCTGGGAACGATCACGCGCACGACAACAAACAGCACCACAGTCGGCGTGCAGAACGCGGGCGGCTACCACTTCGACTGGGGAGTGACCGACGAAGTGTCCTGGCTCACCGTTGACCCGATGAGCGGGACGACGGAAACGGGCCCCGATGCGCTGACAATCACTGTTAACCCCGGCGGTCTTACCGGCACCCCGCCATATCACTACACTGGTACCTTCACTGTATACCGCGTCGCCGACGCAACAGACGCTGAGGTCGTGACTGTTGAGTTCGATTGTCCGCCGCTCGCATTCCCCGACCCGGGCCTGGAGGCGGCGATTCGCGATGCCATTGACAAGCAGACCGGGGAGATATTCCCGTATGACGTAGCCGATCTAACGTCACTGGATGCGTCGGGGCGCGAAATTGTGGACCTGACGGGGCTGGACAACTGCGAGGAGCTGACGCAGGTCAATCTCGCCCAGAACCAGCTTACTGATGTGACGGTGCTCGGAGGCATGTCTGGCCTCACACACATACGGCTGGATGACAACCAGGTGACCGCACTCGGTCCCCTTGCCGAGCTGCCAAATCTGGCCTTCCTCTACATGCGTGGTAACGACATCGTGGACCTGTCGCCGCTGGCCGGCGTGACGTCTCTCAAGCTGCTGTGGCTGCGCGACAATCTCGTCACCGACATCGCGGACCTTGCCGCTCTGACTGATCTGAGGTGGCTGGAACTGCGTGGAAATCAAGTGAGTGACATCGCTCCAGTCGCCGGCATGACGAAACTCAACTACCTGAATGCCACGGGTAACCAGGTGAGCGATATTGCCACGCTGAGTGACCTGACGGCACTGAAGCAGCTCTATCTGGGCCACAACCAGATTACGGACATCAGTTCACTGGTCGCCAACGCGGAGATAGCCGAGGGCGATGAGGTGAACTTGGAGTCCAACCAACTGGATCTGCGCACCGGCTCACAGGCCGGCGCGGATGTTGATGCCCTGCGCGCGCGTGGTGTCACGGTACATTGCGATAACCAGGACCCGCACCTGGTGACGATTACGGCCGGTCCCGCTGGCACACCCAACCCCTGTGCTCCGCAGGTTGCGGTGCAGTGCTCCGTGACGGCGGAAGATACCCGCGAAGGTCATGCTCTGGAGTACGCATGGACGGCGACGAACGGGGGCGGGAATCCTGCCGGCAGCTTCGATGATGCGAGTCTGCCGAACCCCGTGTGGACATCGCCTGTGAACCCGACCGGTGAGACTGTCGAGTACACTATCGGTGTCACCGTCACTTGCGTCGAAGATGAGACGGTGACTGATACGGCTCAGTACACCCAGCGGGTCAGATCAACTGACCATGCTGTAACAATCACCGACGGGCCGGCCGGCAATCCCAATCCGGTAGCCTCTGCCGGTGATGTAGTCTGCAACGTAACAGCACAGGACACATGGGGCTACTCGGTGAGCTATGCGTGGACTGCTGAGGATGGCGACGGTAATCCTGCCGGCAGCTTTGATAATGCGACCGCGCA
>CAZCJS010000269.1:0-5837 GCA_964498775.1 uncultured Armatimonadia bacterium
GGCTGGCCCGCACGGCCGTGAGCCTGCAAGCTAGCTCCTGAAGCCTAAAACGCCGCCCTGTTTCATCGCCTCGGCCCACTTGATGGCCCGGGCAGGCTCGATGGTCCCGCCCTCGTCCTCCAGCCTCGTCAGCCGGCAGATCTCCAGCAGCGAGCGCTTCCCGTCCACCCAGAAAAGCATGTGCGCCGGCACTCCGCCCTTCGACGCCTGCTTGATCGCCTCCTGCGCATTCTTCGGCAGCTCGGTCTGAGTGACGATGCCGCGCAGCTTGCGGTATGGAACTATCTCCTCCGCTTGCTGTTCACTGCGGGTCAGCGGCGCATCGGCGGCAGCCTCGGTAACTGGGAGCTCAGCCTCCTGCGCGATTGCAGTGATCCTCCGGGCGACGCGCTCGTGCCAGATGGAAGTCGCCCGCTCGATGGCTGCTCGCGCCTTGGCTATATCCTCCTCTGCCTGAGATGCTTCCTTGTCGGACAGCAGCACCTTGATTGAGTCAAGGGCGGCGATCTGGAGGTCGCGCACGTAGTCGAGCTTCTCATGCGCATTTGCCCAGGCCTTGGCGAATTCCTCGGGCTTGTCTTCCGGTTTGCCCCCGGCCTGCTTGGTTTCATCGGGCGACTTCTTCACTATTGCCGCGATGGCGGAGAGTTGCTTGCTGGCGGCATCGCGCAGGAAGCCGTTCGCACGATCCGCTACGATTTCGGCAACCTGCAGCGCTTCCGGAAGACGCGCGTCGGCTACGGTATAGAGCAAGCTGGCAGTCAGGCTCGCCACGAGCTTCAGCGACTCGGGGTCCAGCTTATCCGCAGTGTCGTGATCCGTGTGGTAGAAAACATCCGGCCACTGGATGAAAGCGACGCTGGGGATGCCGATGGACGGGTCGGAGATGAAGTTGTCATTGCCCCAGAATGGAGTCTGCATCGCCGCGAAGTGCGCCTGGGTGCTGTCCATATTGCCCCAGGTGTAGAAGGTCGAGCGAAAGTGAGCCATGAGTTCGACCGTCAGATGGTTGATGAAGGAGGGGAGAGCATCCGGCCCCATCTGGTACATCAGATGGCTCTTGCAGCGGGCCTGGTCTTCGCCGACCATGTCCACATTGACGGCGGCGATGACCCGCTCAGTGGCTTCCGGTTGGTCGTTGGTGAGTGCCTGAAGTGACGAGAACTCATGCACCAGCCAGATGCGGATGGTGCGGTAGGGCCGCTTCAGCTTACCGGCCCTGATGAGCGCGTTGATTGCGCGGACGACCTCGAGGCAAACAGCAGCACCCGAAGCGTTGTCATTGGCTCCCGGCTCGTAGAGGTGTGCAACGATGGCGACTTCCTGATCCTGACGATAACCCTTGATGCAGGCGCTAATCATCTCGTGGTCGCCATCGTAGCAGTTGGCATCAACGGAGGCGCGCACGAGCACCGCTTTCTTCTTCTTTTTCTGCGCCGCGACGAGTTCGCGCAGTTGCATGCCCTGGCGAGGAGAGAGGATAAACGCAAACAGCTTACCCTCCGGCCGCATTGTCAGCCAGAGATGGGCCTCCGGCAGGTCCATCGGGGTCGGACGCGCCAGCGGATTGGTAGCCATGCAGTCGCTGAGGAGACCGACGGCCCCATGTTTGGCGGCCAGTTCGTGCACCGACGAGGGGGCCTGTTTCGTCAGGATTATCTTGCCCTTGACATCGATGCGTTTGTAGTCGGCTTCCTTGGTCCCGCTGTCGAGGATGACGACTTCCGCTTCGACGCCTTCGGGAGGCGTAGGGGTGCTGCCGCGCGCGAGTACCCAGGGGTTGTCCCGGTAAGACAGTAGCCGCCCGGCATTTGCCTCCGGTGCGAGGATATGGAGTTCGCCATCGCGTCCGTTCCAGGCCCGCTGCAGCTTGTAAGCGCCGTACTTAGTCTTGCCGGTGGCCGGGAACGTGACGATCTCAGCTTCACTCGCCTTCGCGTTCTGCAGCTTTTCCTGACAATAACGTGCCGATTTGGCGTACTCGTCATACGAGACCTTGCGGTCATGATGCCAGATATCAGTGGCCATGTTGAGCGCATTCTCACCCGAGATTTCCTGATGCAACAACTTGTAGAGCTGCTCAAACATCCGGATCATCGCCTTGTACGGCAGATTGACGGACACATACGCATGCGTCTCGCGGGATGCTGCAGCAACCACCCATCGCTGTTGCCGGGGCCATGCCACGCTATGATTGACCTCAACAAACGCAATCTCCTTCGCCGGCACGGCCAATATTGCGCAACCGCAAGATGAAACACGAAGGAATACCGGACATCGCGGTGAAAAGGACAGCTACTCATCAGTTCGGCGAGTTGGCGCTGCAAATGTGAGGAGAGATGACAATGGTGCTGAAAATGGGTGTGTGCTGGTCTGTGGCCGTCCTGTCGGTGGCTCTGGCTTTTGGCTTCCCGGTTGACATGAGTGAGCAGCCGCCACGTCATCCGCCCCTTTCGCCGCCTGACGGGAGTGTAGCGACGACCAACCCGCCGTCTATGATCTGGCGGATTGACGACCGTGCCGCGACCTACATCGTCGAGATGTGCGAGAGTGAGAGTTTCGACACAGGGGTGGTGCGTGTCGAAGGTATTGACATGCCCTTCTATAACCATGCCGAGGAGCTGACTGAGGGAAAGTGGTACTGGCGGCACTTTGTGGTGACAAGGGAGGGTGATGTGTCAGAGCCGAGTCCGCTCCGGAGCTTCGTCATCACGGGTGCATCGGTGCCTTTGCCAGTGCCCGCGACCAAAGATATTCTGGCGAAGATGCCGGAGCACCCGCGCGTCTTCGTAACGCCTGACACGCTGGAAACATTCAGGGCGCGGCGCTATGGGCCGGCGAAAGAAGCATGGGATGATATCGAATACGCTGCGGCGCAGTATATCGAGAGAAAGCCGCCCGGGGAGCCGAGGCTGCAACCGATGCCAGAGGACCCCGGTAAGCAGCGCAAGCAGGTGTTTTACCTGAAAAATGGTGAGCCGTTTGTGCCGGTCGGCTGCACGAACGGGACCATGAATGACGCGGCAAACCGCGCAAACGTGCTGTCCTTTGCTTACCTGATTACGGGTGATGAGCGCTACGCAGAGCCGGCCAAGCAATGGTTGCTGTACGTGCTGCCATTCAGGATGGACTACCATCTTGATGACCGCGGCCAGCACGATACCGTAGTCTATAACTACGAATACGGGCTAAAGAACGTGGCGCTGGCCTATGACCGGCTCTATGGGCTGCTCAGCGAGGAGGAAAGACAACAGGTCATCGCCCACGTCGAGTACCACGGTGACAACGCCTACGACTGGTGTCGCAACAAGCTGAAGCTGCACCTCAATTACGAGCACTCGCACGGGCAGCAGTGCATGCATGCGCTGCTGACGACGGCCATGGCAGTGGCAGCGGATTCGGAACGTAGCGCGGAGTGGGCCGACTGGCTCATCCGTCAGTACGTCAACCGGATTGCCTGGGGCGGCAATGACGGCGGCTACATCGAGGGGCAGACTTACGGCCACAAATTCCGCTTCATCCTCGAGGGCCTGGCCGCCATGCGGACCGCCACCGGCATTGACATCTTCAGGAAGCCTCGGCTCGTCAACTCCGGCGATTTCTGGCTGCACTGCATGGCCCTCAACTACTGGTACAATCACTGGGGGGATGTCTATTCGCTAATCATGCCGATGTATGGGAATGGCTCTGATGGCTACATTGCGAGCCTGCTGGCAGCCAAGACCGGCAACCGTGCCCTGAAGTGGTATGCTGACACGGTCGTGTGCAATCCGGCGCACATTCCCTTCCGCTACATTTCCGATACGGGGTTGAAGCCGAAGCCGCCGGTGGATATCCCGCAGGCGCGTCTCTTCCCCGATGTGGGTCAGTTGGCGGCCTATGACCGCTTTTACGACCACCACGGGAGCCGCATCTTCTTCCGTTCGAGTCCGTGGGGGAGCCACAGTCACTCGCACTGCGACCAGAACGGCTTCGTGCTGCACACCGGCGACGAGATCATGGCCTGTGATGCCGGCTACTACACGTACTGCGGCGACACCTATCACAGCAATTTCAGCCGCGCCAGCGTGGCCCACAATACCATTCTCGTCAATGGTCAGGGACAGCCGAAGAGCATCGAAGCGAAGGGCAGAATACCAGCCTTCTTCAACAGTCCGGCCTATTGCCTCTTTACCGGCGACGCCGCGCGAGCCTATCCCGGGCTGCTCGAGATGTTCGACCGTACCGTGCTCTTCATCCGCCCCGATGTCTTCATCGTTCATGATGAGCTGGGCGCAGTCGAGCCGTCGGAATTCAGTTGGGTACTCAACGCCTTCGCCCCCGCCGAGATAGATGCAGAGACGCAGAAGATGGTTATAGCCCAGCAGGATGAGCGGCTGGAAGTCCGGCACCTGGCCCCCGAGGGCCTGAGCTACACGCAGAGCAATGAGCGCCCCTACCCGATGCTGACGAAGGCGTGGTGCCGCTTCACCGAGGCGTTTCCGCAGCAGCACACCATCCAGGTCACGACGCAGCGGCGGAAGGCCGAGCAGATGCTGGCTTTCATGCAGGTCTATGATACCGGCACCGGGCCGCGCCTCAGCAACATCGAGAAGTTCGCTGCCGACGATGCGGTTGGGTTAAGCTTCAGCGCCGGCGAGTTTACCGAGACGGTCATCTTCCAGAAGCGACCTATGGGTAGGCCGGAGGAACTGAGTGCCGGGAGTCTTGAGACAAACAGCCGCGTGGCAGCACTGGCGAAGCACGCAGATGGGAGCATCCATCGCTGGCTCGTCCATGGCGGCAACAAGCTGATAGCCGACGCAGAGCGACTCTTCTTCGCCAATCAGACCTGTGACGCGGCGGGATACTACGACTCCCCCAGTGGCATGGCCCAGATATGGATCAAGCATGATGCGAACCTCGATGCGAAGGTGTGGTTACCCAAGGAGCCCCAAGCGGTCTTTGCAGCGCCGCCGAGCAGACCCGCAGAGGCGCAGCCGGTCGAGTTCAGATGGAGCCGGGGACGGATGCAGGTGGCACTGGCCGAGGCCGCCGAGACCGTGCTGTGGGTTGATCCGCTCATGGATCTGACGAAGCCCCCGGAGCCGATGGAGCTGACTATTGCGGATGATGAAGGGCGCTATGTAGTGGAGCTTGAGACAGCCTTCGCCGACAACGGGGAGATCGTAGCCTTCGGGGACCTGATGCCGCGGGCGCCGGGGCTATATCGGCTGTCGGCGGCTGATGCAGAGCTGCTGATCCAGGACCGGTGGGATCCTGACCTGACCGTGCGGGGAAGCTCGGAGGCAGTTGGGCCGATGCGCGACGGAGTGGAGATATATGTCCGCTACCGTGCGGATGTCCCGCCGAAGCCGATCGCCAGGCTCGAGGAGAGCTACCGGGGGAAGATCGTCAGTATGCTGCGCAATGGCGGCTTTGAGTCAGGAATACCGGACTACCCGCCGCGCGGCTGGACGATTGCACACCCGCGTGAGATGGGCCTGACCTGGCCACACTGGAGCCAGGAAAACCCGGCCGTGGGCAAGTCCTGTCTCAAGTTCGTCAGGCCCGAGATAGCGATGACCCTGCGCAGCCAGCCGATGCGCTTGCGGACCGAAGGCAGCTACACCCTGCGGTTAATGGCCCGAGGCAATGCGACGACCGCAAGCGTCACCGTATCCGGGCAGCGCGGTACGGGGACGCAGGTCACACTGGAGCCGAGCGAGAACTGGCGAGAATACAGCACTGAGCTGGACGTTCGTCCCGGCTATTGCACGGTTTATATCGCATTCCAGGCGGGCGGTGAAGCGGACCAGGTACTGTGGGTGGACGACATGGAGTTCGGCTATACGGGG
>CAZCJS010000270.1:0-5807 GCA_964498775.1 uncultured Armatimonadia bacterium
ACGGCTGGCCTGGATAAGTGAGGTCGTGATGAACTCACTTATGATTTCCTTGTCTTCCTCCTCAATCGGACCTTCGAAGAGAGCCTCGACGGTCTGCATGTTGCCCTGGATAACGGTCAGAGGCGTACGCAACTCATGAGCGACCTGTCCTACAAGCTCTTCGGCATCTTGACTGATCGGTGAGCTGCTGAATGCAAGTATTATCTGGTCCTCGTTAGCGATTTGCCCATTGGCAATGTAATTGATGCCGGTGGGCGAGACGAAGCTGCTCTGGGCGATGCGGCCGGCGCGGGCATCATCGAGCACACTGGCAAGCTGATCCTCGTAGTCCACTTCAGCTATGGAATGTCCGGTGAGGTTGGGCTTGTCAAGGATATGCCGCGCCGCCTGGTTGGCGACGATCACGCGGTCGTCGGTGCCCACAAGCATCAGACCGACGGGCACGGTTACAAATGCCGCTTGGATATCCTCAAACTCTGCGAGCTGTTCCTCGACAAGCAATGCCGCCGCCTGCGCGCTGAGGGTATCAGCGAGGTTGTGGTCGTCGGCATTGAAGTGGTTGGCCCCGCGTTTGCTCCAGAGCATCATCAAGCCGACGGCGCGGTGCATGGTCTCCTCGCCCTCTTCGATGGGGTCACGTTTCCAGATGATGGGCAGCATCAGCACCGGAGGAGGAAGGTCGTAGCCGGAGAGGTTAACAGGGCTGTCGCTCACCTGATGCTGTTCGTGCCGCAGCACACGCCAGACCTGTGCGGCGAGCGGCGTCTCTGCTTCGAGGTCAATCGGTTCCACGGCATCAATATCAATCTCTGCCGAGCCATTGCTGATGGTCTGCGGGTAGAGGCGGTTATCTGCGGCAGAGAGGGAGAAGATGCCAATTCCGTTTGCGCGAAGGATCTGTAATACCTTGTCGCTAAAGCGTGTTAGCGTACTTGAGTTCATACTGCGAATGGCTCCCGAGATAGTACAAGTGATGGATTAATGCGATAATATGCCATGCTCTCATTATACATGAGAACGCGGGTATTAGCAAATCGAAAAAGAACCGACGGGAGGGACTATCTTCTAGGTAATCGTCGCGATGCGGCAACAAAAGTGCCGCCCCTAGGGGCCGACCTCGATTTCTGATATCCACATGTACTGAGGCTCGATGGGGTGGCCCGCCATGGCCGGCTGCCAGATCCGGATGGCCTTCGTCGTGACCGGTTCGAAAGTATGTTTGGAGACCTGTGCGGACTTCTGGTTACTGATATCCAGTTGCGTAATCCATTTGCCGCTCTCCCATGTCTGTATCTTGTAGGCGGTGGATGCACGGTAGCCCTGGTAATACGCCCACCAGATATCCACCTCACTGACCTCCCTGGGCTCAGGGAACTCGATGCGGACCCAGTGGGGCTGGGCATTGCCCTCGGAGAGCCAGGTAAAGCCGGCCGTGGTGCCGCCGCTGGCATCCATCTTGAACCCGTCGAACATAACCCACCATTCGGCCCAGCCGGAACTGCCCGTGACGCTGTCTATTGCCACCTTCCACCCGTTATAGAGCACATGCGGCGCCTCGTAGCGGAAAGAAAGCGTACAGCAGAGAGCATCGTCGTCAAGAGCGTAGTCGTCTATGCACACCATCACGCTATTCTGGCTGCCGATGGTCCCCATAAGTTGCTTGAGGTCTGCGGTAATGATGGCATGCCTGGAGTTGATACGCTCGAGAGCGATAGCCGGGTGTGAAAGGCCGTGCGCCTTCCCGGCGGCGTTGACGCTTAGGGATCTGGTGCGCAGCCAATTGTCCTTGTCTTCCACCTCGAGGAGAAGCTGCTCCGGAGCTACGTCAACTCCCCCCATGGCTACCGAGCTGACGGGACCATAGGATATGCCGTCTATCTCAAAGCGGATCACCTCGGGCGGCTGCTGGTCGTCAAGGTTCACCCATTTAGGGGGATCGAGTAACAGCATCGTGCGTCCGTTACAGATGTCGGCAAGGTCGAGGTCGAAACGCAGTACGCCGCCCTGTATGCACCCGTCCAGCACGCGCCACTCGCCACGGGCATCACGGTACATCACCTCCGCGGTATCTTCCGCGACAGGCAGCGATATCTGCAGGGAGCCCATGGTCTGGATGCGGTAGAGCTGAGTTGTGGGCCGCCTAGGGCCGGCACTGGCGAGCGTGCTAAGCGTCAATGTCAGAACAACTGAAGCGATTACCAGCTTGGTAAATCTCACGATATGTCTCCTCATTGTGTCGGAATTACCGGTGTGGCTGAGATGCTATGTTCTCCGCTGGGAATTCAGAGCACTTCGAGTTCAGATATCCACATCGTGGCCTGTTCGCGAAAGTGACCCGACATCGCAGGTTGCCAGACGCGAATGGCTTTGGTCACCACGGGCCCGAAGACGTGTTGGGAGCACTGTTGCGTTGTATGCTTCTCTACCGCGACCTGAGTTACCCATTGCTGTCCGTCCCAGGTCTGGACCTTGTACGCCGCCGAGGAGTGAAAGACCTGCCAGTAGGCCCACCACAGAGCAACGCCGCTGACCGCTCTGGGCTCAGGGAACTCCATCTTGATCCAGTGAGGCTCGGGAGTGTCCAGCGAACGCCACGTATAGCCGGCAGTCGAAGGGTAGCTGCTGTCCATCTTCTCGCCATCGGCAACCACCCACCAGGTTTCCCAGCCCGCCTTGGTGGTGACGGTGTCCACCGACAGCCGCGTTCCGTCTGCAAGGTCGTGGGGCGGTGTATGCCGGAAAGAGATGGAGCAATTCAGCGCTCGGTCGTCAATGGCATAGTCGTCCATGCTCACGGTAATCATGTTCTCGCTGCTGAGACTCGAGAGCAGTTTACTGATGTCGAGGACCACGACAGCGCGACGGGGCGAGATGCGCTTGAGCTCGACGCCGACATCGCGAAGAGCATAGCGCCGGCTATTCACATTGACGCGCAGTGAGCGGGTGCGCAATGAGCTTAGCTCATCCTCGATCTCGACCGCTACTCTGCGTGGGGCCGCTTCCACGCCGCCGAGAGCTAGACTAGTGACGCTCCCATAGTTGTAGCCGTCAATGTTGATCTGGACGACTGCGGGCGGCTCGCAGTCATCCATGTTGACGCTTGCAGGCGTGTCGAGAACCAGTAGCGTGCGCCCTTTGTTGAGTGTAGCAACGTCTATCTTCAGATGCACCACGCCATCAGTCATCTCGACGGGCAGGACGCGCCAGGTGTCCGTTGCGTCTCGATAGAGGACCTGCTGAACGTGAGAATTGGCGGCGATATAGATATCCACGTTGTGCGTGGTATCAATACTGAAGACATCGGCAGCCCCCGCGGCATTTGCCGGCGAAGGCCATCCCAGGACGGAAGCAAGGAGCATGCAGAATAAAGCGACTGCGAATTCGGTGCGTGTCACAGGTTCCGTTCTCCTATCGTGCACAGGACGGGGCCCGGGGGACTGCGGGCCGGCTCGTTACCTAGAGTACTTCAATCTCCGATACCCACATGTACTCGGCGCGCCCAGCATGACCTGACATTGGTGGCTGCCAAACACGCACGGCTGTTGTGGTCACAGGCTCGAAGGTGTGTTCCGAGCACTGGCGTTCAGTCTGGTCTTTGACGTCTGTCTGGGTGACCCACTTGTCGCCGTCCCAGGTCTGCACCTTGTATGCGACGGAGGTGCGATAACATTCGTAGAATGCCCACCAGATGGCGACGCCGCTGACCTCACGCGGCTTGGGGAACTCGATGCGCACCCAGTGCGCCTGAGCATTCTGGTCGCTGAGCCATGTGTAGCCGGCGGTGGTGCCGTAGCTGGTGTCCATTTTCACGCCATCTACAAGCACCCACCATTGTGACCACCCGGAACTACCGGTGACACTGTCCACAGCGATCTTGGTGCCGTCTTCGCATGTGTAAGGCGGGGTGTAGCGGAAGCTGAGGCTGGTGTTGAGTGCATCCTGATCGATGGCATAGTCGTCAATGCCGATGGAGATGCTATTGTCGCTGCTCATGCCCTGGAGAAGCTGGTTGACATCGAGAGTGATAACGGCGTGACGCGACGAGATGCGCTCGAGCTCGACTCCGGCGTCACGAAGCTTGTAGCGGCGGCCGTTGACGCTCACGGCCAGCGAGCTGGTCCGGAGCATGTTGAGTTCGTCTTTGACTTCGAGACGGACACTGCGCGGGGCCATCTCGACGCCACCTAGAGCAACCGTTTCCACGGGGCCGTAGTTGCGTTCGTCAACCTGAAAGCTGACAACGTAGGGCGGCTCAATGTCGTCGAGGTTGACCCCCCTGGGGATATTGAGGATGACCATGGTGCGGCCATTCTTGATCTTGCTCACTTCGATCCGCAACTGCAGGGCGTCCTCAATGACATTCACTTCGAGCGGGCTCCAGCCCCCGGTTGCGTCTCGATAGAGCACCTCGGAGAGATCCCTAACCACAGGCAGACTGAGTTGAACGTTGCCAGTGGTCTGAAGACTGTAGGCAGCGACCTCTGGGGACTTCTGTGCGGCTGCATCAGCACTGGTGAGCACTAGCAGAGCGGACACAGCAAGCACTATCAGCGCAACTCGCGCATATTTCATAGGCTATACCCTCTCGTATGTCGGATTTCAGATGCCGTTTAGGAAGACTTGGTCATCGTGCAGATTATCTCCTGCTTCAGGGCGAACTTTTTTTCGGCTGTGCTTCGGGCGCTGAGCCGGGAAATGCGGCGCGATTTCTGCTGTTGGTTTCTCTGTGAGCCGTACCGGTTGACGGATTGAGAGTGGAGGAGACAAGTGTGAGCAGCAAACAATTGACGCATTTGCCCGCCGGTACTACAATGTGCTGGTGACATGGTGACCGGACGTAAGTGTATCACGCAGGAAGACGGGAGAATTCTACTTACGTGGAAGGGGACAGAATTGTGAGAAACATGAAGATGGGCGGCCTGGCACTCATAGTAATAGTGATTGCCTCGCTGGCACTCGTAGGCTGTAGCGGCTCGGGCAACAGCCTGGATACGCGGTTCTTCGGGATCTGGCGGGCGACGGCGGCATGGGTAAATGGTGTGGCGACTGATAACCTTGCCGGCGCCTGGGGCTACGACCAGTATGGAGATGCACTGCAGGTTGTGTTCCTCAACACAGGTCGGTGCAGCGACCAGGCGTACGATGACGGCGACCCGATAGCGAATGAAGCCGGTACTTGGAGCACGAGCAGCGGTAATTTGACGATAGACTGGGACAACAGCGGACCGAAGGTGCATCAGTACGAGTTCACAAACGAGAACGAAACCTGCCGTTTGACCTATGCCATCGGTGGTGACGTGATTGTTATGCGGTTGGAGAAGCAGTAGTGACACGGGACGCGGCCGGCGAATATGAGAGCCGTGCTGCGAACTGCATGCGAAACGCGCTTGACATCTGCGGGCGTACGTGATAGAGTTTGCGCTCAAGTGATCGCTATGGATACTACACATACGACCAACAGTTCCTCAGTTAGTTTCTGGGCTTGGTGCTGGCTCTAGGCGAGCCGGTTCTATCGAGCCCTGCTTCAGAAGATATACAGGCCGTGGACCGGTTCGCCGAAAGCTCACGGCCTTTTTTCGTTTCAGTCTGTCGAGCAATCAGACGAAGCGGTACCACACACAAGGTCGTGGGCGGGAAGTAGCTGCCGACGGCCTTTTTGCACCTACATGCTGGAGGCCCGAGTCATGAACACGCAGTTGTAGCTGCTTTCCGCGTCACGGCGGTGAAGGGAGAAATGCGGCATGTACACGCCAACGCTGGAAGATTTTCTGGAGCAGTTCAAGCAAGTCAGGAAGATCGGAAGCATC
>CAZCJS010000271.1:0-5802 GCA_964498775.1 uncultured Armatimonadia bacterium
GACGGCGATGCGGAGATCGTCAGCGCCGACAGGACCATTCTGGGAATGCCGGAGCGAGTTCGCCAGCCGGCAAGCTACGTCATGGCCTGCCGCCCGCTGCCGAGTGCTCGCATAATCGCATCCTGGGAAGATGCCGCCAGGACTACCAAAGCCCCGGCGATCATCGCCAACGCGAACGGTGCCTTCATCACCTGCGGCCTGACGACGGATCACTGTCCCGAGGTCGGGCAACTGCTGCGCGCCATTATCGGAATCTTTGCGCCGCAGGTATGGGCGCAGTCAATCCCTTCGTCTCCCGAATATCTCGGCCCCTATGGTCCGTATACGACGCTCGCTGAACTTGCCGGGAGCGTACAGAGCAAGCACGCCGCCGGTCAGGACATCGCGCCCGCCGTCGCCGACATTGCCGAAGCCAACGCGCTTCTGGCCGGTGCCGCGAGCCTCAAGGGCCGTGGTCATTTCGCTGAGGCTCTGGCGGCTGCGCAGAGAGCGGACAAACTGGCAGGCAATGCGCTATGGAGCAGCTTTGCCACTGTCGAGGGTGAGATGCGGGGTATCTGGACACACAACTATGCGCACCCGTCCTGGGATCATGTAGCCGCCGAACTGAAGAATGCCAACCTCAACGCGGTGTTCCCCTATATCTGCAGCGGTGGCACGGCGTTCTATGATAGCCGCTTGCTACCTCACCATAAATCCGTTGCCGAGCATGGGGACTATCTGGCGGAGGCGGCCGCCGCCTGCCGGAAGCACGGCCTCGCACTGCATCCACGGATGCTGAACCTGTCCACTCTGTGGGCATCGGAGGAGACACGCAGAAGCCTGAAAGCCCGGCAGCGCCTCGAGGTTACCAGCCAGGGGAAAACAGGCACGTGGCTGTGTCCGACACATCCGGAGAACCGCCGTCTCCAGCTCGAGGTGGCCAGAGAGATCGTGAGCAAATACGAGGTCACCGGCATCCAATTCGACTACTTGCGTTACTCGTGGAAGAACGTGTGTTTTTGCAACCGTTGCCGGGCAGCTTTCGAGCAATACCTGGGGGGCAAGGTCAAGAACTGGCCTGCAGACGCCGCCACGGGGCGCTACAGCGGGGAGTACCTGCAGTTCCGCCGCTACCAGATCAATACACTCGTCGGTGAATTGGCCGCAAGTTTACGCGAGGTTGACGAAGACTTGGAGATCTCCGCCGCCGTCTTCCTCAATTGGGAGAGTCACCGTGACAGCTTCGGCCAGGACTGGAAAGAGTGGGTGGACCGGGGTTGGGTGGACTTCGTATGTCCGATGGACTACACCGATGATATGGAGAAGTTCCGAGGCTACGTGCGGCGACAGAATGGTTGGGTTGCAGGGCAGGTCCCGATCTACGCGGGCATCGGCGTCAATGCGGACAACTGCAGGTTCACCGACCCGTACCAACTCATGCGCCAGATAGAAATAGCGAGGGAAGAGGGTGCCGACGGATGGGTGGTATTCAACTACTGCCCGCGTTTCTCAGAGCAGTTCCTGCCGCTGCTGGCTGCCGGCATTACGCGCAACCCAACCGCTTACCGGTTGTCGAAGTAGCGTTGAGACGGGAGGGCACAAGCCGGGTGCCCGCGCAAAGTTACAACCCCGCATTTCTCAGTCTACGTTCATGCCAGCGCTGCAACTGGCCCTTGAGGATACGCAGCGCCGGGTCGGCAACCTCAAAAGGCCATTCCTCGGTGGGATAATCGCGTTTGTCGGTAAGATACTCTACCATCTCTAACGCCGACATCGGTATTATCTCCAGCTCTCCGTCAGCGCGCCTGTACTTCAACTCCAGAGACTGCCGGCCTGGTCGGTAAGAGATGTAGAAACACCTGAACCCGTCACGGTTTGGTGGATGGTTGTAGATAATATGGTCGCGGGAGTTGCCCATAGAATGCTGCCTCTGCTGTTAGTTCAACCAACCGTTTCCCCACTTGCCTCTCACACGATCAATGTGGCAAGTATCACGGGGACAGAGCCACCGCATGCTAGCCGGGCCTGCGAATGCGCACGAAATTGCTCGTCTCGATGATATCGAATTCGTCGCCCGATGGCATTATCCGGTCCAGCATGATGTTGATGCCGGCGTTGTCCGCCGGATAGTGCGGTATCACGATAACGCCGGCACCGTACTTATTGGCCAGTTCCTGGAATTCCTTAGTACTTGCCACGACAACGAAGGTGCCCACTCCCGCTTTGCATAGCTCCTCGAAGAGCGTCGGGGTCGGATTCCAGCCGCCGAAACAGACGGCATATACCTTGCCCAGGGGAGCCCTCGCATCGCCCGCATCTAGGTGTGGCGCGTGCCGAGCCTTGTCTATTAGCCATTGGCATTCCGGCCATGCCTCGAAGAGCTCGAGCAACTCGCCGACTGTCTCAGGCTTGTCGTCGGTGACGTTTTTGCCCACAAGCTCATCCATGCATAAGTCGGCCGGCGTATGTACGCCCAGCAGCGGTATCTCCAGCGCCTCCGCAACTTGCAGGGCAGCCAGGTTCCATGAGGGCTCGTCGCGACCGATAAGCTTATCCAGCATGTGCCACGCCCGCGGCTCGGGCATCCCCGCTTTCATAGCCATCCACACCTGCGGAATGGCCGTGTCACGCCGCGAAGCCAACGCCCCCGCTATCGCCGAAGCGTGATGGGACATGACCGCGTCAACCTGCTTGCCACGCCTTCCCAGTTCCGCCGCCAGCAGCAGTTCGGAGCTGCCGATGTCTATGCCTATTACGACCCGCCCTAATTCAGTGTCCGGATCGCCATAAACTATTCGCGTGTCGCCGAAGGGGTTGCTGAGACGCTCGCTGTCGAAGAGCCGCCGATCCCGTTCAGACATCTTTTCATACTGCTGCGCAAGGCGCTGCATCTGCAGGTTGAGTGCATCTTTACCACGCGGGTCGGCCGCCATGCCGACTCTTACCGCTGCCCTGTAGAACTCACCCAGTGTCATCGCCTGCTCCTTCGGTGGCAACACACCTCAATAGCCGGCCCTCAACGCAGGCCGACTCCGCACTATTCTACAGCATTTCCTAGCGCGCTGACAATCATCTCACGCCCGCCGGTAACGCATGTAGTTACTCGTCTCGACTATGTCAAATTCGTCTCTGTCGGGCATTATCCTGTCCAGCATGATGTTGATGCCGATATTGTCACCCGGGTAGTGGGGGATCACTACAATACTGGCGCCATACTTGCGGGCTACGTCGGCTACCGGCTGGCTGCAACCGACCATAATGAAGGTGCCGACGCCGGCTTTGCAGAGCTCCTCCATCATCTCCGGTGTCGGGCCCCAGCCTCCGTACCGACAGGAATATGCCTCGCCAACCGGCGCTTTGGCATTCCCGCAGTACACATACGGAGCCATGCGTGCCTTGTTAATCAGCATCTGGCATTCTTCCCAGGCCTCAAAGATCGCGACGACATCGCCGACGGTCTCGGGCTGCTCATTGGCAATCTGACTGCGTATCAGTTGGTGGACACAGGCATCTGATGGTGAGTGTATCGTCATCAGCGGTATCTGCAGGGCCTCGGCGACCTGGGTCACATTGAGATTCCAGGAGCATTCGCCGATGCGGTCAATGACCTGCGTAACCAGCTTCCATGCACGCGGCTCGGGCACGCCGGCCTCGACGGCCATCGCCACCTGTGGGATCGCCGTGTCATAGGTCGAACCCCGGCCCCGACCTATCGCCGAGTTGTGGTGGGAGATGACGAGGTCAACGGGCTTGCCACGGCGAGCCAGTTCGGCTGCCAGCAGCACCTCCGGACTCCCGATGTCTATACCTATAATGACGCGGTTCAACTCCGTATCAGGATCTCCGTATGCTATGCGCGTATCGCCGAACGGGTTGCTCAGCCGTTCCGTGTCGAAGAGGCGCTGGTCACGCTCCGACATCTGCTCGTACTGCGCCGCCAGCTTGGCCATGTGCGTCTCCAGCCAGGCCCTGCCGCGCATGTCTGCATCCATCCCGACTTCTATTGCGCCCCGGTACAACTCATCCAACGTCATAGTGTCGCCTCCTGACGATTCTCACAACTTATGCGTGGTTACTGGTATTGCACTGCTTTCGATCCGGCGATGTAGAAAGTGTTGTCGCCTTTGATTACTCGGTGGGGGAAGTAGATCATCTTCGTCTCATCCTCAGCGATCTCCAGACCGGGCTCGTCGAAGACATGGATGAGCGTGGTCTCCCCCACTCTCTCAATGCGTTGTATTGTGTACCCGTGCGCGGTGGTGTCGCCGTGGGTGATGATCAGTATCCTGCCTGCCAAAACGGCATCAGCGGGTAGCTGCACATCAGTCACGAAGGCGTTACTGTCATCACCGGCCTCTTGCCTTCGCACGCCGGTTATCGTTCCGCTCAGCGGGCCGCCGGTCTTGACTTGCAAGTCACCCATACTCAGGTCAACGCCGTCGAAGATATGCACGGACTTGACCTTGCCTTCCTCCGTATGCACGTATGCCAGTCGGCCGCGGAAGGTCAACTTCAACTCCGGCACTTGCGTCTCTTGCTCATACGGGGCCTGCTCGTTGGTGCTGATGAGGTAGTCTGTCGCGTCCCCGATCTTCACGGCTACTGCGACCGCATCAGCGCCGCCCTGCACATCCAGATTCCGCACGCTATCAATGAAGGTCGCTTCCCGGTATGGCTCCTGCACGGCGACGAAGGTGGTGCGTAACGGCTCAGTTACCTCCGTACCTGCGGGCAGCGGCTCCCCGGTCCGCACCGCCACAATGGGCATCCACAGGTCATGAATCCTCGACTCATCTCTCTGCGCACCACGTATTCGCGGGCATCTGCCGACGATGACCTGCGTTTCCTCAGGCGCCAGGACGTGCGTCTTCAGCGCCGTCCCGTCCGCGCAGGTGTTAGTCATCGTCCAGGGCGAATCGGCGGCAGCCTCCCTCAGCTCCTTGATGTGCGTGTACAGCGTGCCCTCCCTCGGCGTCAGCTTCAGGTCGCTGCTGAAGGCCTGCTCCTCATTGGCGTTACTGTGCTGCATCCAATCATGCACTGACCCGCCCTGCACACGAAAGACATCGAACAGATACGAATCAGCTTCACCGACACGCACCAACACTATCGCGCGCTTGTACAGATCGGCTTTTGCCTCATAGCGCGTCGTGCCGTCGGCCTCAACTGCGTAGGCGTCGGGGCCGGTGGTATCAAAGATGCCAAGTCGGCCCAGCACGCCGCCGCCCTGATTGGTCTCGTCAATGACGACAGTGTTGTGTCCTGGAGTGCCGGAGCTCCAGCCGCGAAGTGTGGTCCGGCAGTAGCCGAACTCCGATAGCAGTTCCTTGCCTTTGGCGTAGAAGATGACGTTGAGGGTGTCGCGATGGTCGTGTCCCGAGGCGCCGCCATAGTGGAGGTGGGCCTGGACCTGGTTATCGTTCTCCCCCATTCCGAGAATAGCGTGCCCCATGCCGGGTAAGATGAGACACTCTGACTGCCGGCGAGCAAGCGGCCAGCACACCTTGTTCCAGTCGCAATCATGGGTGACGGCATAGAAGCTGCGGCCGTTCTTCTCCGCCGGCAGCGCGAGCTTGACTACGGATGTAATGGCGCGGCTCAAAGCCGGGATGTCACGCTGCACCCGCAGATTATCATAGCGCGCGCCGGTTTCCTCGTAGGTGTAGCCGGGCGGGTCGGAATGGCCGTCAGCGAGGTCTGGCACCCTCGCCAGTCGGTTTGTTATCTGGCGATGGTAGCAGGCCGTACCCTCGTGCCACATGCCATCATAGAAGTAGCTTTTCTCCAGTATCTCGGTGAACCAGGCGAGCGCATAATGAA
>CAZCJS010000272.1:0-5746 GCA_964498775.1 uncultured Armatimonadia bacterium
ACGTCCTGACTTTGCGCGCTGACGGTCAATATGTCATCCTTTGCCCGCAAGACTACTCGATTCGCATCTTGCCTGGCAACTACCAGCGCCCGCTCCAACGTACTGCGCAACTCCTCTGAATTCACCGTAATTCGTTTGTCCGTGCCTGTCGGGATTACCTTCGGATAGTTGACGAACTGCCCCTCGATCAGCCGTGAGCCGATAACCGTATCACCAACCACAAACTCAATCTGATTCGACGATATCCCGATCTCAACTTCTTCAGCCGAGCTTGCTGATACTACTCGTTCGAGTTCATTCAGTGCGCGCCTCGACACTATCGCCTCCACATCCCGCTCCACATCTGACTCCAATTGCGTCTCATAGAGGGCCAAGCGGTAGGTGTCTGTCGCTACTGTCGCCAGATTGGTACCTGATATTTTGAATAGCGCCCCCGTCAGAATCGGTCGTGTCTCATCGGTGGAGGTCGCAAATACCGTGCGTTCCAGGACATCGAGTAGCTTCTCCGCAGGCATTGCAAATCTCACTGCATCAGCCAGTTCCGGTAGCTCCTGGAAATCATCCGCTGGGAGACCACGAATATTGAAGTCGGAGTGGCCACCATGGATTGCCACCGAGTTGCTCTCATTGGCCGTCAGCGTTACAGGTCCAGGTGCCAGCGACCCCGCAACATCCGTAAATATCCGCGAGGGCATGGTAATCTGACCCTCATCGGCGGCCGACACGGCCATTGTCGTCTTGATACTGATGTACTCCAAGTCCGTTGCAATCAGTATCAACTGCTCATCCTTAGCCTCCAATAGAATGTTGTTCTGAATCGGTTGCGTGCTGCGGCCCGATACGCCTCGGGACACAACCTGCACATTCTCATAGAGAGCCATCTGCTCACACGTAATACTGAACATGCCTAAACAACCTCCCTTAGATGCTGCCAAATCCGGCTAACTCTATCCTCGTATTCTCAGCGCCTTGCTGACGACGCCCGCAGCCCGGCACAATCTGGTAGAACTCTGTAGCTGTTTGGACTGCATAATTGTACATGCTTTGCCCCTGGTTTGTCCACCACTCTGTCCTCGGAGACATTTCTGGCTATTAGTTATGCTGACCAACCAATGCCGGTTGCACAGTTTGTTTGCCGTCTGATAAGCTACGCATTCGTAGTACCTGTCGGCGAAGAAGCACTTATCAGCGCCGATGACTGGCGCGAAAATCCTTCCGTTTGCTACATGAAGATATTGTTCACTACCCGAGGTAAGTTATGATGATTTCTAAAGGTTACTGCAATTCCTCAATTTACGACTTCTCCCCAGTGCTGTTACGTAAGGAACGTCTAGTTAATTTGTAGTAGTCGTAGTAGTAGAAGAGGGGATTGTGTGGATAGGTCAATTGACGCCGTGTACTTCATGGCGTGCGGCTGTGGACAGCTCTGGGGACAACGAGGATCGCTTTTGCACGTCCTCCACAGCCGGAGGATCTGCCCACATTTCTCGGTACTTTATGCACTGGTTGCCTTCACTAAATCCACAGCGGAGTCCTGCCTGCGGAACTCGTGTGCTTCTTCAGCATACGGTATTGGTATCGTAGCTGAGGTGCGCAGGCTTCTTGTTTGACAATATAATGGCAGAGTGCTCAAGGAGGGTTCCATGGTCTCCGCCCGCGAGTGTAAGCGAGGCGTTTCCTCTCCGAGCAAACTCGAGGGTAGCACTTCTTGGGGCCGGGCACAATATGAACTTGCACCCGTGATGTTCTTGACCTTATCATCCGGCAGGCTCTATAATGCTATGTCTGTGATCGTCGGCGGGCAACTAGGGGCCATCTGAGTTGTCTGACTTATCGGTCTGGTCTTAGGCTTAGCCGACAGATGCTTACAGTACTCCACGACTGACAGCCAAGGGAGCCGGTGCAATGAGACTTCACACCAGACTGGGTATCTACATCCTGACAGCGTTGGTACTCAGCGTCCTCACCTTCATGGCAGGCTGTAGCGGAGGCGATAGCAGCATCGTCTTCCAGAACGTATCGGAACGGGCCGCATGGGGCACCCAGAACAGAGTTGCCTTCACGTCCTGGGGTGGAAATGAGCTGCGCTACATATATTCGCTAGGGGAAACAGGCGCAGGCCTGAAGCTGCTAACATGGTCTGACAATGACGATGACTGGGCTGATGAGGGCGGCAAACACCCGGCATATCGTGCTGATGGGCAGGTCATCGCGATGTCGGCCCGGCGCGGCACCAATGAGGGCATCTATACCATGGACGCCACCGACGGCGATCGCACCACTGCAGCAGTACTCATCACCAAACCTCCCAATGACGGCGCCGACGCGATGCCGAGTTGGTCTCCCGACTCGCAGACTATTGTCTTCGTCACCACTCAGGACACCGGCGACATGCAACTTGCCACTGTCGCTGCAGATGGGACCGGCCGCGCCATCCTTCGCGCCGAGCCGGGAGTGGATCTGCTCTGGCCGGTCTATACCCTCGACGGCTCGATGATCCTCTACGAGCGCAGGGAGCAAGGCAGAAACCAATCCGACATCTGGGCCTATGACGTAGCCGCAGCCACCTTCCAAGAGGTGCTAGCTACCCCCTTCGACGAGGGCTCTCCAGCGGCCGGACCTGCACAGATCCCCGGCGGCGCACCGGTTGTTCTCTTCCACTCCAACCGCAACGGTGCCAAGTATGATCTCTTCGCCATGGACCTCGACGTGGCCAACCTGCCTCTGGACGAGAACGATGTCCGTCCTGTTACGCAGACTTCGCGCAGTGACGGTTACCCGATGTGGTCACCCGATGGGACCCGTGTCGGCTTCGTCCGCGACCGTGAGCTCTGGACCATGGCCTGGACTGATGTCGAAGCTGATCGCGACTACCGCCGCTTGACCCGCCGCTACCAGTAGCCGGGTCGCTACAAAGCAGCGTGCCGCTACGAAGGCGCCACCTGCATCTTGACTGACAACTACTGGCGAAGGTCCACACGGGGACTGATGTCCCTGGTCGGCCTTCGCCTTTTTGTCTCATGTGAGGCCTGCCAATGGAATCCACAGTCCTGGGGCTGATAGACACCCACTGCCATTTCAACCTTCCCCAGTTCGCCGCTGACTACCCCGACGCAGTCCGCCGCGCGCAGGAAGCCGGCGTGAGCGACATGATCGTCGTCGGCTGCGACCTCGGCTCCAGCCGCCTCGCCATCGAGATGGCAGAGAAATACGACTGTCTATGGGCGGCAGTCGGCATTCATCCCTGCGATGCTCAGGACGCTACTGACGAAGCTGTGGCACAGCTTGCGGAGTTGGCCACGCATCCGAGAGTCGTCGCCATCGGCGAAAGCGGGATGGATTTCGTCTGTGAAGGCGGGCCGCCGGCTGAGGTCCAGTGCGCCGCCTTCGAGCAGTTCATCGCTCTCGCTGCCGAGCTCGACAAGGCCTTCATCATCCACAGCCGCACCGGCGCAACCGATGACACGGTCCTCGACCTGCTGGAACGAACCAAGATAGCCGATCAGCGGGTCGTGCGCCACTGCTTCGTCGGCGACACGGCACTGCTGGAGCGCTATCTAGAGCGGGGATGCTTCATCAGCTTCGCCGCCAATGTGACGTATCCGCCAAACCACGCGCTGCGTGACGCGGCCCGAGCCGTTCGCTCTGAGCGTATCGTGCTCGAGACCGACTGCCCGGGACTACCGCCACAAAGCCATCGCGGTAAGCGCAACGAGCCGGCACTCATGGCTGAAATGGCCCGGAAAATCGCTGAAATGCGCGGCACGACTGTGGAGGAAATGGCGGCCCTGACCACCCGGAATGCGCGCCAACTCTACAGCCTCGAGACCTGAGTTATCAAGATTTCCACACGGTTTCCCACATTGGTTTCAGACTAGCCCTATCAGAGTAGCGCATAGGTTGGCAGCCTCGTTTTTCCACAGTTTCCACAGGATACTCCACAGTACTTCTCCAGTTATCCACAATGGCCTCATTAACTTTAGCCGCTCTGGCAGCGGGCCTCGTGACAGCGAAATCGGCGCGTGATAGTTTTCCACAATTGCCTAACCAGGTTTCCACAAGACTTTTCCACAAGATGCGTGGGGAATTGCCCTATTGTGGCATGTTATGTCGAAGTGCGCTTGCAGTCACTGACTTATCAACATTTCCAGTCGCCCTGAAAAGCCACGAAGCCCGTACTTTCAGGGGCTCAGCGCTGGCTGTATCTCCCCGGGCCTACCGATGACAGGTACAAGGTGTTGCGCGGCGCGGTTGGCTGTCGGATTGTCCTCCCCTCTTTACGCCCCACTCCAGCCTTGTGAATCCTGCTGATAATCTTTCTAACACAGGCAGGAAACTGAACGCAACTGGGGGAAGGCATTGCCAATAGTGCTATGTGGGCGACAGGGAGCTATGAAATGCACTCACTGAGAGACTACGGAGGGTTGACACTTCTGTTAGGCATTCTCCTCGCCGGAACTTTGCTGGGCTGTTCGGGCAGCGGTGGCAGCAAGGCCACGCCTCAAGCAGTCAGCAGTGCTGCAAACTCTGCGCAAGCCGTGTCCCCGTCACAGGGCGGACTTCTGGGCGACCTGGACGGCGACGGCGTGCCGACAGTGGGCGACGCGATTCGGATTCTGCGGATTGTCGTGGGCCTCGACGCCGACGACGAACGTGCGGACGCCAACCGGAATGGCAGTACGGATGTGGGCGACGCGATCATGGTGCTGCGGTGTGTCGTGGGGCTGGACGATTGGCCGCTCGGGGAATGTGGTGGTGGTGGCGGTGATCCCGGCGAAGAGACCATCGGTCGCGACGGCCAGAGACTGGTGTGGGTGCCTGGCGGCAGCTTCATGATGGGCAGTGAAGATGGTTGGTTTGAAGAACAACCAGTGCACCAGGTAACGCTGACCGGCTTCTGGATCGGGAAGTGCGAGGTTACCAATGCACAGTATCGAACATTCTGTGATGCCACGGGCCGGGACTTCCCCGAGGCGAGCAGCCAGGGGGATGAGCACCCAGTTGTTGAAGTCAGTTGGTATGATGCACAGGCCTACTGCGAACACTACGGGTATACCTTACCGACGGAAGCGCAGTGGGATTATGCCGCTGCGGGGCCGGATGCGCGCAGGTATCCATGGGGGGACGTGTGGGACGCGGAGAGGTGCTGCAACTGGTACAATCGGGGATCTGGCGGCAATACCTTCACTGTCGGCAGCTTCCCCACGGGAGCAAGCTGGTGTGGCGCGCTGGATATGGCAGGTAACGTTTATGAATGGTGTGCCGACTGGTACTCGGCAACCTACTACGCGGTCAGTCCTGAGCTGAACCCGCCGGGGCCGGAGAATAGCGATTGTCGGGTTTTGCGCGGCGGCTCGTGGGCTGGTGTCAGCGATGACCTCTTCCGCTGTGCCTTCCGGTACAACCGCACCCCGGTCTACCGGCGCGACGATTACGGGTTTCGTTGTGCGCGAGGACTTTGAGTCGTTTTACACTTGGTACTTTAGCCGTTTTACACTTTGTGCCGTTTGCCGTAGTCTGGCGGTGCCGCGACAACGGCGACTCGCCCAGCGCAAACAGATACTGCGAGTTTCGGGTTTCTAGGATGGGCCGTTAGGGTGTTGAGTTCTGGATTATTGACTCTGGCCTTTGGTGTGCCGTTAGGCTCTTCGCCCAATGAGTGAGCGTTGCGGTTGGCTGTCGCATTGCCGCCCCCTCTTTACGCCCCACTCCAGCCTTGTGAATCCTGCTGATAATCTTTCTAACA
>CAZCJS010000273.1:0-5735 GCA_964498775.1 uncultured Armatimonadia bacterium
CGTGTCGCCGAGACCACGAGTGACGGCGACGGTTGTGGAGGAAGGGGTTGCCGTTGCGCGCAGAGCCTCGCCCGTTCTCGGTATATGCAGAATCGTTCCGGCTACAATGGTCTTGTAGTCCTCGACGACGACCGTTCCGGTTGAGCTGTCCTGCGCCGCAGCGGCCCTTGTCTTGCTCGGGAAGTTCTCGTCACGATAAACCTGAATCTTGAAGCTTGGATTCGATTCGCGCCGGAGCATCCCCCAGATGCGAAAATACGGGGAGTCATCGGTGTCCCCCGTGAGCCCGATGATTTCATCGGGAGTATACACGCGCCGGTCTTCTACATCGCTTAGGTCAGCGACGCCCTGCGCTCTCGTTGCCTGATTAACAGTTGCCATTTGCTTAACTCCTTATCGTCGTGTGCGCCCGAGATTAGTGCAACACACCGCGGTAGCCGCGCTCTTTTACTTGGCCTGCCACCGAGACGTTGCCTACTCCCGGAACTGTTCCTGTGTTGCCGCCCGGCACTGGCGGGGCTCCCGGCGGTTTTGGGAGTCCTGTGTTCGGCATTGCCGGAGCGGGTGGTTCTCCCGCCGGTTGCTGTCCCTGACTCGCCATGCGTTCAGATGCGAACTTCAACGCCATCAGCGGGTCTCCGAAGCGACCGATAGATATTGCATCTACAACCGAGATTGTAGGCATGTTATCGGGGCTCCTGCTGGCAGAGTCGTATATCGCCTGTTCTGCGCGCATAGATTCTTCCGGTGTCAGTTCCAGCTTGATTGCAGCGGCTTCAAAGTCAGCGATGTACTTGTTGACGACCTGCTGCCTCTGACTCACAACCTGTTGCTTCTGGCTAAACTCATGCTCGACTTGGGTATACACGCTATCACGCATATACTTCATCGCTGCTGGTAAGTCCGAATCCAAAAGCTCTAAGAATTGTTTTTCGTCAAAGACCGCTGGGTGCTGGCCCTGCGGCTGCGTTTGCGCGGGCTGACCTGAAGCTGGGGGGAGAGCCTGCCCTGATTTCAAAAGCTCCAACTCTTGCTGAAGCACTTGAATCTGCTTGCTCTTCTCACCCACCTCGCGGTCTTTCGCGCTTTGAATTTTCTTTACCTCTGTGGCCATCAGCGCCTTCGGTACAAAGTCCCCCTCGGGGATTACTGGCTCCACCGGCGGCGCCGTTGCCGGGGTTGCTGGGGCATCCGGAGCTGCCGGGGCTGGGGGCAGGGCGCCCGCGGGAGTGCCTGCTGGTGCGCCTGCTGGTGTCACGGGAGGAACTTCCGTGGGCTCGGGTGCTGCTGGGGTCGGGTTAGGTTTTGGCATCATCGTCTCCTTGTCTGTGTCTGTGTCTGTGTGGTTTTCTTCACTGCCTCGTTTAACTCATGCTTAACTATCTCTACGAGCCGAGGGATAGACCTCAGCGTCTCGTGCTCTGATGCGTGGAGGTTGTGCATGTCCATCTTGTGCTCGCGGCTCACGGTCTGACTCCCGATTATTGAGTGGCTCATCATCCCTTCAAGCTCACCAGCTCTGCGGTCGCACATGCCAAGCACGTACTTCCACCCTGCGTTTCCTTCGAGGGCAACCATCGCGTCGAGCAGCTCTACCGGGCTCTGGCCTACCAGAAGGTCTTTTCTACTTTCCCAATGCGGCGCCATTTTGGGCCTCCATCTGCGCTTCGCGCTCTACGTCTGTTTTTGGTTTTGCCGTCGGCATACCTAAGTTCTGTCCGCTTGCTCCGACTCCTGAGCCAAACCCCTGCGATGACTTGATGCCGGCGAGCATTGCCGCGCGCCCCTGCAAAGCCTCGAAGTGGGCCTGCATGTGCATCTGAGCCATTTGCGCTATCATCGGGTTTGCCTGAATAACCTGCTGAAACCTGACGTCCTGCCCCAGCAGCGCATGAACCTGCATGTGGTGCTGGTCAACATCATCAGGGTCTCTCCTCACCGGCCTGCCGGACAGGATGTTCTCGTTCTCCTGAAGCGGGTCGTTGCCTATTCCGTTGCGCGGGAAGATTTCATCTATATCGACGCGCCCCTTGAAGGCGTAGTCGTGCTCGATGGCAAGCCTCAGTAGCGGCGTCGGGTCGTGGCCGGTCTGCATAATGACAGCCGCCATGTTCATTGCCTTCTGTACGAGGTCGCCAGCGCCGCCCGGAGAGCCGGTCGGAATCAAATCTTTGCCTGCGACGCCCTGAATATCAGCGCCAACGATGCCTCTTTGCGGGAGCCCCGCGGCCGGCGTTGACGGGATTGCGTCTTCGCCCACAACCAGAAAGTATTTGTGCTGGTCGAGGTAGAGCCTGTTCAGCGTGATGGCAAGCTCGAATGACTCCTGCATAGACGCCAGAATCCTGTCGAGTATCGGCATCATTCTGGTCGTGCTCTGATTCATCAGGTCGCGCGTGGCTGTCGCAGTCATGCCAGCATACTGAGCCTGCCCTCTGAACTCAGGCGTCGCGCCAGTTATTCTGTCCGTAACGCGCGAAACCATCCAGTCGATAACAGACAGAATCTCTTGGCTGTTGACTTTTGTATACTCTATCTTCGTGTTGCTGGGGTCGCCGACGAGGTTCCACTCACCCGCCTTGAGCGGCTGGCCGGCAATGCTCGGGTCGTTTGTGAGTCCGATACCGATGTTCGCCGCCTTCAGGTTTTCGGTGAGAAGCTCGAGGGTCGAGTCGCTCATGTCCTGCACATCAAGGATGCGCGCGACAAAGCTGTCCCCGTCTATCTCGCCGCGTCTGCGAATGGGGGCGTAGACCGTCAACGGGAACACGGGCTTGATGCCCGCGTCGCGGTACTCAGGGATGTCGGGAATGATGGGGTGAATAACTGCTACCACCAATTCCTCGTTGACCGTATACACCCATCGGTACGGCTCGGTGTGCATCGTAATGTCGAGAACGACCTTCTGATACTTCGGGTTTATGTCGTGCTGCACCTTGCGCGCCATAGACGTTGACATATCGCGCTGGTTCGTATCGGGGAAAAGTTCTGGCTTTGTGTCTGCCACATGCTTTCCGGCAGCCGAGTCCATATCCTTATCTTCAAACCAGATTTCATTGTTCTCGCGCATCGTATACAGCTCACCGACGCTTACCTCTCTGCGCACGTTGACGACCTTGCACTCCTGAAGCGTCGGGGCTTTGTCCCACCACACGTTGTAACGCTCAAGTGCTGTGAGCCTGCGCGTGTTGTTGGCCGTGTCCCACGACTGGAACAGAACCCCTGTACCGAGACGTAGGCAGTCAAGCCACAGGTCGGAGTAAATATCCTCCGAAGGAATCTCGTAGCTGTACTGGTAATTCAGAAACTCTGAAACCCGCTTTGCATTTTCGATGTCGCCGGCGTTGCGGCCCAAGACCTCACAATACTTCGGCCCCTGTCCACGCATCGCCAAGTAGAGGTGCGCTCCGATAAGCTGCACGGCCTCGTAGACGAGCGGGAGTACCAGCGACATGCGCTCGGGGGAGAACTCCTTGTGTGGCTTGAACTTCTCAAGCATCTCGATAGACTTGCGGCGGTTATCGTCATACGACAGCTCCTCCGCCATATTGTAGTAGGCCTCAGCTTCAGCCCACATCATCTCCTTGGGGTTGCGCAAATCCTTGAGCCACTTGAGGGTTTTTTCGTAGTCGTCAAAAACCTCGTGCATTGCCGCAGGGAAGTCGCCTTTTTTCTCAGCCATCTCCGGCATGAGGTCTGTCACAAATACCGGAGGGATTGCGGGGAGAGGCTCAGGTAGGGTCGGCGGGGGAGGAACGTCCTGTCCAGCCGCGGTCGCGGCGGCCGCCTGCTGTTTGTATTCCTCCATAATTTGATTGCCGTACGCCTGAACCTTCGCTCGATATTCGTCCCACTGCGTCAGGGCGTATTTCGGTTTTCCGCGGCCTTGTCTATCTACCATCGAAGCTCTCTCCGAATCCTGCGCGAGCGACGCCCCACGTTGGCCATCGGTGCGCACTTTACGTTATGGTTCGTTTTTCCCCTCGGAACCGGGAATATCTGCCGGGCGTTGCTCAGAGTGTCAATCGTGTCGTCTCGCCGGCCAGCAGGAAACTGTATCGCCTCCTGCGCCAGAGCCTCTATCAGTTCGCGCGGGACGTTCTTGCAGATGTGCAGCTTACGCGCCGCCAGCAAGGACTCGAGGGCTGTTGCTATGCGCTGTGTTTTCTTCTGGTACGAATTATCCTTGAGCGGGTTCCATCCGGGGTTTCCATCTTTGCTTGCCATTGTGAATGGGGCGCCAACCTCAATCGCCGCCTCCTGTGCCAGCAGCAGCGTCGATTCTTTCGCGTGAACCTCGACTCCTAATCTATCTGCCCCATAGACTATATACTTGCTGAATATCTTTCTCAGATAGTCCTTGAGACCCTTCAGCCCATAGCGCGTCCGCTCGCCATCGAGGATGTAGAGGTGTCCGAAGTTGTCGAACGCAACCGCCATCCACACGCTGTAATCGCTGTGGCTCTTGTCGGCGTATGCGATGTCGCCGAGCATACCTACATATAGAGGGCTGCGGTACTGCGCCTCGGTCTTGGGAATCTCCTCGTCCGGCTTCAGCTTGAGCAGCGTGTAAATAGCTTCGTCCTTTTGCAGCCACTCGCGCAGCTCGGTCCCGTTGCACGGGAGCCAGTGGTCAAACGCTTTTTCGCTGAAGACTTGGTTTTCCGAGGAGACAGGTTTGTTCATCATCTGGGCGTAGAACTCGCTCTTAGGATGCGTGCTGTCACGCTTCTCTATCAGCGACTCCCTCACGGGGTCGAACGTAACGCCCTTGTATACAACGGGTTTGTCAGCGTCCTCGGGGTTCAGACAGAAGCGAAGGAAGAACAGCGGCTTCGCTTCCGGGCTCAGGTCGTCAGTGTCGGTGCACCCCATGGTGATTGCTCCAGGCACAATGCTCTTCGCTATTGGGCTGTCTTCATCAAGAATATATTTGTACGAATCGAAGAACGTGTATCTTGTACCGGTTATAATTATCTCGCAGCCGGGCGATGCAACGTACTGGATTATCTGCTGGATGTTCTGCCAGAGGGTCTCCATGATTTCCGGGTTGCGATAATTCTTTTCGTTCACCAAGTCGTCCATCCAGATAGCGCCCTCATCCGTGGCGTGCCAGCCTGCGAACGAAGAGCCAATCCCGAGCGCCGCAATGGTCGCGTCGCTGCTATTGAGACGCTTCATATATATGTTGGAACCGGTGTAGAAATAGCGCGCCTTGCCGTCATTCGGGTACAGTTCGTCGCGGAACAGTTCTTGTATCTCAGGCTTCTTGTAGCAACTCGCTATGCGAGCGAGGCGCTGCTCGGCCTTAACGTCATTGTCGCAGACGATGAGAAAGTTTCTGTTCGGTTTGAGGAGCGCGCGCCGCGCGATGTGCTGCTCCACGATTGTCGTCTTAATGTGGTTGCGCGCTACGAATCCGGGCTTGACAGGCTTGGCTATGCCAGCAACCTTGTCATCCATATACTTTGCGAGCTTCTCTGCATACGGGCACCACGGATAGAAACCCGTCTCCGGGTCGTGCCGCGGTTGGTCGGTCTTGAAGTTCCACGGATTGTAGCCAGTCACCTTTGCAAAGTTCGTAGTCGATGACAAGGCGAACTTGCGCATCCTGAGTCGCTCACCCTCGCGGAGTATCGCTGCCCCGCTGTGCGCTATAAACTCATTAACTTTTTCAGCTGGCTGTAACATCAATCGTTTTCGCTCCGTCGTCAGGGGCGTCAAGCTGATACTCT
>CAZCJS010000274.1:0-5731 GCA_964498775.1 uncultured Armatimonadia bacterium
TCGAGGGCCCCGAATCCCTTGCCGCTATCATCATGGACCCCGTTTCCGGTTCCAATACCGGCTACTGGGCACCTACCGCCGAGTTCATCCACGGCGTCCGCGACTTGTGCGATAAGCACGGCATCATTCTCATCTTCGATGAGGTCCAGGTGGGCTTTGGCAAGACCGGCAAGTGGTTCTGCTGCGAGAACTGGGATGTGGTGCCCGACATCATGACCGTCGGCAAGGGCTTCGGCGGGGGCTATCTCCCGATTAGCGCCGCAGTCACCACACCGCAGATTGCCGATGCCTTCAGCAAGCCCGGCTCCGAGTTCCGGCACGGCTTCACTTTCGGCGGGCATACCACCGCGTGTGCAGCGGCGCTCGAGAATATCGCCATCATCGAGCGGGAGAACCTCGTCGAGAGAGCTGGCGAAATGGGCCCCTACCTCCGCGACAAACTGGAGCAACTCCACAAGTACCCGATTGTGGGCGATGTACGAGGCATCGGCCTGCTGGTTGCCCTCGAGCTCCTCGAAGACCGCTCAACCTGGAAGAAGCTCGAACCGGAAGGTGAAATTGGTAGCTGGATCCGCGACCGCTGCTATGAGCTGGGCATGATACTACGCAACAACGAGGACATTCTGGTCTTCGCGCCATCGCTGACCATCACCAAGCAAGACATTGACCTGATGGTTGGCCTTATGGAGCAAGCGATCGCCGAGGCATGTGAGAAATTCGGCCGGATCTGACCAAGCGACGCATAGAGTCCCCGGCCCACGCTCCCGGAGGCATAACCAATGGCCTACCCATCAGTATTAACGGATGTCCAGACATGTGTTGACCTCGGCGTCCCATCGCGAGTCCCCATATTCGCGCTTGGCGAAGAGTTCGATGTCGAGCAGTATGACATTGACTATCGCGACTACATCACCAGCCCCGAGCACATGGTAGCCTGCTGGGTGCAAGCGGTGCAGACGTATGACTACGACTGGGTGCTGCTCCATCCGGATGATTACATCGAGTTCGAGCCGCTGGGAGTAGCCACAAAGACGGAGCAGCGCGTACCCCCGGCAGCAGTCAGGTACCCGGAGGCAACTGCGCAAACGCTGAGAGGCCTGGCGACACCCGATGGGGCGAGCGCTGGGCGGATGCCGCATCATCTGGCCGGCCTCCAGGGCCTCAAGGAGGCGCTGGGCGATGAGGTGGTCCTGGCGGGGCGGGTGGCGGCACCGTTCAGCGCAGTGGCTCTGCTCTATGGCGTCGAGCAAGCCCTCATGCTGATGATGATGGAGCCGCAGCTGTTTGCTGACACCGCCGAGTTCATGGTCGAACTGATGACGTACTGGGCCAGAGAGCAGATTGAGGCCGGCGCCGACGCCCTGTGGGTCGGGGACTGTGTGGCCTCATCGGGCTTCTTATCGCCGGCTCACTACGAGCAGTTTGCTCTGGC
Source organism: uncultured Armatimonadia bacterium (assembly GCA_964498775.1). GTDB lineage: Bacteria > Armatimonadota > Zipacnadia > Zipacnadales > UBA11051 > UBA11051. Next base: position 1,433 of record CAZCJS010000274.1, read on the forward strand.
CGGCGCCAAACGCGTATGTGACGCCGTCAAGCAGGCCGGCGCGTGGGCCATCTATCATGCCGGCGAACCGTCTCTACCGCACCTGCAACTCGCGGCTGAAATCGAACCGAGCATGATCAATGTCGGCGAACACATAGACCTAGCGCGCGTCAAGGAAGCTCTGGGCGACCGCGTCTGTCTGTCGGGGAACATCAACCCAATTAAGCTCTTTGAGGCCAAACACCTCGACGAAGTGGAAGCAGAGACCGTCGCGGTCATTGAGGCAGGCAAGCCCGGCGGCGGATACATCTTCAACACCGGAGAAGGTGTGCCGCGCACGACCGATCCGCAGATCATCGCCACCATGATGCGCACCGCGAAGGACCATTGCCGCTATGATGAGGGGGAAACGCTGGATGTCTGATGTGAAGGGCGCCGTGAATTGTGCCGTCGTCGGCTACGGTCTCTACCATGATTTCGGTCGCATGCACTGCCGCTGGATCAGCGCCTGCGAGGAACTCAACCTCGTCGGCGTGTGTGACATTGACCAACAGGCACGGGATAGAGCGCGCGACGATTTTCCCGATATTCAGACCTACGCATCCGTCCCGGAGATGGTGGCGGATGACGACCTCGATATGGTCAGTGTGGTGACGCCGCATTTCACCCATGCCCAGGTAGCCACGCAATGCCTGCGCGCGGGCAAGCACGTGATCGTCGAGAAGGCGATGGCGACCAGTGTCGACGAATGTACGCAGATGATCCATGAGGCCAGAGCCGCAGACCGCAAGCTGGCGGTATTCCACAATCGTCGGCACGATGGCAATTATCGCGCCATCGAGCAGGTTATCAGCGAGGGGACTATTGGCGAGGTTTTTCATATCGAGTGTTGTGAGGAGAGCTGGGGCCGGCCCCAACAATGGTGGTACTCAGAAGAGCGCAAATCCGGCGGGGTCTTTTTCTATTGGGGCCCCCACGCCGTGGACTGGGTGCTGAACCTCGTCCCCTCAAAGGTGTCCCGCGTCGCCGGGGCCACCCAGAGGCGTCTCTGGTCGAATGTCGAGATCGCCGACGAGGTCAGAGCATATCTCTGGTTTGACAACGGTGCGACCGCGGTCATAACATTCTCACGCATCGCGGCGATACCCAAGCCGCTGTGGCACATACTCGGGACAAAGGGCGCTATCGAGGACTCCAAGCTGGGGATCTGCGAGGGCAACTACATCCCCCACTACCAGGAGCTGCTGATCGGCGATGCGGGTGAGGGACGGATTCGAGTGGTCACCGTTGAGGGTGAAAAGAAGGCCGAGACGCAGGTTGACTACTTAGCATCCGACTGGCTGACTTACTATCAGGACATGGCCGCCGCCGTCCTGCGCGATGAGCCGCTTCCAGTCACGGGAGAAGAGGGACGCATGACGGTAGCGGTCATGCAGGCCGCCCAAGAATCAGGAGAAAGCGGTGGCACGCTAATTGAAATCCCCGATTACGACTGAAACCGAGGCCGCAGGCATGGTAACCGTGCTAATACCCGAACCGCTCCGAAAATATACTGAAGGCCTGGCGGCAGTCAGCCTGGAAGCCGCTACCGTCGCTGATGTCCTGCTTCGGCTCGCCACGGACTACGAAGGCCTCGGCACCCGCCTGATTGATGAAGCAGGCAACCTCCGCCCCGGCGTCACCATAGCTGTAGATGGCCGGGATATCCGCTTCTCCGGCCGCCTGGACACTCCGACGCCCGCCGCCGCAGAGGTTCAGATTGTTGTGACGATGCTTGTATAGGCTGCAGCACACAGCTAACCATAAGTAAATAGACCGTAAATAAATGTTGAGTAGTATTGCTTCAGCATTGACTGCGGGAGCTTTGCGCCGTATAATATGTGCCAGGAATTGACGCTTGAACCCCTTTCAGAACTGCTGTACAGCAATGACACAAGTGGCGAAGGTGGGGAGGTCAACTTTGGTGCGTGGTACTGTGGGCATTATTCTGGCGTTGACGATGGCAGTATTGCTCTCGCCGCCGAACGCGTCTGCTGATCTGCTCTATGACCACTTCGGTGTCACGCTCGAAATTGATTCCAATATCGATAACCGGCGCTGGGACACCTACCAGGACGCATGGTCGTATCGCATTGACCCCGACAGCTACACCCCCACGCAGAACGCCGGCACCATTGACTACGAGGTTGACGACTGGTTCGGCGCATGGGACGCCAACGGTAGCGTTGGCAACTCCAACTCATTTGACATCAATGAGGGGACAGAGCCCGCCGGTGGCGAGCCCTATGATGTCGAAGCGATATACTTCGATGACGACGCCGACAACCTCTACATCGCCATAGTCACTTCCTTCGATCCGTCACCAGGCATCTACGAGTCTCGAATGGACGATGTACTCATCGTAACTGGCGACCTCGCACTGGACTTCGGGTTCAACGACCCCCATTCACCGGACAATTTCAGCTACGACTATGGTGTCAATCTCAACTACGAGAATCGCCAGACAAGTGGCAACGCTACTTCCGGCGGCACTACCATCGGCAATGAGCTCTATCGCACAGCCAATTCCGACTGGTACCTGGGCACTCCTAACGGGGCGGTCCCTTCCAACGGTGAGTTGACCAACTTCGATCCCGACTGGGCCAGTTTCTCCGGCAGTTATCTCGGCGAGACCACCACCACCTACTACACATACGACTTCGGCTCCAGTGAAGAGACCCTCTACGACACCTACATCATTGAGGTGACGATCCCCCGCAGCCTGCTCCCCGCCCTGTACGTAGGCGACCAAATCGGCGTGACCTGGGTTGAGGGCTGCCGCAATGACGCCGCCAACATGGTTGTTGACGCTGATATTGATCAACCGGAGCCCGCGACGTTGGTACTCACCAGCCTCGGCTTGTGCGCGTTGGGCTGGCTCAAACGCAGACGAGCTGGTGCCGAGGACATCTGACCAGTCGCGAGCGATAGACCGACGTTTACCAGGTAACTGAGGCCTGTTCCCCAACTGTGAGGGCGGGCCTTTTTTACTGCCATCTCTTCTTCACTCGTGAAGGCCTCACGGACAAAGAGGCGAAAGACTCCTCCGCCGCAACGAGACTTCCATCAACACGGGAGGAGACTGACACGATGAGCGCAGGTAGCATGGCGGAAGCCGGATGGGTCTGGGAGGGCATCGGCTTCGATCCCGGCGTCGAGCCCACGGTTTACGGCGTCGGAGAAGGCGCGACATATTTCGGTGTGCCCGGCGCCAACTTCATCTTTCATCCCAACAACGAGGTCAACTTCGCCAAGCTCAGTCACGTACCGAAAGTGACCGGCGACATCTCGAAATGGATCTGGTACGAGACCAGGGCGGAGACGGATCGCTTCACCTTCGCACAGGGCCGCAAGGACGATCCCCAATTCGTCGCGGATGAGGCCGAGGAAGTCGGCAGGCTGTCCCTGCAGTTCCCCAACATCGTCGGCGCTTTCATAGATGACACCCACGGTGTGGCCGCGCATGAGAATGCCACACCGGATGCACCGGCGAAAATCAAGCAGGCCCTCCGCCGTCACAATCCCGACCTCGACCTCTGGATTGTCGTCTATACCCACGAGTTCGAGAACGAGTACTGGCAGGACTGGGTGGACGCCGTGGATGTCATCAACCTCTGGGTCTGGGAATACCAAAACCTTGTCAACATTGAGGAGTACATCGAGGGCTGCCGCCAGGTTTTCCCGGACAAACCCATCGTCATGGGCATCTATATCCGCGACTATCCGAGCCGCTCGCCGGTGCCCCTGGACTTCCTGGAAATAGAACTGAATGCGATCCGCAAGCACCTTGATACAGGCATCCTGGCCGGCTACAACATCCTCGGCAACTGCCTCATAGACCAGCACCCCGAGCAGGCCGAGTTCATCCGCGACTTCATCCACAGCCATTAGACCCGGCGTCGCGGGGCGCGCGGCTATTACTGCCGGCCATACCAATCGAGTACGGCGCTGCGCATCGCCCTGAAGTCGCGGATCTGCGCCCTGACAAGTTGCGTCACAAGCTCAGTAGCTGAGGCAAGCTTCTCGCCCTCCAGCACCGATGAAGATAGCGCGAGTTCCTGCGGCATGAATTCATCCCGCTTGGCGTCCCATTCGTAAGCCGGGCGGTATTCGCTATCAGCCAACTCGTATATCTTCGTGACCCGACGCAATATGGCGGCGGTCGTCCTCTGCATTCCCATGAATACAATGAGATTCATGGCTTTGATTGCTTCCCCGGGAATATCCAGCGGCGGTCCGGTCAGAGAGATTTCCAGTTCGTCCATGCTGTCTGCATGAATC
>CAZCJS010000275.1:0-5699 GCA_964498775.1 uncultured Armatimonadia bacterium
GCGAAACGCGCCGCGATGTGTACCGTCGGGCCCGGATGGCTCTGCAGGAACTGCTCTCTGTGCACAGCGGCGATGATGCCATCTGCGCGGTCGCTCACGGCGAGTTTCTCAGCAAACTGATTGACGTCATGCTCGGCGTACCGGAAATCGGCTTCCCGCGCTACATGGTCGCCAACAGCTCGGTCACTGAGTTTGCTCACTATCCCCCTGACAGCGACGCCGCCGTCTGGGTCTGTCACTGCATCGGTGACATTAGCCACATCGAGGCTCTGAAATCGCCGGAGGGCGAGGACGGATGGTAGAGGCGCTCAGTTAGAGCTCGCGGCGTGAAGGCTTCGCCAGGCCAGTCGTTGCAGCACGATGCAGACCAGATGGGAGACTGCATGATGGGACATACTCTAAGTGCCGCGCTGTACTTGGTGGCCCTGATCAACCCCATTAGCAAGGTGTTCCTTCTCTCGATGCTTGCGGACAAGGAAGAGACGGCCGCGATACGCGAGGCCTCGATCAGGGCTTCGGTTGTCGCTCTGGCTCTGCTGCTGATCCTCGCGGCAGTGGGGAACTCCATCTTCACTCTGGTCTTCCATGTGGAGCTCCACTCGTTGCGGGTGGCCGGGGGGATCGTCCTTTTTGCGATTGGGTACCAAGCTCTCACGCGAGGCGTGTTTTTCGAGACGACGGATGCTGACAAGCTGGCCGAGATTTCGCTTGTTCCTCTGGCTTCGCCGATGATCGCAGGGCCGGCAACTATCACTGCCGCCATATCCTTCCCCCCCGCTCATGGCCTGGGGCCGACGGCACTGGCGATCCTGATAGCGGTCATTGTCAATCTGGTTATCATGCTGTTCTCGCGCCATATCGGCGCCGTGTTGATGCGCTTCAATCTGATGGGTGCTCTCATTCGCATCACGGGCCTCATCGTGGCGACTATCGCTGCGGAGATGGTGCTGTCAGGGCTCGGCGAGTGGTACGCGAGTTTGGCCTCAGCGGCCTGATCCGTAAAAGCGCTCCATCCGCCGCCGGACATGGCGAGATAGCCCCATGCCCCACAAGCAGCGCGCACTTGCCGGCATCCGCCGGCAGCCGCGCTTTGCGGCTGGCAGGTGGGCGGTCATAGCGTAGGTCTCAATATCTGCTACTGCGACGGACACTGTAAGTGATGCGGAGTGTGCATTGTGGTCGGTGATAGTGAGGCCTGGGAGCACCATGCCGACTAGATAGCTTCCATCTCGCCTATTCTCTTATGGTAGGCCGCATCTGCTCACGAGCTGCGACAGTGGCGTGGTTCATCGCGGCCCGGCGACCAGAGCTAGGCGCTCAGCACGATTTAGATGCTCCGCTGAGGCCACTGGTGCAGCAAACCTCGGGGCTGTAGCCGAATCAAGCTGCGGCCCTTTGTGCTGCGGCCCCGGCGGTACAAATGCCTGTCTATGAGAGCTCTATGGAGGTCATAACCTGTGCTACGGCGCATAGGACGCTGAAATTTGACGTCATTGCAGACACGAGGGATGCCGGGGAGGCACCACTGAGGAGTGACGGAGCAATTGTCGCCATCCAGACACGGTCACAGCCAAGCCGATGTATCGCCCCGAAGCGTGCAGTGCCAGGAGTTGAAGCAGTTGCAGCCACAGCCCAAGCCGCCGCTTCCTGACCGTCCCGAGTATCCCGATCGCCCGCTTTTGCCGGTGTGTCAACGGCAAGTTACCGCTACTGGTCAGGTGCTGGATGACGCCGGCGAACCGTTGGGTGGAGTGCTGATCAGCGATGGCGAGCACGTGACGACGACCGATTCACGGGGGAAGTACCAGCTTGAGTTTGACCTGAGAGAACTGCGCATCATCTCTGTCACGCGACCCCGCGGCTATCGGCCTGGTGATTGCTGGTACCGCATCATCCCGCCTGATGAGCAGCGCAGCGAGTACCATCATGACTTCGTCTTCGCCCGTGATGCGCTGGCCGACAGAGATGCATTTAACTTCCTGTCTGCCGGCGACACGCAGTTTGCCGACCTGCTCAGCTTCGTCTATCTTCTGGAGGAGTTCGACCACTTCACTCGGATGTCGGGCGAGCCGGGCTTCTTCACCAATGCTGGCGATGTTACCATGACCGGCTGCCAGTGGGAGATGGACATGTATCGGGAGGTGCGCGCCAGGTCGCACCTGGAGGTCTATGATATCTTCGGCGGTCATGACGGCAACTACGCTCTCGATGAGAAGGGCCACGGCAGCGTCTATAATTACCAGATCAACCTTGGTCCGGCGTGGTACTCCTGGGACTATGGCCCGGTACATTTCGCCAGCTATGTCAGCGAGGAAGCGTACATAACCGAGCGCGAGCTGGCAATGCAGAGCACCTGGCTGGAAGCAGACCTGGCTGCCCAGCCAGCCGGCAAACCAATCGTTGTGACCACGCACATCCCGCCACCCAATGAGGTAATGGAGGACTGGCTGCAGCGCTACAACATCATCGGGCTGCTCTTCGGCCACTGGCACACAATTCAAACCTGTGGCTATGGAGGCGTACCCTACCTGGATACCGGGCCGATGCGTGGCCGTGACTGGGGAACATTCTCGCGGTTGTTCCGGGTCGTCAGCTACGCCGACGGAGAACTCACCAGCGAAACTCGCGTCTGCGGTCAGATGCAGAGACTGGAGATCGTTGCGCCGCAGCAAGTAGTGGGCCGCGGAACTGTGCCAGTACAAGCGAAGGCGTATGACACCATCCGCCGAGTGACTGACGTGACCTGCCATATCGCCACTGAGGGGCGAGCGGTGGAGGTGCCCCTAATCCGTTCGGGGGCATGGACATGGGAAGGCACCTGGGACAGTGCGAAGGCCGGCAGCGAGTTCGAGGTCTTCGCCACCGCGCGGGATGAAGATTGGCGCACCTGGGAGAAGACGTATATCGGGGAGGTCAGTGACCGACCCGCTGTCGAGGTGCACATCGGCGATGACTGGCCGGGTTTTTTCCGGATAGAGCATTCCCGCGTACGCGAGCAGCCGCTGGAACCGCCGCTGGAGCTTGCCTGGACGGCCAATATCGGCGGACGGAACATGAAGGCCGTCTCCCCCATCGTCTATCAGGGCCGCGTCTGTGTCGGCGTCGAGCACAAAGAGATCGGTCATCCCCACGCCGCGGTCTGTTGCCACGATCCGGCGACCGGAACTCTATTGTGGCGAACGCCTCTGGACGCCTCGATCAACTTTGGTCTCGCGGCCGGACATGGCCTCATCTACGCCATAGACACCATGGGAACATGCTATGGCATTGACGCCGAGACCGGCACAGAACGATGGCGGACCGAACCGTTCCCACTCGAATTTGGGCGGAGCGATATACGCGGCTGTCCCTTGCTGTACGGTGATCAGCTGCTCGTCGTCAGCGACTACAGCCATACGGCCTTCCTGGACCCGGTGAGCGGGGAGCAACTCCGCGCCATGCGGCCGTCAGACGAGCAGATGTACTATACGTTCGCCACGATGCACCGGGGCCAGCTGCTGGTGCCCTGCTTCTCCGGCAAGATCATCGCCTGCGATGCGCACAGCGGCGAAGAGATCTGGGTTGGTCGGACCGCTGCCAAGGCGCCCACATGTCCGGTGCCCTACCGCGGCGGCGTTTATGTCAATTGCGGGCGGCCTGGCGGCTTCAGTTGCCTCGATGAGGACACTGGCGAGAGGCGCTGGGAGGGCGAGATGCCCCGTGCACTCGTCTGCATCTCGGCGGCGGTTCCGGCAGGAGACCTCGTGCTGGCCAACAGCTCGTCATTGTGCGCCTTCGAGGCCGCGAGTGGAGAGCCGCGCTGGCGTCATGAGTTCGTCTATGATGTGGCCTCCGCCCGGCACAATCAGCGCCAGGAATTTGGCGGGATGTCAACGCCACTGGTCGCGGCTGATGTCGTCTATGTCGGCGCCGACGATGGGCACCTATACGCGTTTGCGCTCGATGACGGAGAGTTTCTCTGGCGGTGCAACCTTGGTGTGCCGCTGAAGGGGTCGCCAGTGGTCTCCGGAAATGCGCTCTTCATCTGTGACTGGGACGGTAATCTGTACTGCTTCGCCGGCATCCGCCGGCAGGAGACAGAGCGAAGATAGTTGCACCTGTAATCAGACTCAAGTAAGTGCAGGAGGTTCTAGCACATGTTGCTTTCACAGGAGCAGGAATTCGTAGCCCAGGAATGGCCGTTAGTACCCGGCGAGCGCGCGGTAAAGATGCACCTCGAGGAACCACCGAATGGCATTAACGGGAATACGGGCATGATGCTCGCGCTTCACGGTTGGGGCGGTGTCTACGACAATCCCGATATCATTGCGTTCTGCAAGTTCGCCGCCGAGCGCTACAACCTCATCGTCACCAGCGTCAACTATCTGCAGAGCGGCACGGAATGGACGGAGCACAGGGACCGGCCTTATGACCACGGCTACCTGCAGGCGATGGACGCAATCGGCGCTCTCTACACGATCCGCGAGCAACTCGGCGATCAGCAGATCGCGTTTAGTGAGCACCGCATCTATTCAGTGGGTGGCTCGGGCGGCGGCAATATCACCCAGATGGTCATGAAACTGGCACCGCACACCTTCGCCTGTGGCATTGACAAGTGCGGCATGCCCGGGCTGACTGACGGCATCGCCTATGGCACCGGCGAATATGGCAGTCACCTCGACGCGGCCTACTCACCAGACCCCGACGCCCCCAATTACCTGACCGCCGACATGCAGGAGATCCGCGACTTTGGTAATCTCGAGCACTGTCGGCTTCTCCACCAGGCCAACCCGGGGCTGCAGATAGTCATCATCCACGGTGTCGCCGATCCCACCTGCCCGGTGGTGCCAAAGATCCGCCAGTTCGCCAATATGGTCGAGGCCGGTATTGATGTGGACACTCATTTCCTCACCGAGGTGACATAGACGGCGAAGTGGTCGCGAACATTGAGCATAGCATCGGCAACTGGCCGGGGCTGATCGCCAGGTACGCCGATGAGTACCTGAAGGAGGACGGCAAGTTCGCCAGGCAGACCGAGGGCCCTTCCGACTTCATGCGGCGAGAGACTTTCGAGTACCCCACCACCAACGGCAAACACGTGATTGACTACTCAGGCTACCCGACCATCGCTTTCGTGTCCGCGTGACGGTCATACGGCACCACTTGACCGACAGAAGGTGACCTTTTCGACTATTGAGTCCTCGCGCGGTGAGGCCTTTACACCGGTTTCCAGCCACCCAGTGCATTGTCCCGGCCGCAAAGGTACTCTGCCCTGCTCCATCGAACTATATCCAAGGTAGTCCTCGAATCATACGTGCGGATCGGGCTCTCGGTGCGCACCGGTCAGTTCCTGGGAGTGATACACGATGGCAAAGAAGTATGTCCTGTTCTGGTTTGATGTCGAAGACTGTAGCGTCACGCAGAGCGATGACGCAGCCAAGCGCCTCTGTGAGATCCTGAGTAGTCACGGCGTCCGAGGCACTATGAAGATAGTCGGCCAGAAGGCACGCGTCATGCGCGACCGTATACGCTATGATGCCATGGATGCGCTCTCACGACATGCCATCGGCTATCACAGCAACTGGCATGGCGGCAGGCCTCAGCCAGCGGAGTACATGGCCCCTCTCGACTGGCTCGACGGCATCGCCGAGTTTGAGCAGCGGGAGCGCCAGGGCTTCGACGACATCATCAGTCTCTTCGGACAGGTCCCTGTCACCTAT
>CAZCJS010000276.1:0-5642 GCA_964498775.1 uncultured Armatimonadia bacterium
TCGAGGAAGCGTAGGCCTCGTCGTCGGGCGCTATGAGTGCGGGCGCCGCGCCGTTGACCACCAGGCTCGTATCGCGCTCCAGGGGCCGCACGGAGTATAGCCGGGGCACCACGACACCCAGCGCGGAGGCCCTGGCCGTGTCACTCGCCAGAGGCTTGCCGATAATCTCCACCTCGGCGAGCGACGGATGGGCCCGGCGGCCCTTTGATTCGCCCTCCAAACACCGCAGACGCAATGCCTTCAGCCCCACAGTGTCCCACGAATGCTCGGCCCAATCTGCCAACGGTGCAGCCGCATTCTCGGCAAGCGTCTTATCGAACACCCCGTCACCGTCGGTGTCCGTTTCGATGACATAGTGGGTCATGTAGTAAACCACATGGGACTGATACACGCGGACTCCCGACACCTCGCGTGGCTCGTCGAAGCTGAAGGTGAAGCTGCCGTGCCCCGAGGTCCCGACATCAAAGCTAAGCCCGCTGGTGACTTTGCCGTCCACCAGCACATTCATATTCTCCGATGCAGGCTTTGGGCTGACGGTAATGTTGGCGGCGTAGGCAATATTCACGTCCTCGGCGGCTCCGGCGAACGCACACGTAAGCAGAGCAACTGCGGCGATAAGGTAGCGCATGTTCCTTCATCTCCCGGCAATCTATGTAGCAGCAGAGAAGTCAGCGTATCGCTGTGCAGTGTACCACGCGGCGACAATGGCGTTTTAGCGAACTACCTGGCAAAGCGCCACCTCATAGTTGTCGCCCGCCCCATAGTCATAGATGGCGAACCGTGCCGTCCCGTCCGTCGGCCCGAACATCTCCAGCAATTCCGCAGCCTCCGACGGCTCCCGCAGGTACAGGTCGTAATCGGCAACACCGGTGATCCATCCGGCACCGTTGATACCCCGCAGCAGCAGCGAGGCCGATCCGTCGTCGTTCTCTACCCGCGCACCGGCAAATCGGCAGGCAAAGTCTATCAGGTGCCCATTCTCGCCCACTCTACCCGTGGCGAAGGGCAGACATATATCGTTCTCGATGCACCCTTGTCGGTAGCCGATAGGTATCCCCCGGCCCAGCAGTGCGGTTTCCTTCAGCCGCAGCACACTACCACCGCCACCATCACTCTGCCGAGAGCTGATCACCTGATACATTGATGAACGGCCGAAGTTGTAGATGCGAATCCAGCGCGGCGCCGAGCGGCCTGTCGGAACATGCCCCGACACGGTAATCGTGTTCTCCGCACGGTCGAGGGCCACGATCTCGCCGCGCAATACGCTCTCTTCCTGCTGACCAGTAAGACACCCAAAGCTCACCTCCCGCACCGCCACGTCCGCGAGCATGGTCCGGACGGAGACGCCGATGTCTCGTTGCACACCACGGTTGAGAGCCTCATCATTCGACGGTGCGTAGATGACTATCTCGTCCATTGCGCCGGTACGCTCCACCCTGACCGTCAGCGGCCACTGCCCACTGGCCGTCACATTCTTGATGCGGGCCTCGCCCTCACCCCGGTATGGCTCCAGGATTGTGAGAAAGCGCGTCTGCAGACCCTCTTCGCCCTCGTTGCGCACGAACAGGTACGGCAAGCGCCATTCCTCCGGACGTGCCGGCGACCTGCCGCTGCCATAGATGAGCTGCCGCTCGCCATCTACAGGCACTACGTGCAGTCTTAGTCCCGCCGGCTCCTCAAGTTCATAATCCCACTCCAACATCGCGTGCTGCTTCAGCCCGGCACGCTTCACGCCGGTGATGTAGCACAAGGCGTCCTGGGTCTCCTGACCCCGCACGTTGGTGTATTTGCCGTCAAAGGGAACATCCGGGCCGGCCGCAGTGCCGTTCTCCTGCTCGCTCCAGTTCAGCTCCGGCAAGGTCGGCTCTCGCAGCACGCTATGCCAGCTCTGGTCATGCCGGAGCCCGCCCTCGACGACGAACAAGTCCAGCAGATAGCTCTGCTGCTCGTCCTCCTCGATCATCACGCAAATGCGCTCGTACCTGCTCACCGGTGGCTGCTCCGGCTCAAGTTCAGCATGATACCTGTAAGGCTCGTGTGCGACAGCAGCTACCTGCACGCCCTCGCTGTCGCCCAGCAGCGATACCCAACCTCGGGGAATCTCGTGCGCCCACAGCGGCGTGCAGCCATCCACGGCGACAGTGTTATGGCCATAGATGTTGCTGTCCCACTGCCACCGGTAGTCCCAACTGTAGGGGTAGCCGAGGTCTGGCAGGTGGGACATCTCGTCAGCGAAGAGGTGCAGGCTGAGGAAATCATATTGCTGATGGCCGCGGAGAGCCGAGTAGTTGATGCAGGCCTCGCGCTCGTAGCGCCCCGGTTCCCCGCCATGCAGATAGGCAAAGCCATAATGATCCAGCAGCCTGGTGGCCGCCTCGATTGTCCCCTCCGGTGCCGCCCGGGCCTCTCGAGCTTCCGCTTCGATGGATGGCTCGAAGAGGTCAACTGCCGGCATTTCGTCATTGAGTCCCAGAAGCACGTTAGCATAGCGCGGATCCTTGTAGATCCTGAAGCCATCAACGAAGAAGTGCGAATATGGGGCAAGATATCTCCGCGGAATGATGCCGGGTCGCAGGCGTGCTCCACCGGCATCACCAACCGGCGGGGTGAAGAAGCCCAGGCTCGTCACATCAATGAAGAAGTCATACATCTGCCGCGCCTTAGGCTGGTCGAGTATGCGCGGAAACTCCTGCTCCGTGTAAATGTCGGGATGCAGGGCCCGAAGCTCTTCCATAAGCTTGCCGACAGCGATATAGTTGAACTTGATCCTGTCATATCCGGGACCCTCGTAACCACCCCCGTCACGCGTCACGAAATTAGAGAAAATCCATGCCGCCGGCGCATAACCCTTGTGATACGCGCCCCAGACCACATCACGGCTGTCCGGCTTGGCATCAGAATGTTCGTCCATGACCAGCCCGATTGTCAGAGCGGCCAGCTGGTGATGCCCTGGATTGCCCTGAATCGCCACATCCAGTAGCGCCTGCATCGCCTGGCGGAAGATGTGCTCCTCGACGAATTCCCGTGCCTCCCCCGCCGTATCGCCGGGCAGCCCCTGGGCCTTCAGGTACGCCAGAAGCGCCGGATCCTGCTCGTAAATCGGGTAAATCGCATCATAGCACTCCGCGATCGGGACCAGCACGATATTGGCCCAGATGTAATCAGTCACCAGACCCGAACGGTGCCCGTACTCCCCCCCGTAGCAGTGCTCACTGTGGTACTTCGGCCCCGGGTACTGATTCGCTATCCCCGCCATTAGCACTGCCGCCTTGTGTCCGTATTCCGCCTCCCCGGTAAGCAGATAGGCCATGGACAGCCCCTTTAGCGCAGGCAGAACATATTCTAGATAGCAGCGATGCACGTACATGCGGATGAACTGGTAGGTCGTGCCGTCAACCTCACAGCCGTCGCCGTCGTCCGGGTATTCGCCGCCAGTCATATCGCCGGCCGCAAAGTCGTTCGAGGGATACATCTCCCCACCTACCGGACATATCAGCTTATACGGATGCTTCTCGTAATCCATCCGCCACGGCTGGTACCCGCTGTATCGGCGCAGCGCGATCCCATGTACCGGGCACGTGGTGGTGGGGTGTTCGCGCTTGCGAGGGATCGTGATGTCGGGCATCATCGCGAACACCTCCTCATCACTCTTGCCGACGACCCTGTCTGCTCCGACATAGGTGGTAGCCAGGCCGCCCTGCTGCGGAGCCGCATTCATTATCAAGTTAAGCTGTTTGGCTGCCCACTCATGCTCCTCGATGTTCTGCTTCGCGGCGGCAATCCGCTCAGGCGTGTAGTATGTGCGCCCGCTCTTAGCCATGGCCAGGTTCACCGCCCCAATCAGCAGTAATACCACCGCGATCTTCTGCATCTTACACACCTCATTCGTGTGACTCAATCAGCAAGCGTCCCGTATGTGCAGCATACGCCCTGCGCACCCCCGACAGTTACCGGAATCCTATATCTACCATTCTCTATTCCACTCTGTTTCGCCTTCGTGTTATTCCACTTTGTGACGGATCCCTGCTACCACTCCCAAGCGAGCCCGACTTCGTCTCTTCCAGCCCGTTGATACTGCAGCTTAACCCGGGCGGTGAAGTCTACCCCTACCTCGAACTCACCACCATCAAATCCACTGACGACGTGCCGCCAATGCAGGAGATTGACGCGCACATTGCGAATTATAATTTGTTATACCCAATAACTTGATCAAGCAACATTTCGTTGGCATGGAACCTCATCTCGCTGTTCGTGCAGATGTCAATGCTCAACGGGCGCGGATACCTTGGCCTGCTAGCCTTTGCACCTGGCTGAAGCACGCGCCGCCGGAGGTGTCATTGTCATGAAAGTCCGTATGTTCGCAGGCTTCCCCTCTTTTTACCTGTGCGGCCTGGTGTTGGTACTGTTGCTGAATTGCACCATCGTCTTGGCTCAACCCCGCACTCTCTATAAGCCTCAGGATATCGAGAACGCCCGTCGTAACATCGAGCGCTACGCCTGGGCACAGGGCCTCGTGAGCAGTTGGCGAGGTGCGGCAGCGTTCGCCATGGAGCAAGATCGGGAGTTCTTCGAGGAGCTGATTCCCGAGCTTACGCCCGGCAATTTCTACGGCCAGAACTGCCCCGCATGCGTCGGCAAGCAGTCAGAAATGGGCGCCGGCCGTTTCAACTGGAGCGTCAGTGCCCCGGACCAGGTCAAGTGTGCCTTCTGCGGCACAGTCTATCCCAACGAAGAGTATCCCGAGACCGGCGTCCTTGAGTGTCCGCATATGGGACAGACTTTCACCTACTACCAGACCCCTGAAGAAATTGCCGATCCCGACCAACGCGACAAGCATGCACTCAAGTGGCTGGGGACTCGTCCCGTCATGACCAGCTTCAGCGGCATGATCCGCTACGGCAAGGTACGCTGGGCGTGGGGGCAGGTGCTGCCTCTGGCCAAGCTCTACGCGGTGACCGGCGAGGTTGGCTATGCTGAACGCGTGGCCTGGATCCTGGACCGCATCGCCCGTGTCTATCCGAATTACCTCTACCACTCCTACGATGGCAGTATCGCCGACTGGCCGCCCGCGGAAGTGGCCGCTAACATGGGCGAACATGGCGGTGGCGGCCGTTTCGCGCCCGACACAATCTGCCATGCTTACGGCCTCAACCGCTATGATGATTACTCCAAGCTGCACAATGGCTTCTGGGGAGCCGGGCGCCTCAGTCCCCACGGCAAGGGCAGTGATTCAGGACCATTGCTGAACATGACAATAGCATATGATCTGATCCGCGAGGCACAGTATCCCGATGGCAAACCGGTGGTCAGCCCGGAAATGGATCGCCGCATACTACACGACCTTCTCGATGCCGGATGTACGGACATGGAGTGCTGGGATTCGGTCAGCAACAAGGGGGTGGCCACTTTCTCATTGAGCGCTGCGACCGGCCTTCTGCTTGAGCAGCCTGAGAGGGTTCATCGCGCGCTCGACGGATTCCATCAGACCATGGACACGCGCTACCATTTCGATGGCTTCTACACCGAGTCTCCGGCCTACGCTGCCCACAACTTCTCCAACATGAAAGAGCTGCCTGACTTGTTGTACGGCTACAGCGACCCCGCCGGCTACCAGCCGGAAGAGGGCACCCGCATTGAAAACA
>CAZCJS010000277.1:0-5628 GCA_964498775.1 uncultured Armatimonadia bacterium
GCACCATCGCATCATCTTCCGGGGCTACAGCGGGGCGACCAATGGGGCGATCCAGACCTCGGCGGGCTTGCTGCTGGTCCCGTTCAGCTATGATGTGACGAAGCCGGGGCGGCTGGTAAGCGCCTGTGTCATCTCCTGCGACGACGGGGAGACGTGGCAACTCGGCCAGAACATTGACCTGGAGAACCAGCAGGGCGACCATGCCGGAGCTCTCGAGCCTGCAGTCATCGAACTGCAGGACGGGCGCATCTGGATGCTGATCCGCACCACGCTGGGCCACTTCCTGGAAGTCTTCAGCGAGGATGGCGGGTTCAGTTGGTCGCAGCCGCAGCCGTCAGTATTCCGCAGTCCCAGCTCGCCCTGCCATATCACCCGCCTACAAAGCGGCAACATGGCGATCATCTGGAATAATACGATGGACACGACGCAGGGCCGGACGGCGCTGCACATGGCGATCTCCGAGGACGACGGGCGGAGCTGGACGGAGCCGCTGGAGGTGGTGCGGGGGCCGGAGCAAGCCCCGCAGGTCTCGTATCCGCATATCTATGAATACGCGCGCGGGGAGCTGCTGGTGCGCTTCAACCACGTAGTCGGCGGCTGGAGCGGTGCGCATACCAAGATCATCCGCCTCACGGAGGCAACGCTGCTAGGAGGGCAATGCTAGGCGACCCGTGCGAGGCTGGAAGCCTCGCCTACAGGAGGGATTCTTTGCCACCTCGGGCTGGCGCAAGGTCGCGGCAGGCCTGCAGTGTGCCGGAGGCGGGACCTTATGGGTTGGGTTGGGACTCCACAGTCCTGCGTCGTTTTTGTCACCCATCGGATGTCATTCCCCCGCAGACGTGTAATCATGATGCTTGCCGCCTACCGGTAGCCGATTATCCTCCCCAACTCCAAGATGCGCTCTGCCAGGCCTATAGCTGCCTCAATTGCTTCTTCATCCTGAGTTATTTCCTTTTGCCTGAAGGCAATGCCGCAAACACCTCTGTTGGCTGGAATCATCATGTGCTTCAGGAAGAAGGCGTTGATGGCAGTGACGGCGCCCTCGAGCCCGTATTTTCGGCCGACTACAACCGCGCCCCCGATCTTGTTGGCGAGTTCTCCCCGCAGCGGCCAGGTGCGATCTATGAAGGTCTTAAGCTGGGCGGAGACGTTATTGAAATAGACCGGCGTGCCCAGTACGAGAGCGTCACTGCCCCTAACCATAGGGGTAATTATCTCGCTCATGGCGTCCTCAATGGCACATAGCCCCGACTTGTTGCATGCCCAACACGAGCGGCACGGCTCGAGATCGTAGTCGGCAAGCTTGAGGAACTCACCACCCGTTAGTGCGCGTGCCGTTTCCAGCAGGTAGTCGGTGTTGCTGTCTTTCCTGGGGCTCCCGGAGATATATAGAATATTCACAAGCAATAGCCTGCCTTTTGCACGGCTGTGTTGGCCCTGCGAGGTTGCTAGGCGATGTAGAGCATGTAGAGGCCGGCCAGCACCACCAGCACGCCGCAGACCTGCTTGATGATCACAGTTCCGCGGGAACTTTCAGTGCGATTGAGGTACTGCTGCACCAGCTTGGTAGAGGTACCGGCGGCCACGATGACCGCACAATGGCCGACGCCATAAGCAAGCAGCAGCGCCATGCCATAGAGCAACCTGGTTGCGGCGAGGCTGAACGTGATCGCCAGCATCGGGGCCATGTAGGCGAAGGTGCAGGGCCCCAGGGCGATGCCGAAAACAAGGCCGAGAACGAAAGCGGCTGCCGCGCCCTTGCGGCCCCAGCCGCCGGCTGTCGGGCCGCTGAACGGCATGGGGATGACGCCGAGCAGATGCAGGCCCACGATGAAGAAAATGACGGCCACGAAGTAGTTGCCGTAGGCGCCGACATCACCCATCATGCGCCCGAGCGAGGCCGTAATCGCACCGACGGCCCCGATCGTGATCAATATGCCGGTCGCAAACAGTGTGGACAGCCACAAGGCGCGGCCCGTCGAGGTGCGCCCCTGCTGGTCAATGAAGCCGATAATCAGCGGGATGCTGGCCAGATGACAGGGGCTCAGCAGAATACTCAGCACGCCCCAGCCAAAGGCGGCTGCGAGCGCCACCACCGCGGTGCCCTCAACTGCTTGAGTTAGCGTGGCAAAGAGTTCCTGCACGCTAGCGAATCCCCAGTTCGGAGAGTTTGGCGACGAGTTGCTCTTTGGGGATGAAGCCGGTGTGGCGGAAGAATTCCTTGCCGTCCTTGTCGAACAGAATCTGCACCGGGATACTGACGATGCCGTAGCGGGCGCTGAGTACCGGCTCTTCGCTCACCGACACGAACAGCACGTCGCACTGGGTGCCGTAGTCTGCGCGGATTTCTTCGAGGATCGGCGTCATCAGATCGCAGGCACTGCATCCGCCGGCACCAAAGTCCACCAGAGCCGGTTTGCCTGAGCGCCGCGCGCGGTCCACGACCGTATCCAGTGCGGCCGGCGCTATCTGCTGCAACCAGGCGGCGTTGACCTCGACGGGGATCCGCTCACTCAGGGAGTTGATGTGGGTAGCCACGGAGGCTTCCTGCTTCTCCCGGCGCAGGTACGCGATCAGATCAGCCTGCACCTGTTCATAGGTGGCATTGCCGAACATGTCGGCATTAGCGCCGAAAAATGCGCGCGCCTCCTCCGCGGTGACCTCGACTTCGTCCACGAGGCTCTTCAGGTACGCCTCAATGACGGTGGCATCGTATTGGTCTGCGGTGTCCATGCCGGCGGCCCGTGCTTCCTTCAGCAGCAGCGCCGGTGTGGCGAGGATTTCGAGGACGAAAAATGCACTGTTCTGGAGTTGCTCGCGGATCTGGGGCGGGTCCTCAATGGCGTTGGTTTCGGCGGCAATCTGTGCGAGGTCTATCTGGATATCCCCGGAGCGCATGACCAGGTCTGCGGGCAGGTCGGTCAGTTGCGCGCTCCGCAACGGCCCCTTGCTGAGGCCGAGATAGGCCTGCTCCACCGTCGTCGGAGGCTGGTCCCCAACCGGCTTTTCGCCATCGGCGGCAACCGGCAGTGCGAGAGCGCAGAGTGCTGTCAGCAGCAATACTAAGGTGAACTGTCGGAAATACATGATCATCTCCCGATCGTGGGATGGACTATTTGATGAAGCCGAATTCCGCGAATTTTGCCAGTATCTCTTCCTTGGAATAGAACCCGACGTGGCGGTATAACTCCTGGCCGTCGCCGTCAAAGAAGATCTGCGTGGGGATAATTCGGACGCCATAGCGCTCGCCGCCCTTGGGATCTCGTGCGAGGTCCACAAAATCGATGATGACCTTGCCGGCGTACTCACTCTTCAGTTCATCGAGGATAGGCGCCATCATCTTGCAGGGAATGCAGTGATCGGCGCCCACGTCCACCATCCGCGGCAGAGCGGCGGGTTTCTTGGGCTCCGGTGCAGATGCTGCAGGCGCCGCCGGGGGCTGAGTGCCGGTAGCAGCGGAAGCGGGCTTGCTTTTCGGTTGGGGCTTGCTTTGTGCCTGGGGCTTGCTTTTCACTTCCGGCGTGGGCTTAGGATGCGGTGCGGCGGCTTTGGGAGGTTCCGGCTGGGGGGCAGGCTGGAGGCGTTCAGCGGCCTGCTCACCCGGCGGTGCGGGCTCCTCCAGATCCTCCGGCGCCTCGGGCTCGGCCGGTAGCTCGGGCCCAAGCGGCTCGCCGGCGGCGATCTCTGTGGCGGCCATATCCGCCTGCTCGGCCAGCGGCGCTCTGGAGGCCTTGACCTGTAAAACCACGACTACGGCAATGATTACAACCGCCACAATGGCGATCTTGTATGGTCTCACGATTACCACTCTCCTGTTTGATACAGATTACGCCGATTGGCGCTTGTCGCAAATCTGCGGTGACAGGCGGGCCTGCCAGGCTTGCTGCAGGGCCTCTCGATACAGCCTGCAACTACTGATCGCAGCCGCAGTAACTGCTTGGTTGCTCCGGGCAGCAGCCCGGGCCCTCCAGGGCGTCAATTACCGCTCTCGTCACCTTCGCCACCGCGTCGTCGGGAGCGTCGAAACCGGGCTGCTTCTCGATGCCAAGGTCGGTGACGAGCACGTACACGTCCGCCTCCAGACCGGCGTTTTCCAGCACCTGCTTCACGCAGCCCATCGGGCAGCCGTCTATGGCCACGCAGGCGGCGGCATTGCGGGTCGTCTCGATGAAGTTCTCGAGGCCGGCACCCACGCCGACGGCGCAGTACATCTTGGCTTGTCCCTGCTCGGTCAGGGCCTTGGCGGCTTCATTGGACATCTGCCCAACGTTTGAGCCGCCGGAACATGTCAGCAGCAGCACATCTCCACCACAGCAGCTTTTCTCCAGCATTGTAATCTCCCTTTCCTTATTGAAATGGGCCAAGACAACGTGATATACGATAACGAATGCCTGCAGGTCAAGGTTCTCAGCTCGCGGCTCTAGGCGACTCCTGCGCAGCCTCCTCAACCTTATCCTGTAGCGCAGGCTTCCACCCTGCGGCCGTTCCCAATCCGTGCGCAGCTGGAAGCTGCGTCTACAGGTAATGGAAGGGAATCCGTGCGCAGCCTCCTCAATCAATACCTGCAGGTTAAGGTTCTCAGCTACTGCAGAAGCGCCTTAATTTGGTCCGCCGACAGCACTTTGCCGGCGGCTTTCACCTCGCCGTCAACAGCCAGCCCAGGCGTCATCATCACGCCCAGCTCCATGATTGCGTTGAGATCGGTGACTTTCTCAATCTCGGCCTCGATGCCGAGGTCGGCGACGGCCTGCTCGGCATTGGCGGCCAACTGCTTGCACTTGGGGCATCCTGTTCCCAGTATCTGAATCTTCATTTCCTTCACCTCAGTGTGGTATTGACGGTTCGTTCATCCGAAGCTGCCATAAATAATGCCGGAAAGCGTCGCCATGACAACCACGATGGCGCTAAAGACGAGAGTCTTATGGGTCCCGATGACGCTGCGGATGACGAGCAGATTAGGCAGCGACAGGGCGGGGCCGGCCAGCAGCAGCGCGAGGGCCGGGCCCTTGCCCATACCACTGCCGAGCAACCCTTGCAGAATGGGGATTTCGGTGAGAGTCGCGAAGTACATGAGCGCCCCCACCAGTGAAGCGAAGAAGTTGGCGGACAGGGAGTTGCCGCCCACCAGCCGCTCGATCCAGGTGCTGGGGATGATACCGTTGCCCGTACCCGGCATACCCAGCAAGAATCCGGCGGCGAGAACGCCGGCGAACAGCAGCGGCATTATCTGAGCGGTGAAAGTCCAGGTGGCGCCGACCCACTCTGTCAACTCTTCGTTTCTGAACCAGCGCCACAGCATCAGGCCGAGGATCGCGAGCAGGGGCAGGACGATGAACCAGTGGATTTTGTAAATCTCCCACCAGAGGCCGGATTGCTCATCCGGTTTGGCCCAGGCGGCGAAGATCAGGATCAGCACCATCACGCCGATGTATGTCGCAGTTTGCCACAGCGGGCGCTGCTCATCCTGCGCCATGCCCGCGAAGGCTGTTTCGGTCTGCTCGGCGCGTGTGAGCTCTTCGTTACGGAAAAAGAAGGACATTAGCAGGCCGATGACGATGGCGAAGACGACGGCTCCGATGGCCCGTGCAGCCCCTAGCTCAAAACCCAGCACGCGGGCAGTGAGGATGA
>CAZCJS010000278.1:0-5618 GCA_964498775.1 uncultured Armatimonadia bacterium
GACGATGTGGCTAACCTGCTTGCGGCGATGGACGTCCTGGTGCATACCGCCGAGCGGGAGCCACTGGGCCGCGTGATTCTCGAAGCCCTGTGTGTCGGCACTCCCTGTGTCGCCGTCAACGCCGGCGGCCCGGCGGAGATAATCCAGAACATGCAAAGCGGACTGCTCGTGGAGCCGCAGCAACACGACTTCGCCGAAGCCGCCATCACCATCATCACCAAGCCGCGACTCGCAGAGGCTTTCGCTGCTGCCGGCAAAGTTCGCGTGGCGACTGATTTCTCCGCCGAGCAGATGGCCCGCACCATTGAACGCCTCTATCTCGACATTCAACAACGCCGACCCCATCGGAAGTGGCCGGTATGAAGGTGGCCATAGACGGTCTGCTTCTGGGCGAGTTCCACACCGGCGTCGAGATTTCCGTCGAGCAGCTCGCCGTTGCGCTTGCTCAGCCGCAGGTTGGGGTGGACACCTCCCTGCTGGTAACCCCGGCATACGCACCTCGCGCGAAGGAACTCGGTATCCAAACGCTGACGGCGCCGGGTTTAGCCTCTTCCCGCATCGGCAGAATCATCTTCACCCAGACGCTCATGACGCGCTACCTGACCTCGCGTGGATGTGAGCTGCTTCATGCACCGGCCTATGTCATGCCCCTGAACTGGCGCGGGCCGTCGGTACTCACCGTCTATGATCTCATTGCGCTGCAGTTCCCGCAATGGTGCAAGCCGAGTAATGTCGCCCACTATCGCCTGGCGCTCCCCCGCAGTCTCAGGAAGGCCACACGCATCATCGTGCCGAGCCACTGCACCGCCGATGCGGTCACAGAGATGTTCCCCGAGGTTGCACCCAAGCTCCGCATTATTCAACTTGGTATCGGTTCCCAGTTCCAGCCCGTCACTGATGCGAAACGCCGGGAGTATGTGCGGCGTCAATACCGCCTGCCTGAGCGGTTCCTTTTGTGCCTGGGTAACATCGAGCCGAAAAAGAACCTGGGCGCTGTCGTAGCTGCCTACGAGCAAATCGCTGCTGCTAGCGACGAGGATCTGGTGATGGCCGGGGCTAAGACATGGAAGTCCGAGAACCTCGCCGAAATCATCACGGCCAGCCCGGTAGCTCATCGGATTCGGCGCACTGGGCCTATCGCGGCCGAGGATCTGCCGGCTCTGTACAGCATGGCGTCGCTTCTGATACAATGGTCATTGTGGGAGGGAGTTGGCTTGCCGCCTCTGGAGGCAATGGCGTGCGGCACGGCGGCTATCGTGTCGGACGGGGGGGCTCTGCCGGAGTTGGCCGGGCAGGCCGCTGAGGTCGTACCGCTTGGACCGCCTGAAGTGCTGGCGGAGGCTGTTTTGTCTCTGCGTCGTGATCGCGACCGCTGTGAGGAGATCATTGTGAAGGGTCGCCAACTCGCTGAGCGCTGGACGTGGTCTAATCATGCGCAGCGTGTCATAACGCTGTATGAGGAGGTTGGAGGTGCCTGAGCAGGCTGCAGAGCCGCGCGCCCGCATTGCGTATGTGCTCGGACAATTTCCGTCAGTATCCGAGACGTTCATCCTGCGGGAAATACGCGCGCTCCAGAAGCTCGGGTTCAACATCACGATACTCTCGATGCAACCGGGCGCTGAATTGATCCACAACTCGGCCCGCCCGCTTCTGCAGCACACGCGCTACAGACCCCGTTCGCTGTCGTGGGCCTCAGTCGCGGCCCTGTTCAGAGCAGTCCTTTACAAGCCATTCGGTTACCTGTCGGCATTGGGGATGGCCCTCAGCCACGCCATTCGCGAGCCTGGAGCTATCAGAGAACTCATCTCAGCATTTGCGGCTGCCTGCTATTTCGTCGTCACGGTTCGGCCAGGACAGATGCGACACATCCACGCCCATTTCGCCACCTATCCGAGCACTGTAGGTCTGCTGCTGGCTGAGATGCTGGGCGTCGGTTTCAGCATGAGTTGTCACGCACGCGACATCTTTACCGACGAGGCTCGGGTAATGCGGGCCAAGCTTGCCGGCGCGGAATTCATCTCCGTATGTACTAACTACGGCGCTGACAGACTGCAACGCCAGCACGCGATGCTGAATTCTGGGAAGCTGAAGGTGATTCGTCACGGTATAGATTTTACGGAGTTCGTCCCGGGAAGCCACCGTGACTACCGGGTGCCGTTGATTCTGTCAGTGGGGCGGCTGATCGAGAAGAAAGGCTTTCCCATTCTCCTGCGCGCGGCTGCCATCATCGCCTCCGAGGGCATAGACTTCGAGTTGGCAATAATCGGCGAGGGCCCACAACGCGAGGAACTGGAGCAACTGATCAACGGCCTGGCCCTGACTACCAAAGTTCACCTGCCGGGCGAGCAATCTGAAGACGAAATGATGGCTGTTTACCGCATGGCCGACTTGTTCGCACTCACCCCGATCGTCGCCGAAGATGGGGACCGCGATGGGCTGCCGAATGTCATTATCGAGGCGATGGCCGCCGATATACCGGTGGTCGCCACCAACGTTGGCGCTATCGGAGAACTCGTCCTACACGAGGAGACGGGGCTACTCGCGCAGCCCGGCAATGCCCAACAGATAGCCCAATACATCGAGCATGCCCTTGTTGACCGCGACCTCCGCAGCCGCCTGGTTGCTAATGCCCGTTACAGCGTCGAGCGCCATTACGACATTACCAGGAATGCCGGACAGCTCGGCTCCATCTTTGCGGAACTGCTGAAGCTGCGCCAATGGCCGCCGATACCCGGTGAGGGCAGCCGCATGACGACCCGTTAGCATGATATGAAGAGCCTGATGCCCAACGTCACAACATCGCACCTCACCACTGCCATCTGAGGCACAAATGAACCAGACGCCCCCGGATTCCGCAGCCGACGCTTCGGAGCCACAGCGTAGCGCCAGCAAAGAGATGACCATAGCTGCACTGGTCATATCCGTGTTCCTTTCTGCAGGCAAGTTTGCGGGATATGTCAGGGACATGGTCATATCGGGCTACTTCGGCTCGGGGGCAGTCAGCGACGCCTTCTATCTGCCCTACCACACCATTATCAGCGAGATTTACGCCAAGATCGAGAAGCTGCTGCGTCCCACCTACCTCCCGCAGTTCGTCAAGAAGCTGGAGGACGACGAAGCGGGTGCGTGGCATCTCGCCAGCGTCGTCACCAATATCCAATTTCTCGTACTATTGGTTATCGTCGTCTCACTCGAGGTCTTCGCCAACAAGATCATCGGGGGGCTGTGGCCAAATCTCGCTGCCGACCCCGGCAACCTCCGGATAGCGGCGACGCTGCTGCGGATCATGGCCCCGGCTCTGCTACTTTTCAGCCTTTCCGTCATGCCTGAGTTGACACTGCACTCCTACAAGCGCTTCACAGTTCCGGCTGTTGCAGATTGTGCGGGCCGGATCGGCATAGTCGTCGTGCTCATTGTCGGCCTCGAGTACCTCTTCCATCCCGAGAACCCTAACGCTATCTATGCCGCCGGTCTGGGCGTTCTCATCGGGTATCCGCTGCGCTTCCTTGTACAAGTGCCGGCTCTCTGGTCCAAGCTGAAGAACTACGTATTGTCATTCGACATCAACACCCCCGGTGTGAGAACCGTAGCTGCATTGATGCCTCCCGTGATCGTCGGTATCGGCTTTTCTCTGGCTCGCAACTTCGCCGACAGTATCTACGCTGACAGGGTGGGGGAAGGAGCCTTCACGTGCCTGAAATTCGGCCGCAAGATGGCTGACGCACCTCTGCAGATACTTCCGCTGGCTGTGAGCTTCGTGGTCTATCCGTACCTGGCGCAGTGGGCCGCCCAAGGCGCTAAGGACAGGCTGGCAAATGCTCTCGTCTCGATGACACGGGCGATGGCCTTTGTCTTCGTCCCCGCAACTGTCGCGATCATGCTGCTTTCCAGCGTGATTATCTCTGTCATTTTCGAGCAGGGCCAGTTCGGTCCGGAGAGCACGCGCCTGGCGGCTATCGCGCTATTCTGCTACGCTTTGGGGATCATGGCATTTTCCGTCGAGGGCTCGATCAATAAGTGGTACTTCGCTCTCAATGACACTGCGACACCCAATTATGTCGGCGCTGCGATGGCCGTGCTGCATATAATCATCGGCTATGTCGGCGTTTTCATCATTTCGCACGACACCTCGGGCGTCCCTGACCTGGGCAGATTCGGTGTAGGCATCGCCGCCATCGCACTTGCACTCACAGTGTCCAAGACCGCAAAGGTCGTGATTCTGTATGCCATGCTGCGTGGCCGTATCGGGCGTGTGGACCCGGCGAGAGTCTACCCTTTCCTTGGCAAGTTGGCCCTCTCGACGGCGACCATGGGGGTAGTGATGTGGGCGATGCTTAGCTTCCTCCAGGAGCCAGTACTGGCGTGGGAGCCACCTTTCGGGGGCAAAAAGATCCAGATGCTGGTGCTTTTCGCTGGCGTCGGTGGAGCGGGCAGTGTCGCCTACCTCGCTGCCGCTGCAGTAACCGGAATTGAGGAGTTCCACGCCGTCTGGTCACATCTGATGGGTAAGGTGAAGAAACGTCTTGGCCGCTGACAGGCTGCGTATCATCCAGGTACTTGAGGCCACCATTGGGGGCACTCGCCACTACTTACTCGACCTCGCCTTTGGTCTGCCGCCGGATAAGTTTCAGCAGCACATCATCGTTTCCAGTCTTCGCGACCCTCGTTTCCTCGAGGACATCGAAAGCATGAGGTCGGCCGGTCTCGAGGTTACAGAGGTGCCGATGCGAAGGAGCATCTCCCCTATCTCAGATTTTCAGTGCATGCGCCAGATCCGCCGAATAATCGCCCAATGGCAGCCGCAGGTTGTCCACAGCCACAGCTCAAAGGCCGCTTTCCTCGCGCGCTTTGCTGCTCGGTCTCTCGATTGCGCAAGCCTCTACAGCCCCCATTGCTTCGCGTTCCAGATGCGCTTCTCATCGCCCCGCTGTGCCTTCTACGCGCGTCTGGAGCGGCTCGCCGCGCGCTATACTGACCTTTTTGTCCTCGCGTCTGAAGCCGACCGCGAAGATGCCATCGCCCACGGCGTCGCATCAGCGGATCGCATCGTCATTATTCCCACCGGCATTCGCATTGAAGATTATCGCTCCGTTGCCGACCCCCAAGACGTACGCCTCGCGCTCGGCATAGACGACTTCGAAGCCGTAATCGGCACAGTCGCCGTGCTCACCGCACAGAAAGGACACCGCTATCTGCTCGAAGCTTTTGCCAAGCTTCCCGATCATGCTGTTCTGCTTCTTGCCGGTGATGGGCCCGAACACGACAAGTTGGTCAAGCAGACAAACGCCCTTGGTATCGCGGAGCGGGTGAGATTTCTGGGCCGCCGCGATGACATCGCCGACCTGCTCGCAGCCATGGACGTCTTCGTGCTGCCGTCGCTATGGGAGAGCCTGCCTTACGTGCTGCTCGAGGCGATGGCCGCCGGAGTGCCAATCGTGGCTACAGACGTGCCGGGTACAGCCGGCCTGCTTGGTGCTGAGGCTTACGGCTGGCTGGCGCCGCCTGCGGATGCCGCCGGGCTTGCAACTACGATTCAGCGAGTTTTAGCCAGTCCTCGCGCGACTACCGAGAAAGCCGCCACCGCCCGCGTTTTTGTCGAAACTCACCATGCTCTTGAC
>CAZCJS010000279.1:0-5613 GCA_964498775.1 uncultured Armatimonadia bacterium
GGAACCGCCTCGAGAACCAGGTCCTGCTCCGCTGGTGTCCGCACAACAGCCACGTCACCCACATCCAGGTATCTCCTGACGGCGAGCGCGCACTGTCCTACGGCAGCGGCATTGTGGCCGAGACGAGTCTCATTGATGGCAAATCTACACTGACCTGGCAACGCCACAACGGGCCGGTGGCAGCGGTTGCACTGTTGCCCTCCGCCAACACCGCAATCAGCGGCTCGACCGATGCGACTCTGCGCACTTGGAATTACGACAGCGGCGAGTGTCTGTCCACTATAGAAGGTGCCACCCTCGGCGCCTACGCAGTAGCTGTTTCCCCTGATGGCAAGCGTGTTGCAGCCGGCTGCAAAGACGGTATCGCTCGCGAGTTCAGCCTCCCTGACGGCGAGCTCATCCGCGATCTCAAAGGCCACTTCGGCTACATCCTCGCAGTGGCATACACACCCGACGGTCAACACCTGCTCAGCAGCGCCGGTGACGGCTCTGTGCGCGTATGGGATATGGAGAAGGCTGAACCGGTGCATATCCTCAAGCAGCATCTTGGCGGAGTGCTCGCCATTGCAGTGTCCGCTGATGGCAAGTTTGTCCTCAGCGGCGGACGAGACGGTACTGTTAGACTCTGGGATCTGCCCGGGGCGAAGCTGCTGAAAACGCTGACAGGACACCGCGGCTGGGTCAATGCGGTTGCCTTTGCCGGCGACAGCCGCCATGGCCTCTCCTCCGGCAGAGACGGCAAGATATTCAAGTGGAACCTCGAGAGCGGAGAGGTCATATCGAAAATGACCCACGGCGGCTGGGTGCGAGCCCTCGTCTGCAGTCCTGACGGCAAGATTGCCTGCGCCGGCGGCGACGACAATCTCGTTACGTGCTGGGACCTGTCCACCGACGAGAAGACCGCGACCCTCAAAGGCCATCAGGGCCGCGTAAATGCACTCGCCCTTGCAGCCGACGGCAAGCGCCTCATCTCCGCCAGCCAGGACACTACACTACTCGTGTGGGAGTTGCCATAGTCACGGCCCTGCCGCGCGCAGCGGACTGCGCAAATGCACGGACGGAGGTGAGATCATCTCAGGCAAACGGATATTGCAGTGAGAAGAAGCGTGAATAGCTATTGAAAACCAGCCGGACAGGGTACAATACTTAGTGTTATTGCGTACCATGAAGCGATGATTCGAGCTTGACGCACATAGTACAATGCACAATATATTAGGAGGTGTAGGAATCATGAAGCGTGGATTCACTCTCATTGAGTTGTTGGTGGTCATAGCCATCATCGCGATCCTCGCGGCGATCCTTTTCCCCGTTTTCGCCCGAGCTCGCGAGAAGGCGCGGGCCACAAGCTGTCTGAGCAACTGCAAGCAAATGGGGCTTGCCAACGCCATGTACCAGTCCGATTATGACGATTACCTGGTCCCCGTTTATATCCGCTGGCCCAGTTCCGGCGGCGGCTGGGCTGGATACGCATACTGGTTTGAACTCCTGGATCCGTACATGAAGAACCGCCAAGTCTTCCACTGTCCCAGTTCAACCCCACCCGCCTGGCCACGAGGCTCGGCGGCTTTCCTCGACTATGGCATCAATTACTACCTTGTCGGTGCCCCATCAAACCCCGACAGTTTCATCAAGTCTTCGGAGATTGCATACCCGGCTGAGACGCTGGTAGTAGCCGAATCCGCCTGGACCGAAGATATAAATGATTACCACACCTCCAATGCTTACACCGTCCAGATAAACCCTCACGCCTCCCGCTTTATACCGGCGCGGCACAACGGTGGAGCCCATATCATCTATGTGGACGGCCATGCCAAGTGGCATCAGATCGCCATCAACGACATCTACCAGGGGCCGATCAAGTTCACCGTGCATCCGCGCGATATCTGCTGGTCCGCAGATGGCTCGCCGAAATACTAGCCGCTCTACCAGTCACCAACACCCACAAAATCGTGGTTGTCATACACATAGATGGATTATGATCCGCCACTCGAGAGGAGTAGCATGCATGAAAACCTTTCTCCTTTACCTCGGCATCTTGGGCGTCGTCGGTTTCAGTCTCTCAGTCTGCCTGGCACAATACCCTTATGACGATGTGTACGGCTGCGAGGCCAATCCGACCGGCAATCCCATCGGCGGCGGCGAGGGCTATACCGACATCCACACCACTGGCGACTATGTGGTGACGACATTTGACGAGTTGCTTGAGGCGTTGGGCAAGGCGCAAGCCGGCGAGGTGGTCTTTGTCCCGGATGGTACCGAGATTGATCTAACCGGACATGGCAACATCACCATCCCGGGCGGCGTGACCCTCGCAGGCACACGTGGCCTCAACGGCTCAGCGGGTGCGCGATTGTACAACAACCCACCTGCATACTTCAAAGGCTTCCGAACTGATGGCGAGAATGTCCGGCTCACCGGCCTGCGCTTCGATGGCGGCTACGGCGAGCGACGGCGCGAGGTCTGGCGGGACACCCTCTTCTCAATACGTCACCGCGGCGCCCAGGTTGACAACTGTGAGATATACAACTTCAGCGCCGGCGCCATAGGCGTCGGGGGCTATGCCACTCGCACCCATGTTCATCACAACGACTTCCACCATATTCAGCGCGACGGCCTCGGCTATCCAGTCTCCGTAGGCGGCGGCGACATTCGTGTGATTGCCAACAAGTTCGACTACGGCCGCCATCACGTCGCTTCCTCCGGCATCCCCGGTTGTGGATATGAAGCCGCATGGAACCTCATCGGGCCCAATGCCACCAGTACGCACCTCGACATGCACGGCGGTCGCGATCGCAGCGACGGCACCGACATCGCCGGCGACTGGATGCACATTCATCACAACACCTTCCTCAGCACTAACCGCCATGTCGGCATTCGCGGAAAGCCCTCTCAGGGCGCTGAGGTCCATAACAATTGGTTTGCCCGCTCGGCTGAAGAATCCGTCTATGCCACCGGCAACACCCGCGTGTACAAAAACATCATCGGCCCGGATAAGACGCCCCAGGCCACCTCATTCAAAATCACCGCCCTCGGGGAAGGCAACGTCCCCGTCATCGAGCCGCTAACGGATGAAGACCGACCCCTGTGGCTGGATAACTGAAGCCGCAAGACCGGCTCCTGGCCGAACTACGCATCATCTCCATGACTGGAGGACAGCCTGATGAGAATCGTAAGTGCCGTTTTCCTGGCTGTTGTTTGCCTGTTGTCAGCCGTCGCCGCATGGCCACAACCGGCGCGCGACCGCCTTGGTGATCCCCTGCCCGCAGGCGCAATCCAGCGCCTCGGCACCACTAGAATGAAAGGTAACTACTCCGCCCACGCCTACCTGCCGGACGGTCGCGGACTGCTCGCGATTGGTACAACCATCGAGATATGGGACTTGGACCGCGGTGAACGCCTCGAGGCGCTGACCATCGCTCGCTCCGGCATTCGCAGCCTGCGGGTCAGCAAAGACGGCAGCAGGCTGCTCTTTCGCGACGCAGCAGATGTCGTGGAGTGGAGCCTGAAAGAGCGCACGGAGCTACACCGGATTGACGCCGATCAGCCCGGTTTCACCCGCCCAACCTATCATTCGAGTTCCTCCGTCGAGTATTCGCCCGACGAAACACGGGTACTCACCACCGGCGGCCTGCCGCCCAGTCTGAAGGAGTTCGACTTGGCTAGCGGCCGTCAACTCCTCAGTATTGACGGCAAGGATGCCCTCACCGGCGAGCGCGGACAGGCGTGTTTCTTCACTCATGGCGTGTACGCCCCGGATGGCAAAACTGCATTTGTCGTCGGCGGCTATGACTACTGTGCAGCGCATTTTGATCTGAGCACGGGCGAGCAACTGCATCGCTTCCTCACCGGCCATCACGCCTATCACGTTTCAGTCTCAGCGGATGGCGAGCGGATCCTCGTCGGCAGCCGTAGCTATGCCAGCGAGTGGCAGATTGACGGCTACAAGCAACTCCAGCGCTACAACGGCGGTTCACCCGGAAGCGCGTACTCCCATGACCCCGACGAGATACTGACCGGCACCAGGAACGGCGAGATCCGCCGCTGGAACCGCAAGACCGGTGAACTCATCATGGGATGGCAACGCTACTACCTCCCCGGCGAGACCGCCCGCTTCGTGACCCGTCTGCGAGTCTCACCGGATGGCAAGCATGTACTCGCCTACGGCCGCGGCATGGTGACTGAGAGCTCTCTGGAAACCGGCCGACCCCGCGCCGCCTGGGATACCCATGCCGCCGGAGTCGAAGCAGTCGCCTTCCTGGCGGATGGGAAGCGCGTAGCTAGCGGCTCCAGCGACGGCACCATCCGCGTGTGGGACGCGATTACCGGCGAGTCCCTGCTTACCATCGAGAATCCTGATGCGGGCAGCATCTTCGCGTTCGTGGCCGTCTGCGCCTCACCCGACGGCAACAGAATCGCGGCCGGCGACTACAACGGCGTCATCTGGGAATTTGCGGTCGCCGACGGCTCGCTCATCCGCAAGCTCGAAGGCCATTCCGGCTTTGTTCGGGCCCTTCACTATAGCGATGACGGCCGGCGTCTGCTCAGCAGTGCCGATGACGGCTCCGCGCGCGTATGGGCTACGGACGGCGTCGAACCGGTGGCCGTACTGCAGGGACACCGTGGCGGAGTACTGGCGGCGGCTTGGTCCCCTGATGGTACGCAGGTGGCAACTGCCGGTCGTGACGAGACCGTCCGCCTCTGGGATGTCGCCAAAGCTGAAGAGCTACGGAAACTGGAGGGGCACCGCAGTTGGGTCTGCGGCGTTGGCTTTGCCGACGCCACAACGCTAGTCTCTGCGGGTGCAGATGAGCGGATCATCCGCTGGGATGTCAACTCCGGCGAGGCACTTGCGGAGATGCAGCAGAAAGCTCGCGTGGGCAGCCTGGTGGTCTCCGCTGACGGCACCAGAGCCTATGCAGCCGGGGCCGGCAACGTCATCCTCGGCTGGGACCTGACCGCTGCCGAGCAGGTAGGCACGTGGTCCGGCCACCAGGGCAACGTGACGGGACTGGCCCTCTCTCCTGACGGCTCAATGCTGGTTTCCGCTTCCTCGGACTCTACGCTGTTGGTCTGGAAGCTCCCCTGACCCCGCTCGCCTGAAACCACAAAGCGAATGTCGGCTGCGTGAGACGCAGGCAACATTCGCTTCGGTTCGCTATGACTCGCTCGGCGGCGATAGTTAGACCAGGGTCACCTCGCAGCCCACGTACTTGGTCAGCGCCTCGTACACCGGCTCCACAACATGGTCCGGCGTCACGCTGACGTGATGGCGGTGGCCCATGTAGCCGACGGTCTGCAGCACATCCTGCAGTTTCTCGATCTGCGCTACGCCTGCGCAGCCGAAGAAGTCATCGGCAATCGGGTCCTTGGTGAACTCGCCCTTGCCCAGGTAGAATTTCACCTTGCCATCTTCGGTCAGCATGCTGCCGAAGGTGAATGGCGTCGGCTTGATGCGTCCCTGGCAGGGACCATAGGAGTTGCCCTCGCCCACCGCGTTAGCCAGAATAGCATGGTCGGTGACGCGGCCCTTGTTGCTCATCATCGTCCGGGGCACCGGTCCGCAGTGGAACAGGATGCACTTGTCGTCCTCCTCGCCGTAGTTGTTGTTCCAGT
>CAZCJS010000280.1:0-5591 GCA_964498775.1 uncultured Armatimonadia bacterium
GGTGCCGGTGAAGGCGTCAGTGCGCATGGGGATAGTCGGGAAGCTCGCGCAGTACGCTGCCTCGAAGCGGGTGGCCCGTTCCGCCAGGCCATCAATCCCTGGCGTCTGTATCTCCTGATTCCCGTAGCACCCGAGGTGATCCCAGCGCAGTGTATCCAGACAGATGACGATGAAGTTCACAATCAGCCCTCCCTGTCAGCCTACTTGCGTCCATCCATACCACTTTCGGCGCTTTTCATCTCTCCGCCTCCTCTTCGCCATAGTTGCTTCCCTCTACAACTCACGGCCCCCATAGAGTTTGCGCAGCAAACTCCAAAGTTAGCTGGGCTCCTGCCCGGCTAACTCCCGCCACTTGCCCCGCTGCCACTGCCACGCCAGCAGGAAGAAGCGCGCGATGACACCGATGTCGTACCCTATCCACACACCTACCGTGCCCATACCTGCGGGGATTGCCAGCAGGTAGCTGAGCAGCGGTCCGAGCACGGTAATGGTCGCGATGCTGATCCACAGCGGGGACATGGTATCACCGGTCCCGCGCAGGGATCCGGAGATGCTCATTCCGGCCGTCAAAAACGGCTCGGAGATCGCCAACAGTATCAGCGCCTGCGACCCGATCCGGATCACTTCGGCATGCGCATTGAAGGAGGCGACAATCTGAGTGCTGAACACCGCATACAGCACTGCGGCGACAGTACTGATGCCCGCCGCGATACCGGCCGACAGCCAGTTCGCGCGCACTACTCGCCGCAGGTTGCGGGCCCCGTAATTCTGCCCTACCGCCGTCGTGGCGCCGGACATCAGCGCCAGGCCCACCATAGCGGTCACCATCCGCACCTGTCCCGCGACCGTGAATGCCGACACTGCATACATCCCCGCAGCCGTCAGACTCAGCACCTTGATCAGCGCCATGAAACCAAGGTTCCGCGTTATCCCCTGCACCGACATCGGCACACCGAGGCCGAACATCCGCGGCCACAGGCGCCAGCGCACGTACCATTTCCCGACCCAGTTCACGGTCAGCGCAAAGCGCCCTGATGAGAGGATCAGGATCCCCGCGATGGCCGCCAGTATGCGCGAAGTCAGCGTCCCCACTGCCGCTCCGGTCACTCCCATCGCCGGCACGGGCCCGACACCGAAGATACACACGTAGTTTATCACGATATTAAGCGCATTGGTCACCAGCATCAGCAGCAGGGGAGTGATGGTGTCCCCGGCCCCCTGCAATGCGGCGGTGATCACAAAGCTGAGCACCATGAACACCACGCCGGCAAACAGAAGCTGCAGATACGGCACCCCGTGCTCCACAACCTCCGGCGTCGCCCCCAGTGCCCTCATCAGCCAGCCCGAAATCAGCAAGCCCACCGGCGTGACGATCAGCACGCTCATCATCGTGGCCGCGATAATCCCCTGCTTCACGACCCGGTCGGCCTTTTCCATCTCCTGGCGGCCGCAATACTGTGCCACCAGTATCTGCACGCCCATGGCTACCGCAAATGACAGCGGGATCAGCACGAACATCACGCTGCGGGCGATACCCACCGCGGCAAGCTCCTGCGCGCCCAGCTTCCCCACCATCCAGATGTCGGCGACACTCACCGCTGTCTGCAGCAGATGCGTCAGCACAATCGGCCATGACAGCAGCAGCACCTTTGTCACCAGTGGCCCTGCGGTGGTATCCACTCGCCGCGCCGGTTTCATTTCCGCTATGTCGGAGCCATTCTCTGTCATCTTCTCGCCATCATACCCTAATCTGGGAGTCTGTCGCGGCACTGCACCCACATGGTGGGTGCAGTATAGGTATGGCCCACAGCCATATATTGTTGTCTTGTGCCATGCTCTCGTCTAGTGCGGCCCTGCAGCCACTAGCTCTTCCAGCTTTGCCTTCATCTCCCCCATCAGCTCGGGCAGCTCCCCGCTCAGGTCATGCTCCTGGGCCTTATCCGCCCACGCATCATAGAGCCTGCCCGTCTCCAGCTCATTGTCCTGGATATAGACATAATCATCCTGCCACACGCAACTGACCTCCGAGTATGCGCACACCGCATGGTCATGGAGCTTCTCGACCTCTCCGGTAATCAGCGGCCAGAAGCTGCGCCCATCCACATCTTCCAGCGGGTCCTCGCCCAGCACGTCCAGCGCCGTCGCGGTAATATCAATGTCATAGACCCACTGCTCGAGGCGCGTTCCGGCCCCGATGCCTTCCGGATGCCGCACCATCAGGGGCACGTCATACAGATACCGGCTGGTGTCCTTGTTCGACATCCCGAAATTCTCAAACTCCCCGACGATCTTGCCGTGATCCGAAAGCAGCACCACCAGGGTATTGTCCCTCAGCCCCACCTCATCGATCTTGGCCAAAAACTTCCCCAGCCAGTGATCCACCATCGTCACTTCCGCCGCATACAGGGCCTTGGCATGTGCGATTTCCTCCGCCGTCATATCCGCACAGGCCAGTATATTGGGGTATATCCACTCCTTCCCCTCATAGCCCGGATCATACATCTCGATATACTTGTCGGGCACATCCCATGGCTCATGCGGGTCGAAGCTGTCCACCCACAGGTAGAAGCCGTCATGGGCGGCATTCATCTCCAGCCAGTTCATCGCCGTCTGGAAGACTCGTGCGCATTGGTGGTCTTCTTCCCTGCGCCCGGCGATATCCGCGCTCGCCATGGCCCGGTACTGGTTCTGCATATACTGCTGGAGGACAGCGACCCGCTGCTCCCGGGCATCTTCCGGCACGTACCGATCCAGCGCCCCGTCAGGTAGCGGGCCGCTGCTAAAGCGGTCCAGCTCCTGCCCGCGGATGAACTCGAAGCTGCTCATCCCCCGGTGGAAATTCATCGCCGGTTTCATCAGATGATAGACATCAATGACCATACCCGTGACATAGCCGCGCTCTGCAAGATGCTCGGCGAGCGTCACATCTTCCTCCCGCAGCGGCAGCCAGCCGGAGTGGCGGTTGTAGATGCCCTTGGGCCGTGGCCGGAACTCCCACGGAAAGACGCGCACTCCCGTACACAGCGCGCGACGCACCGGCACAGTCGGCAGCGCTTCCGACCGCAGCCGGCTGAAAACTGCGCTTTCCTCGGCCAGCTTATCCATATGCGGCGTCTGCGCGCAGCCTCCGTATGCGCCGATATGGTCCTGGCGCAGACTATCCAGGCAAATCATTATGTAGTTCACAATATCCACTCCTCAGCTTCGTTATGCTATACGCCGTTTGCCTTTGGCCTACTAAACCTATGCTGCCGACTTGCCTAAATCTCCGCATCTGTACGCGAAAGCTCCTGGCTTCGCTCGAACAACCTGCCCACGCGGCAGTCATTCCTCATCTAGCGCAGGGCTCCTCGAACTTTATCCTGCTTCATCCTGTACCGCAGGCCTGCTCGCATTTTATCGCGTAGCGCAGGCTTCCTCAATCTTTATTCTGTAGCGCAGACCTTCCAGCCTGCGGCCGTTCGCAACTCGTGCGAGGCTGGAAGCCTCGCCTACAGGAGGGATACTTTTCCAGGCTGCATTCGGTCGGCAAACGCGGATCGGACTACTCAAGCATGTGCCGGAGGCGAATGCGGTCCTTTTCAGGAAGCATATCATCACCCGGCATATTGCACCACCGCAGTAGCCAGAACCTGGCTGCGGAAGTACCTGCTCAACTCCTGCGGGGTGCGCAGGTCAACCTTGCGGCCCAACATCTCCGTCAGTTCATCTTCCATACGCGTCATGTCCAGCAGCGTGACGAGCGCGTCAGGCGCGAACTCCACCAGGACATCAACATCGCTGTCGGCGTCGAAGTCATCTCGTAAGACGAAGCCGAACAGAGACAGCCGCACGATCTGATTGGCGCGGCAGAACTTGGCAATGCGCTCTTCTCCGATACGGATGGGCAATCCCATGGTCACCTTCTCCCTGTAAGCTGGCACATATCACATTACTGGTTCCACACCCAGCCGCCGGACACCTGTCCGCGACGCGCAATCGCCAACGTATGGCCCGCAGCGTGCAGCGGACCGCCTACAGCTTTGCCGCCTCGCGCTCTATTATCTCCCAGGCCTTCTGGTGGTAGAAGCGGTAGGCCTCCAGCAGCGTGCCGTTGGGGATGCGGTGATCCAGGCCCAGCACACACCCGCCGGTCGCCACCAGCGGTGGGATCTTATACTCCAACTC
This sequence comes from uncultured Armatimonadia bacterium, assembly GCA_964498775.1. Lineage (GTDB taxonomy): Bacteria > Armatimonadota > Zipacnadia > Zipacnadales > UBA11051 > UBA11051. The sequence continues at coordinate 4,168 of CAZCJS010000280.1, forward strand.
CGCCACGATTGCGTCCTCACCATCCCGCAGGACATGCTTGTCGAGGCCGCCCTCGATCGCCAGGCGGGTCCCGTACTGCTCCCGGATTTTGACGATATCCATGCCTGCCGCCGGCTCCAGGGGGTGCATGTAGTTGAGCCCGGCATCGAGGAAGGCGTCTATGACCCCGTTCATGTTGCCGTCGGAATCCTGGAGAAACAGCCGCGCGCCACGAGCCTGTAACATGTCCCAGACGCGGCGGTAGTAGGGCTTGATGAACTCCGTAATCTGCTTGGGGCCGGCCAGCGAGCCGCTCTTGCCGGCCATATCCTCATGCACCGCCAGCATGTCCACCTGCACCGCCGCCGAGACGCGGTCCAAAACCCGGCAGGCGGTCTCCCCGATGGTGTCGAGAATGTCGTGAACCAGCTCCGGCTGCTCGTAATAGGCGATGCAGAGGCCCTCTTCGCCCATGAGTTGGCGCGGCTCATCGAACCCGCCGGGGATGCCGACGGTGACCACGCGCCCGGCCTGCAGATGCTCGCGAGCGACCTGCTCCCAGTTCTCGCCGAAGCGCGCCTCGGAGAATTGGTAGTGCGGCTTGATCTTGCGCCAGTCATCAAAATTGCGCACCGGGTATTCCAGCGGCAGTGCGATTGTCGCGGAGGCCTTGAACAGCTTCACGCGCCGGCCATAGCAGTCGCGACCGATGACATAGTCCTCGGTTTCCTCGAGAATCTGCTCCTCTGCGCCGCCGCTGAATCCGGTGGTTACCGGCACGCCGCCGCTCATGTGGCGACGGTACCTGTAGGCCGACATGTCGAGTTCTGCGGGCGTGGCTCCCTGCGCGGCCCATTCCTCCTTCAGCCCTACAATCGGCCCGAATATCTCGGTGAACAGCGGCCGCTTATTCTCCCTGAAGGTCATGTAATCAAGGAATTCCTCGCGCCGCACATCCATGGTCTTGACAATCCTGAGCGCGGCATGAAAGTCCGACAGCCTGCGGGTGGTCATAGAGCCTCTAGTTTCCCTTCTTCAAGTATCTGAGTTCCGCCGCACACCGGCCTGGTCAAAGATGTGGGCAATTATGCAGAATTAGCGATGAGCCTGCCGCTACCGGCCGGCGGCCTGTTCATTGCTCACAGTCGACCACGGGGGCTTGCAGCGGTGGCTCTGCCGCCACTTGCAGGGGCGGGTCGTCGGTCCGGTAGATGACGATATAGTAGATCAGCGCCCCGAGCCAGTGCGTCAAAAAGATCAGTACGCACCACAGCGCCCGGCTGCCCGGGTCCGCGAAATCCCGCCGCGCACAGTCCCAGATTGCCAGCCCCGCGACTCTTGGAGCCACCCACACGAACGGAGTTTCCGCTTCCGGAGACTGGTAGTACATTGCACCATTGCCGCAGGCATCGGTTGCCGCGAAAACCAATGAGTATTCCTTGCAC
>CAZCJS010000281.1:0-5571 GCA_964498775.1 uncultured Armatimonadia bacterium
CTCGGCGGGTAGCTCGCAGTAGATACTCGACTTGCCTGCGGGCGTGATCTCATAGACTCTGCCCCCGGGAACGGTTGCCGCCAGCAACCCGGCTTTACGATCCGCAATGAGACCGGTCACCATCACGCCGTCGAGGTCGCAGAAAAGGCTCAGCTTGTCGTCCTTGTCCAGCTTGTAGATGCGGCCCTCGCTGCCGGTTCCGATGTAGGTGTTGTCATCGGCGTCGGTGGTTGCAGAGGACACGTAGAACTCCCCGAGCGCTTCCAGCTTTGCCACACCTGGTGCCAGCGTGACCACGCCATCACTCCGTACCGCCAGCCCCTTGACTTCGCCCTCCAGAAACTCGGTAGCAGTGGTCTGGGTCCAGATGGTGGGTTGACGAACGGTGAGTTCGCCCTTCTTTTCCTCCTTTTCCTCCGGCTTCTTGGTCTCCTCAGAGCCATTATTGGCCCCGTCAGCCTCCTTATCGTTGCTTTCCTCCACCTCGCGCAACAGCTTCAGGGCATCGCTACCCGGGGACGTGGGCTGGTCTTCGGCCGCAGCACGTATTCGCAGTTGCGACGCGAGAGGCTCGCGGAAAGCGTCTGCAGCCCAAAACTGGGTGAGGGGTGCGATGAGACCGGGTGGTTGAACCCCGCCACCAATGGAGGTTTTTTCCGGCGCAGACGGCGTAATACCGGGGCTGGACTTCTTGGGCTTGGTCCCCTTTGCACCCTCGCGGTCCGCCGTCGGGAGAGCCATGTATTGCATACCGGAGAGCACCCACGGGGATTTCTCAATCCGCGAGAGTTCAGCCATACCGCTGTTCAGATCTGTACGCGGCGAGTCGGTGATGAGCGAACTCACGGACGCGGGGAGTCTCATCATCGGCGTATCTCCGACCATTAGGCCGGTACTGGGTAAAGCCGCGATAACTGCCAGGTCGGTGCTCAACTCGAGCTTCTGGTAGAAGTCAATGAATGAATCCAGGTCATTAAATGTCGGCGTTAGCAGGCGCAGCCGAGACCGCAGTATCGGCGCCATGTCGCCACTGACCACGGCCAGCCGCAGCGAGCCCTTCGGCGTCTCTATCGGCACATTCAGCGTCAAGACACGCTCCGTCGGCTCCCCGCTGTCCGGCCTGATGACGACATGGATGTGCAGCGGTTTGCCGGCCTTCGCCACCGTCTCCTCGGCATAGACGCGCTCGATTAGCGCCCGGTTGTCCTTCTCGTCGAGTTCAGCAGTCAGCTCCAGCGAGGCGACATTCTGTGGCCTGAACCGATTCTCCTCCAGAAGATACATCGGGAACGCGATCTCAGCCATCAGGTCAAACATCGCCGACTGCTGGAAATGTAGCGTGTTACTCCGCTCGATGATGTCGCCCTTCTGCCCGACGATCCTGTAATGGACTCTGGCAGTGCCCTCGTAGCCGGTGTTGAAGGTGGCTTCCACGGCGGACATGGTGCCTATGGCCAGTAGCCGCGATGTGATGCTCGGCTGATTGCACACACGCACATTGTAGGTATTGGTAACATTGCGGGAGCGATCCACGATTCGGATCGAGGCGGGTATGGTGCGTGGGAGGTCGCCGAGTCGCCCGCCTATTGCCCACGGGTTGTCGTGAGTCATCGCACCGACGTCAGTCATCGGCGCGCCGAGCTTCGATGACCTCTGGATGCTGGACATGATGTCGTGAATCCAGCCGGTGCACAACGGCATCTCGGTAGTGCCCAGCTGCATCAGAGGATGACCGAAGCCGAGCACTCGGTTGCCCTTCCGCCAGGTCAGAGTACCGATCCCGGAGATGTCGAAATCCCCCTGCATCAGTCGGGCACCGACGGCGCTGCCCGGCTGCAAATCCACTGCTACAGGGCCGGTTTTGGTCCCGGGGCCGGCCAGCGGCTCAAGCCCGTGCGGCGCGAACATCTCCCGCATCAGCTTCATCGTCTGCGGGCCCAGACCGCTGCAGGTCAGTTGCGGCGCAACGGGCCGCAGCACGATCGTGTGCACATCAGGCGGCTGCTCGCGCGAGCCGGCCATCTGGATCACGGCCCCGGTGATCGTGCGCCCATTGTACTTGATCGGGTTGCGCGCGATCAGCCGGCCATTCGGCAGAGCCGCCTCTGTTTCCCCAAAGCGCCAGGTACTTTCCACCATGTCCTCTATCGGGGTGATCCCGCACAGCGCCTCCTTCTGCCAGCCCCAGCCGTAGGCAAGCGCACCCAGCAGCTTTCCGCGGATGTAGCAGGGGCTCCCGCTCATCCCGCCGATGACGCCGGCATTGCGCTCGATCGGTGGCCCGCCGGTGATCTGCGCCAACACGATGTCCTTGCCCAAAACCATCTTCTCCATCCGACCAACGACCTTGAAGCTGAATTCCTCCACCTTTACGCCACGGAACACCGACTTGCCGATGCCGGTCATCCCCGGCCGCACATCCGAGGCGCGCATCATGGTCTCGGGGTCGAACTGGATGTTGTCATCGGTGACGATGTCGTTTGCGCTTGTCCATTGTACCCCCACCGAGAGTAGTAACATTGCCGCTGCCAGGTAGCTGTTGAGTCTCATCGAGTCACTCCAAAAGTCGAGAGATGAACGATACGCGGAAGTCGTCAGTAGTTCGCCGACTCCGGGAAACATACCTGCAAGGGAGGCAAACCTAACGTCAATGAGCCGTGGGAGTGCATCTGAGCGCCTGACCTTGTCAATAGTGTCCCGAAGGGACTATCATGTCAGCGGAGGTTTTGCACTCGTGGCAGAAAACGGCAGCTCGGTGAAAGCAAGCGCGTGTTCCAGGCTGCTGATTGTAGCCCCGGGGAACGCAGAGAGCGCCCGTCATGACCCCGACGAAGCAGTTGTCGAGGCGGTGACTGAGCCATGGGCGTTGATTACGACGCGGCGGCCGGAACACAGGGCCCTGCGTGCATCCCTGAAAGAACTCCGACAGCGGTCTGTGGCTATCGCAGAGGAACTCGATGCGGCAATGCACCCGGAGGTTTGCGGCGGCGAGTTCTGGGCCGACTTCGCCGGCGAATTTGCCATGTCTTCGGTGGTGCCGCTCCTTGCCACGCGTGATCTGCTGCAGGGGCTTGTCGCGGCGGGCGGCTATGAGCGCGCGCGCATACTCGAGGACCCCAAGCAGCGATCCTGGTGGACCGGCCTCGGAAATTTCCGCCTCCCCGCGATCGATGTCCTCCAGCAAACAGGCATCCCCTCGACAGCGTCCCCCGGATGGTTCCTTAACGTACTCAGAAGGCTGGTACTCAGCCCTGGAGCTCGCTGGCAAGGCCACGGGGATGCACTGGAAGAACTTGGCAGGATGCGCCTGGGCGAGAAGACGGCTGATGCAGAGATCCGCTGCTGTGACGTATTGTTCATCGGCATCGGCGCATCGTCAGTGCAGATCATCGCCAACCTCTGGCAGCCCCTGACTGAGCTGCACGGGCTGCGCTGTGCAGTCCTCGATTATCACTACGATGGCTTCACGGCAGCGATACAGCGCCGCGGCCTGCCTCGCTATGACATCGGCCAGTTCGTCACAGAGCGTGAGATTGCCGACATCGTCTATCACAAATGGGCATCCAGATGGCCGTTGTGGTACCGGCATTACCTGAAGCACAGGGATGAGCTTGCCCAATTCGGGTCTCTGCCGCCCGGCCTCAAGTCCGCGATAGACGGCCGGATAAAGATGGTCCTCGCACGCCACCCGGAGTTGTGGCGAGTGCGCAAGGTTGCCTCCGAGCGGGCGCTGGAGCAATTGTCACCGAAGGTAATAGTATCCTTGCACTCGTATCCGACGATGGCGATGGCGTTGGTACGCTACGCAGATGAATTAGGGATCGCCAAGATCGTGCTCCAGCACGGCTCTCTGGGCCACTGGCACCTGCTGCAGGGAGCGGCACGATTCGACGAGGCCCTGGTATGGGGTGGCCATGGTGCGGATGTATTCGCATGGCAGCTTGGTCCGGAGACCAAAATAACTCAGACCGGCCACAGCGCCTACGACCGCGCTGCGAAGGCCAACATACATGTGCCGGCAGACGTTGCGGCACTGCGCAAGGATCGCAGCGCCCTGGTAGTACTCGCAACACAACCGAATGAGGCGGAATACTACGACGACTACCCGAGCTGGTGGATGTCAGGGGTCGCCGAGGCCTGCCGCGAGCTGGGAGCCGCCCTCGTCGTCAAGGTACATCCAGCCGATCCACACATGCAACTGTATGAGCAACTGCTTGCAGCCGAGCTCGACACGGTTACCATAGTCGAGCACGGCAGGTACGGGCTGGACGAACTGCTGGCCGCGGCTGATGCAATGGTCACCCGCAGCTCCACCGTGGTCTTCGAGGCCAATCTAATCGGCACCCCGACCATAACCATTGACCTCAGCGGGCGCGACGACCGCGTCCCATATGCCGAGATGGGTGGGGCCGTAGGCGTCTATGAGCGCCGGGACATACTCCCGCAACTCCGAGGAGTGCTCTTCGATGAAAAGCTCCGGGAAGATCTGGCGCAGAAGCGGGACGAGTTTATGCCGGCTCATGTCGGCCCGACTGACGGCAAAGCGACGGAGCGGATGAGTAGCATCATAGCGAGATACGCAAATGGCAGCCGCTGAAATAACACAGACACTTGGCCGTGCGCAACTCAGGGCTGCGTAGTCGCCGGAGCAACCCGATAGATCCGCCCCGTCGAGTTGCTGAAGACCATCTCCAGCCCGGCTTGCTCCATCTCAGTCGCGAAAGTGTCATCGCTCTGAAGACAAACCCACCCCACTCGCTCAGTAGCCAGGAACTGGCGCAGAGCTGCCGGTTCTTTTGCCCCCATCAGGTCCTGCAGCAGGCCGGCGCGCCGGTCCCATTCATCATGCTGCGCGAACTTGTACGCCATGTCCCGGTTGTCCAGCCAGATTGCCGGGACGCACAAACCTGAGAAGTAACCCCAGTTGTGCGAGACCATAGCAGGCGTGTCCGGCTCCAGAAACGGATTGATGAGCACGCGGTCGCCTGTGGCAGCATGGTCATTGAGGTAGGATATTAGCTCCAGATCGGCGGCAGGTATAATGTGCGCCGGCTCGATCAGACGCTTCTCAAGCACGTAGTAGCTGTACTCCCACGCGCCCAGAGCGACCACGATAACGGCCGGCACGACACCGTACCAGCGGCGCAGAGCGGCGGCGTTGACGCAGGCATAATGGGCCAGCGCCAAGTTGCCCAGCAGCAGCGGCACCCACAGCAACCGCAGCATGTCGTAGTCGGCGTAGTTGTACGCCACCTTGCGGAAGTCACAGAGCACGGTTAGGGCGAGCCCTGCGATGACGACGGCGGCAAGCAGCGAGTACCCCGGACGCCGCAGCTTATACCATTCCCACCGACGCCAACCGACAATGAAGATGCTGCGCGTCCAGAGACTCCCCAGCACGAAGAACACGGCCGCGCAACCGTAGCTGATCGTGAACTTCACCAGCTTGGCAACGGCGCTGGGGGACAGCTCCGCCATGAGCGGCGTAAGCGGTTCGTCGAGGAACGGAAATGCCCAGACCATCGAGCGGATGACGGGCAACCGGTGGGGGGCGGCCTATGGATGGGCCCA
>CAZCJS010000282.1:0-5555 GCA_964498775.1 uncultured Armatimonadia bacterium
ACGCCATCGTCTCTTACTGCGAGTGTCCGAATTGCTACGGTGGCGTCGAGGGTAACAGCATTTTCACGTGGACAATTGACCGTCCGGATGAACTGAAGTGCCGGTTCTGTGGTGAAATTGTCTATCCCAATGACAAATACCCCGAAGACCATGTTTTGAGTGGGAAGAATAAGCTGGGTGAAGAGGTCAGCTTTCCGTATTACCTGAATGAAGAGAAGAACATCCGGCATTTTTTCAGCACGCATCTACTGCGGCAGAAGCGGGGCTGGCTGACCGGGCAGTTGATCGCGCTGGGCAAGGCTTACCAGGCGACGGGTAAGGAGGAGTATGCCGCACGGGTAGCGCTGGTGCTGGACAAATACGCCGAGGTCTATCCGCACTACCCGGTGATGCAGAACGGCCCCCGGAGGTTCCATTTTCGTGAGAGCCAGGAGATGCCATATGCGTGGGATTCAGGGAAATGGGGATGTTTTCATAACGAAATCCCCAAGCCGCTGCTGAGTGCCTACGATCTGGTCTGCGAGAGCAAGGAGTTCGACAAGCTGTCAGCCGAACGGGGCTATGACGTGCGGGAGAAGTTGGAGGACGACTTCTTCCGGGAGACGTTCAAGGTGATAGCCACGAGCCCGTACCACGTCAGCAATGTCGTCGGCTATGACATTGCCGGTGCGGCGATACTGGGGCGCATTATCAACGAGCCGGCCTACGTGCATCGGGCCTTCGGATGGATGAAGTTGAATATTGATGTAGGGTTCTTCTATGACGGCATGTGGCATGAGGCGCCGTCGTACCACTATATGACTATCGGCGGTATCAAATCCGCATTCAACACAGTCAGAGGTCATACCGACCCGCCCGGCTATGTGGATGAGATAGACGGGATGCGGTTCGATGACTTCGACCCCGAGACAGAGGTTTTGTTCTGGGCCAAGTGCCTGCACGCGCCGGCAGTAGTCAGCTTCCCCAATGGCTGTGTCTCGCCGATCCATGACAGTTGGGCGGGAGCAAGGTACGGCGCACCGGTACGCTCGAAGACGGTCTCGACGATCCTGCCCGGGTATGGGCACGCCTCGCTGGGACGCGGCACGGGCGGCGACCAGATGCAGGCGCAACTACACTTCAGCGGCGGATATGGGCACACGCACCTCGATAACCTGAACCTGATCCTGTGGGCCAAGGGGCACGAGATGCTGCCGGATCTGGGCTATACGTGGACGCAGATGCGCTACTGGTGCACGTCCACGCCGGGGCACAATACGGTGGTGATAGACCGTCAGGACCAGCAAGGCGGCGGCTCGGACGGCGACCTACTGTGGTTCTTCCCGGATAGCAACGGGGTTTCAGTGGTGGCCGCTGACGGCAAGCGGGCGTACAGCAATATCGAGGGTGCAGATATGTACAGGCGGATGCTGGTGATGGTGCCGGTGTCGGCCGGTGATGCCTACGTTGTGGACGTGTTCCGAGTGCGGGGCGGCTCGATGCACGAGTGGGCGCTTCACGGAGACGCTGATGCGGATAGCACGGCAAGCTGCAGCCTCGAGCTCAGCGGCAAACGGAAATGGATGCTTGAGGAGGGCGAGGAGTGGCAGGAGCCTACCATCGAGGGCGCTCGTTTCAATGCCTATGGGATGATTCGTGACGTGGCCAAGGGGGAAACTGACGGGGCGTTCGAGATTGATATGAAGTATGTTGATGATCCGGAGACGGGGATCCGCGTGCATATGCTCAATGAGGGAGCTGCCGAGGTGTGGCTGGGGAGATCACCGTCGGTGCGCCGGATGGGGACGGGCACCCAGGGCGACATGCGCAAGGCCTACGACTTCTGGATGCCGCAACTGCTGGTGCGGAGGCAGGGAGAGACACCTGTCGCGAGCCTGTTCGCAGCGGTGGAGGAGCCGTACTCCGGCAGGCGATTCATTGATAAGGTCGAGCGGCTGACACTGACGCCCGCTGATGACAATGCAGTGGCGTTGCGGGTGACACATGGCGATACCGTGGATACGATTATCAGCACGCTCGACGAGCCGCCCTATCCGGAACGGACAGCGGGCGGCGTGAGCATGAGCGGCCGTCTGGGCGTGCTGCGGCAGGTCGGAGGTGAGGTTGCCGGCGCATGGCTTTTTGAGGGTCGCAAGCTCATGGCCGGTGTCTTCAGCATCGAGACCGACAGGCCGGCATACAGCGGCCAGGTGCAAGCTGAGACGCGCAAGGCTGACGGCGACGATGCCGATGCGTTCATCACCGATGCCGACCTGCCGACGGGCGATGGTCTGCACGGGGTCTGGATGGTGGTCACTCACGGGAACGGTTACAAGCACGGCTATGAGATAGATCGCGTCGAGAAGAGGGATGGCAAAACTCTCGTCATCCTGACCATGGACCACGGGTTGCGCATAGAGGGCAATGAGACCGAGCAGGTCTATTACCCGTGCAAGAAGATCGCGGGTGAGAATAGCTTCACGATACCGCTGGCAGCGGCGATGTGTCGGGGGTAGAGGAGCGCAACGGACTCGGCGTCGGAAGCGGAGACCAAGACAAAGAGACAAGCGTGACGGCAACGGCAAACAGCAACGGCGGTGCAAGGCTTAAGGCGGGCCGGTCTCACTGCGTTCGGCCGGCCCCTCCGGAGACGATTGCGAGCCCGGTATGAAGATGCGGCGCACATCAGGTACTTGAGGGGTGGTGCTGATATGCCAAGCAGGTCACGGAAGGGAATGACGATGACAGCAGGGAGGCTCGTCGCAGTCATGGCGGTTATGGTGCTGGCGACCACGGCCCGGGCCGATGGGGAACTGAAGTGCATCCAGCAGCCGATGTTCTGGCTGGATGGACAACAGACGCGTATCGTCATCGAGACGCCGGACGATTGCGGGAAGCTAGAGGTGACCTATCCCGAGGCGCTGGAGTTGTTCGACCGGTGGCCGCATAAGGCCGGGGATACGACACAGCGCTTCTACTTCCGCGCTAAGGAGGCACTGGAAGCAGGAGAAATCGCTTTCAAGGCAGGTAGGTACGAGCTCAGTTTGCCGGTGAAAGTGCTGGCGTGGGGAGAGGTAATGGAGGCCGGTGCTCTCGAGTTCGAAGGTCTCAAACTGCCACGGATCTTCCCGATGGACGGCGAGGACGAGCACAAGAGCGGTATTAGCTTTATGGATCGGGAGACACTCGACCGCTGGCGCAGAGAAGGGACCAGAGACCCGGCCGGCAGTGAGAAGGTAGTCGCGGGTCTGCCGGATGACGAGGAGATATTTTACCGCCTTCCGGAGACGACCATCCCGCGAGCCGTATTCGTCCAATCCCACAACCCCAAGGGCTGCCCGATCTGCGGGAGGAAGATTTTCGAGGGTCGCTCGCCCTTCTATCCGTGGAAGCTGGACTACGAGAACCACCCCTATCAGGTGCAGTGTCCTGAATGCGGGCGCTGGTTTCCCGACAACGACTTCGGCAGCGGGGACATGACCAGCGGGGAGTACCCGGACGATGGGTGGGCGTACATAGACGAGACCGGGGATCCGTATGGCTTCGTGTCCTATTACACGCAGTTGTATTACCGCGCCGAGTATTCGCCGCAGATGCGCGATTATGCCGCGCAGTACGCACGGAGCGGGAATCAGCGGCTCGGGCGGACGGCGGCGCTGATGATGTTTCGGGTGGCCGAGCAGTACCTCAACCTGGCGCTCAACATCAACCAGCGGAAGGCGTTCATGCGCAAAGCCGTGTGGGCCGCGAAGAGCATCCCTCAGACGAAGCTCAATATGTATAACACCTGGTTCTACATCGAGCATAACTGGGAATGTCCGCTGGTGCCACAGTATGGCGCGGCTTTTGACCAGATTTGGGAGTACTTCGAGACCGAGGATGCCGAGTTTTTGAAGTTCCTGCAGGAGCATCACCATCCCGAGATCAAGACGATGGCCGATGCACGGAACTTCATCGAGACCGGCTATTTTCGTGTCGTCGCTCAGGGCTGCTTAGACAAGACGCTGATCGGGAATCACCCGCAAGCCCAGCGTGCAGCGATGGAAACGGCTCTGGCACTGAATACGCCACGCTCCTACGACATAGTGGAATGGACGTTCAACCGCGACGGCGGAATGCGATACTTCTTGACGAATGAGTTCTTCATAGACGGCTCCGCCTTTGAGTCACCGGGCTACAACCGAGGCCATTACATCAATACGCAGTTGGTAGCTGATGTACTCAACCGCATTGTGGAACTCAATCCGGAGCGGTACAAGGAGGCGGGCTTCCCGCTGCTCACCGAGGACCCGAAGTACAAGTACATGTACGATTTCAATATCGCCTATGGCCTGCTCGGTCGCACTTGCGCGCTCGTCGGCGATGCCGGAGATGTGGCTTCTACTGAGCCGTACAAGCCGCAGCCTGCCTCGACGCTGAGAAGGGCCGACTACGTCGCGCCATATACGTTGTATCCGGATGATGGCAATTTCGCGAGAGTTCTGTGGGATGCCGAGGCGGGTGCTCCCATCCCGCAACTGAGCGATGAGCAGCTACGGGAGAAGGTCACAGAGATCGTGGCGCGCGAGGGAGCGGATATTGACCTGAAGAGCAACTTCCTGGATGGCTACTCCCATGCGATCCTGCGCAGCGGCAAGGGGGAGGACAGGCGGACACTGTGGGTACGGTGGGGAGAGCTGTATGGGCACCGGCATGACGACCTGCTCACCATCGGCTTCGAAGCCTTCAAGCGGACCCTGTTGCCTGAGCTGGGGTATCCGCATAGCTGGACGTTCCGTGGTCAGTGGGAGGGCAACCGGCTGACGCACTATAGTGGCCACATCGTCGGCGAGGCGGAGACAACGCTACGTCTGGGTGGTGGGAGGCTGGAACTGTTTGCTGACGGTGGCTGGGCGAAGATGGCCTGCGCGAGTACTCGCTCATACCGGGGCGCCGCCGCGCCGAAGCTCTATGAGATGGTTTCGGAGAGGGTCATGGCTCGCACTATCGCGTTGGTTGATCTGGATGAGAAGAATTCCTATGCCGTCAGCGTATTCCGGCTCGGCGGCGGGACGGATCATTACCTGAGTTTCCACGGTCCGCGCGGCGAGGCGACGCCGGAGGGTCTCAGCCTCACGCCGCAACTGAGCGGGACGATGGCCGGCGCCGACATCGAGTATGGCAAAGGACAGGAGTGGACTAAGGCGAACCCGAAGCTGAGCGCGTTCCCGTACCTGTATGAGGTGCGTCGCGCCGCAGCCGAGGATGTCTGGCAGATTGACTGGGCGCTGGAGAACTACCCCGAGCTGCATCTGCGCATGCACGAAGTACAACCTCAGCCGTCGGAAGTCGGCCTGGGGAAGGGCAAGCCACCGGGCGGCGGCAAGCCGTATGAGCTGGAGTGGGCGATCCAGCACCGCAGCACGGATGCAGCACCCTTGGCCAGTCAATTCGCCACAGTCATCGAGGCGTACAAGGGAGAACCGCTGATCACGCAGGTCCGTCGCCTCGAAGTCACGACTCCCCAGGCAGGCGACCAGCCAGCGGTTGCCTTTGAGGTGGTCTGCGGGGATCGTGTTGACACGGTCATCCAGTGC
>CAZCJS010000283.1:0-5555 GCA_964498775.1 uncultured Armatimonadia bacterium
GTTCTCCAGAACTGCGCGAATGTTGAAAAAAACTTTTTCGCAGGAAGGAGGAAAAGGAGGTGGTAGCGAAAGCTACTGTTGCCTGATAGGGCACAGTGCCTTATAATGTTGTTGAGTATCCGTGTCGCATACGCACGGAGCAGTATCTGCGTCTTAATTAGGGCCAATTGTGCGGCCCATTGTGACCGCATCACAGCCGGTGGAGAGCATGGCTTATGATTGATGTTGACAAACTAGTAGCGTCGGCAAAGCCAAGTAAAGAAGACGAAATCAGAAGGCAAATCAGGCTGCCCTGGCCGGAGGCTTTCAGAATCGCCATGCGCAATGTTACGCTCCGTCTGGGGCGCGCGGCGATCACTGCCACCGGTGTCATCCTTGGCATCGCCTTCCTCGTCTCCGTCTGGACTACCTCGGTAGTACAGGAAGTGACCCGGGAACAGGGCGCGCTGGCCGAAATCCAGCAGCAGAGCAGTCAGGCCCATCTCGATGAAGAGGTCGCAGCCATGGAAGATGATCTGGAGCGCCCTGCTGACCAGGAAGCGCAGCGCCAGGCCAGACAGACGTGGCTGGTAGTCATGTCACTTCTCGTCTGCGGCGTCGGCATCACCAACTCCATGTTGATGTCGGTCACCGAGAGGTTCCGCGAGATCGGGACCATGAAGTGCCTCGGTGCCCTCGACGAGTTCATCGTGCGCCTCTTCCTCATTGAGACCGCCGTGCTGGGTTTCCTCGGCGCTGCGGTAGGCGCTATCATCGGTCATCTGATCATGCTGGGCGTCTATGTGGCGAAAGAAGGCACATCAATTGTAGCCAAGATGGACTGGGGCAAGATGTTAATGTACATCGGCGTCGCGCTCATCATCGGCTGCGTCATCTCCCTGCTTGCCGCCGTGCCACCGGCCGTACGAGCTGCTCGGATGGCCCCGGCCGTCGCGCTCTCAAGCGAAATCTGAAGATTCCATCCCGCATTCATACCAGGAGGCAGTTCCATGGCTAGGATCGAATGCCCCAAATGTCACGAAGTCATTGAGACCACCGGGCTGGTTACCGTATGCCCCAAGTGCGGAGCTGACATGAGTGGCGTGATGCAAGAGCTCAGTCACACCGAGAACGCTCACGGTGGTTTCGCCCACGACGACTCCATGACCACACACGAGTACATCGTGCGCACAAAAAACCTTACCAAGGTGTACACGATGGGCGAAGTGGAAGTCCCTGCTCTCAAGGGTGTTGACATCGAGATCAGACGGGGCGAGTATCTCTCCATCATGGGGCCATCCGGCTCAGGCAAATCTACGCTCTTCAACATGGTCGGCGGCCTCGACAAACCCACCGCAGGTTCGTGCTATATCGAGGAAGTTGACATGGCCCAGCTTGATGCTTTCGAGCTCGCCTGGCTCCGCTGCCGCAAGATCGGGTATATTTTCCAGACATTCAACCTGATCCCCGTCATGACCGCTCTCGAGAACGTTACCCTCCCCATGATCTTCGCCGGCATGACCTCCGACGAAATGCTTGAGCGCGGGGCGATGCTGCTTGACATCGTCGGTCTCGGGGACCGGCTCCATCACAAGCCATACGAGCTCTCCGGCGGACAGCAACAGCGCGTTGCCGTTGCCCGCTCACTGGCCAATAGCCCGGCTATCATTCTCGCCGACGAGCCGACCGGCAACCTCGACCTTCAGACGGGCAAGGAGATCATTGACCTGCTCAAACGTCTCAACCGCGAGAGTGAGACCACCGTGATCTCCGCCACCCACGACCTCAAGATGATTGACGTCTCCGACCGCATCGTGCACATCCGCGATGGCGCGGTCGAGCGCATAGATGACCGCGCAGACATTGATCTGGAAATCGGCAGCCTCGATGGCGAGGAGTAGCAGTAGCTGTTGCTGCTGCGGGCGCCGCCCAACTCAGCCCGCCTCATAAAGTCACCGATACGAGACACGCGCGGCAGATCCGTCGCGTGTCGTTTTTCAGATGCACACCGGGAACTCAGTCGCGCAGGTCGCAGCGAACACAAATCCCCCGGCCTACGTTCATCTAGTGGGGGTGTTGAACACGAAGTCGAACTTCTCAAGATGCGCTGCGCGCGGCTGAAACACGTTTCCCTATACCCCTGAACGGGTACACATAAGTAAAGGTGTCCAATCTATGCCGGAAGGAGCAGAGCCGTGCTAAACCGAACACGGCTCGTCCTCCGACGTACTAGGTGGCAAACCCACGTGCATAACCAAATGTGCGGGCCGTACCAGACCAGCCGGACGCAACGACGGGGCTTCACGCTGATCGAGCTTCTCGTTGTCATCGCCATCATCGCAATCTTGGCGGCGATGCTCTTCCCAGTCTTCGCGCGGGCGCGCGCCAAGGCCCGCCAGGCGAACTGTCTGTCCAACCAGAAGCAGATCGCACTTGCTTATGTCATGTACGCTGCGGACCATGACGAATTGCTCCCGATGTGGGGGTGGGCCTACAGTGCGGATCCGGACCCCGAAGATGACGAAGACGATGGAGTATATACTTGGGATACCGCAATACGCCCGTACATAAAGAACCGCCAGATCTTCATCTGTCCCAGCAATATGGACAATCGCGGCGCCCGATCCTATGCCATGCCCCGTTATGTCAGCGGACAGATGCTCGATGCCATGCCCAATCCGGCCGCCACGGTAGTTAGCTTCGACAAAGGCACGCAGCTGGTTGGAGCCTGGGGTGATGCCGCCGCCGAGAACTTTTTCCAGACACACGGCTGCACTGGTTACGACCTCGACAAGACGCTCTGGCATAACAATGGCAAGAACTTTGCCTTCTGCGACGGACACGCCAAGTGGTCAGCCGAGGGACAGGGACCATTTGCCGCCTACAATCCTACCAGCCCCGACGGTACGTATGAGGTCAACGGGCCCGGACATTGCGAGAACGCGGGTGGCCCCGGTGTCGGCGATTGGCCCGAGTAGCCAATGTCACAGCATCCGAGGGGGAATGGGAGTGCACCCTAATCCATTGACGCGGCAGGTGGGATCTGCCTATGGCAAGCGCGCTTTCACACTCATCGAGTTGCTTGTCGTCATTGCCATTATCTCCATACTGGCATCTATGCTCATGCCGGTCTTCGCACGCGCCAGAGCCAAAGCCAGACAATCATCATGCCAGTCAAACCTCCACCAACTTGGCCTCGCACTCAAGATGTACGTTGATGACTGCGACGAGATGATGCCGATGTGGAGCCAGGCCGGCGGGGCACCCGATGGCAGCGGACGCCGGCCCGGATATGTCGGCAGTTGGGATGACACTATCCAGCCCTACTCACGCAACCGCCAGATACTCATCTGCCCTGACAACCCCTACGGGACACGTTTCCGCTCCTACTCCATGCCCAGGTATGTCAGCGGCGTCAGCATCGGGAGAATTCCCAACGTTGTCGACACCGCCATGCTCATGGAGAAAGGTGCCTACGTAGCCGGTTCCTGGGAAGACGCGGCCGCCGAGAACTTCCACCAATCCACCAGCGCCGGTACCTTTAACCAGCGCTACTTCCATTTCGAGGGGAAGAACTTTCTGTTCTTGGACGGCCACGTTAAGTGGTATGGTAAGACTGCCGGGCCGTTCTCGTTTAACTTCCGCACTGGCGGCGAGCCCGGGGATTGTCAATACCCCGAAGTCGCACCGATCGGCGACTGGCCGTCGGGTTGAAAATTTCGTCTCCAGTGTTTGCTAGTAGCGGACGCGCCAACAGGAGGAGTGTTTACGTATGAAAAGCAACACACCAAAAGGATTTACGCTCATCGAATTGCTCACTGTCATCGCAATCATTGCCGTGCTCGCCGCAATTCTCTTTCCGGTATTCGGTCGTGCGCGAGCCAAGAGCTATCAGACAACATGTCTCGCCAACCTCCAACAGCTCGGGAATGCCTTTGCGATGTACATGGACGACAGTGGAGGCTTCGTACCCACATGGTGCATCGTGCACAACAACCCGGGCAGTGCTCCCGCAGGCAACACCAACCCCGGTTTCCTCACCTGGGACGCCGTGCTCATGCCCTATATGAAGAATAGCGCCATCGTCAAGTGCATGGCCAACCCCAACTCCAACGGTCGGAATGCCCGGGCCTACGCCATTACCCAATACACACAGAAGCGGCTCGACGGAACCCTCGGCGGCTGGGGTGCATTGCGGGGCATCTATCGGGACGAGGTCCCGGCACCCAGCAGAACTGTGCTTCTCTATGAGAAGGGCGCATGGCCACCTACGGCATGGGGGGACGCGCTCGGACAGAACGTGTTCGAAAGCACCAACCACAAGACCACCGAAGCGCCGCCCGGCTCCGGCGACAGTTGGAGCGAGAAGATGTTCCACTTCGACGGCAAGAACTTCCTCTACCTCGACGGTCACGCCAAGTTCGCGCCTGCCGGACAGTACCCGTTCAATCATAAGCCCACTCGCAGCGGCGCACTGTCCGGGGATGTCTGGTTTGCTGCCCGCATCGCCGATGGCGGAGACTGGCCCAACCGTGACTAAGGCCGCATCGCAGATGCAACATTACTTCCACGAGCGTCCCCAAGCGGGACGCTCTGTGCTGTAGCCGGACCTGGCACGACAACCCCTTATTAATTAGGCAATACGCAATGCCGGCATGTTGGTTTGCCGACATTTTTCCGATCGCGCAGGGCTTTGTCCGCACGTGGCGAAGCCTTAGGACGATGAAGTCCAGCCGCAACGAATCCAACCCCGCACCCCGGGGGGTCGAAAAACACACTGGAGGCATTAACATGTCCGTACTGGCCATCAATGGAGGAAAACCAATTCGCAGTGACAAGCCGTATCCGACCGTAGGCAGCGCCGCCGGCCGTACCGTCGGCAAGGAGGAACTGGCTAACCTCCAGCAGGTCATCGAGGCCGGCATGATGAACCGCTCGGCCGGCAAGTTCGTTGCAGAAGTCGAAGATAAGTTTGCCGACCATCTCGGCATGGCGTACTGTACCGCTTCCACATCCGGCACTGCCGCCATACATGTTGCCGTGGGAGCGGTCAACCCGAACCCGGGCGACGAGATCATCACCGGCCCTGTCACCGACATTGGCACCGTCATTCCGATCCTCGCGCAGAACGCCATCCCGGTCTTCGGTGATCTCCGTCGTGACAATATGGGCCTGGACGCCGAAGATGTCGAGCGCAGAATCACCGAGCGAACCAAGGCGATAATCCCCGTTCACCTCGCGGGCAACGCCACCGACATGGACCCGCTGATGGACCTCGCCGAGGAGTACGGTCTCTACGTTATCGAGGACTGCTCCCAGGCCTATGGGACGCTGTATAAGGGCCGGCATGTCGGCACCATCGGCCATCTCGGCACCTTCTCGCTCCAACAGAGCAAGCACATCACCTGCGGCGACGGCGGGCTCACCGTCACAAATGATGATGCGCTCGGGGACAAGCTCCCGCTCTTCGCCAACAAGGGCTGGCCCAACTACGGCAAGGGCGACCGCGACTACGTGATGTTCGGATACAACTATCGCATGACCGAGCTACAGGCGGCCGTTGTCTCCGCACAGAT
>CAZCJS010000284.1:0-5554 GCA_964498775.1 uncultured Armatimonadia bacterium
CCAGCGAGGGCAAGTTATGCCGGTTGCATCTTCTTCTCGCCAAGCACTGCACCTACCTGCCCACAACCCCCCAAAAGAGACCCTAGCCATGAGATGAGTTGTAGTGCGGCTAGAGCCTGCAACCTTCACCTGCCCTCCGACACTGTCACTGAGTTTGGCTGCACACATCCGGGCTGGGCTCGATTAGAAGGGTAACTCGGAAGGTTGAGCCCTCACCCACGGTGCTTTCTACGCTAGCATCGCCACCGTGAAGCTGGGCAATGGTACGCACGAGGTGGAGGCCGAGCCCCATTCCACGCGTGATAGATGGTACACCAGCGTTCTCGTCGCCCTGTGCGAACTTCTCGAAGATGCTCTCCAACTGGTCAGCGGGGATGCCGCAGCCGTCATCGCTGACGGCCAGCTCTACTCGACCATCAAGGCGAGCTGCCGCGATCTCTACACGGCCGCCTTTTTCCGTGTACTTGAGTGCATTCTCACACAGATTGGCCAACAACTGCTCGAGAAGCACGACATCGCCACGCAACTCGGTCAGATCGTTAGGGCAGCTGGTCAGTAACTCGATATTCCGTTGCTGTGCTCTTGACTTAAACGCAGCCGCAGTGTCTCTCACCAATTCATCGATCCGGATCGACGCCAGGTTCAGTTGATAGGTACCCCGCTCCAGAGCCGAAAGGTCCATGACCATGTTGACAAGAGTAACGAGGCGTTCGGTTTCCCTCTCAATTGCATTGATACACCTGTCACGCTCAACCGGCCCCATCTCGTCGGTGAGTGCAGACAGCACCTGAGAAACTGCGCGCAAGGTGGATAGGGGCGAACGCAACTCGTGCGACAGCACGGCAATTCCATCCGCCGTCATACGAGCGAAAGCCTTTATGTCCGTCACATCCTGAGCAACGACTACCCACCCCAGCGGTCTCGCCGCATTTGTTCCCAGACGAATCGTCAGGATGCGCAGATCTACAGGCTCTGTAGTCTCAATCGCAATATCTCGCCTCACGATGCTCTCACCTGCCTCAGCCGCCTTCGCATCGGCCACTAGAGCAGAGAGGTGTTCGTATGGAGGGTCCTGCGGAATGCGGTTCACGTTCTTGCCTACCACCATATCAACAGGCAAATGACAAATCTTCTCGATCTCAGGATTTGCCAGTAGTATCATTTGGTTACTGTCAATAAGTAACACGCCCTCGGCCAGATTGCGGATGACACTTTCGTTGACCCGACGCTCTCGCTCCAGTACCATGGCCAGGCCATAAGCCAACCAGGCCACGGCAATCAGAACGATCAAGCGGCCTGATAACTGCCACATCACCGTCACTTCATGCACGGAAGTGGCCGCAAAGCCTATCTGTACAAAAAAGACTATGCCCGTAACTAGAGCCAAAGCGCTCGGCAGACTTCGGAAGAAAGCGGCCGCGAAGAGAACGACAAGGAGCAACAGACTGCTGAAAGGGCTATCGAATCCGCCCGTCCCAAAAATGAACAGAGACAACCAGGCTACGTCCACCAGTAGCGCCGTACCTGCTGTTAGTGGTAGTTGTCCATGTATCCATATCGAGCGCCAGTTGAGGAAGAACAGGCTCCAAACCGTGAACAGAGCAGCCAGTCCCACGGCGATGTGCGTAGCCAGCCCATTACTAACTAGATGCTTCGGTGCAGCCAGGACGAGAGCTAACAGGAAGAAGCACAGGACTGCCCGGACCTGATCTGCACGTTTGACGAGGCTTGCCTCGAAAATGGGTCGTGATCGGTCTGCAGGCAATGTCTCCGCAGTTTCAAGAACATCGCTACTCCGCTGCATCATTGCATCATCTCGCTTCATGCATTCTTTGGTGTTTCCTAGCACGGCTCCGGCTGGACTCTAGACCTCGCAGGGACCTGGCCGCGCCTGACGTTGTATGCCACATCTGCCTCCCGCCACGCGCTTTGCATAGCCGGCTGTGATGATACCTCATGGTATCCATGATGCCAACATGCCGCTGAGTACATGACGGGAGCAACACGCTTGAGAACTCTACCGTGGGCAACAACGATGGTAGGGGAAATGCATGACAACAGAGGCCAACTATCTGCTAGTGAGCTTGGGTGCTGCAACAGCAACATCCCCTTGGGTCAACCCCAACGCCACCACAGATGAAGTCAGACTTCTTGGGGCAACAGCGAGGCTACATTGTGATACTCGCAAACTGAATCTTACGCATTTGGTGTG
The DNA here is from genome assembly GCA_964498775.1 of uncultured Armatimonadia bacterium. Taxonomy (GTDB): domain Bacteria; phylum Armatimonadota; class Zipacnadia; order Zipacnadales; family UBA11051; genus UBA11051. Next base: position 2,213 of record CAZCJS010000284.1, read on the forward strand.
CGATAAACTCCGGGAACTCATTAGCTCTCTGGAGCTTCCCCCCCATTGTTCGCAAACCGTTTCCAGCGCACATGACACTCCAAGTGGTCATTTGATGGCACTATAGACCATCAGTCCAAGTAGTTCACCCCCTATGGTGTTAGGTGACCAGAAAGACATAGGTGTGCCCCATAGTTCGGGCTGATTTGGAGATTTAGTGTACGATGTACTCATTATACAGTTCCACATCATAGCCTGTCAATTCATAAATGGTAATGTGCGCCTCGTTGTTACATTACAAACCACCTGACATTTGCAAATCTACTTTTGGTGGGGACAGGGAACGCATCGCCACCGCACAACATGCGTGGTTCTGAAACTATCTCGGGCTGTACAGCTCGGGTCTGCTCAAACCTGGACTGCCACGCCATCGCCCGTAAGGGTGATGTGGCATGACTTATTGGCGATGGTCCGCCAGTAGTCGGCTGTGCGGTCCGGGAGATCACGAAGGGAAAGGTAAGCAGTCCAGCTTCCGGGGTCTTGCCCGCGGCGGCGGGGTATGGTACACTGTGTGCCGAAAGGAAGATGAAAGCGCTGACACTGTGTACAGGTTTTGAACTGACGGCTTGCCCCATGTCCCGCGCCAGGCGCAGCTAGCACAACCCGGGGAGCCTGCAGTAAGGCATGTGCACATACGATGCCGCCCGACACCGGGGGGCGTAATTTGTTTGCGGGCGCGCATGACGCGCAAATCCGCTAGTGGCAGGGAGATGGTGAGAATGGCAAAGGACCTGTGCGTATTGGCTTATTCCGGCGGCTTAGATACCTCCGTGGCGATACGCTGGATCGCTGAGCAGTATGATGTGGATGTGGTGGCCGTCGCCGTGGATGTCGGCGAGGAGCAGGATTATGAGGGGATTAGACAGAAGGGCGAGCAGGTCGGGGCCGTCAAGTCTATCGTGATTGACGCGGTGGACGAATTCTACACCGACTACATCACCCGCGCCATCGCCGCAAACCTGCTCTACGAGGGCAAGTACCCCGCATTCACCGCCCTGGCACGCCCGCTCCTGGCCCAGCACCAGGTCCGAGTCGCCCAGGAGATGGGAGCGGCCTATGTGGCGCACGGCTGCACCGGCAAGGGGAATGACCAGGTGCGCTTCGAGGTGACCTACCAGGCGCTGGCACCGGGGATCAAGTGCATCGCACCCGCGCGCGAATGGGGTATGACCCGCGAGCAGGAGATAGACTACGCCGCCGCCCATGGTATTCCGGTGCCGGTGGGCAAGAAAAGCCCCTATTCGACTGACACGAATCTGTGGGGCCGATCGATCGAGTGCGGAGACATCGAGCAACCGGATCTCGAAGCGCCGGAGGACGCCTGGGAATGGACCGTCAGTCCGCTCGCAGCGCCGGACAAGCCGACTTACGTGAAGATAAGCTTCGAGCAGGGAGCCCCTGTAGCTCTGGATGGTGAGGCGATGTCGGGTCCGGAGCTTATCAGCGCGCTGAATGCAATCGCCGGTGCTAACGGCGTCGGTCGCGTCAATATGATGGAGAACCGGCTTGTCGGCATCAAGAGCCGCGAGCTGTACGAGACGCCTGCAGCGACGGTGCTGCTCGCCGCTCACCGGGATTTGGAGAGCCTCGTGCTGGATCGCGAAACGATGCACTTCAAGCCGCATCTCGAGCTGCGCTGGGCAGAGTTAGTTTACTATGGGCTGTGGTTCACGCCGCTGCGTGAGGCGATAGATGCCTTCATGGCCGAGACCCAGAAGATGGTGTCGGGCGAGGTGACGATGAAGCTATACAAGGGGAGCGCGGAGGCCGTGGCACGGACGTCGCCGCACTCGCTGTACGACTTCGGGCTTGCCAGTTATGGCGAGGCAGACAGCTTCGATCCGTCCAATGCGGAGGGTTTCATCGAGATTTGGGGCTTGCCGGCGCGGGTGACGAATGCCGTCCGGCGGCAAGCCGATAGTTAGGTAACCGAAGGCGTCGGGGATGCTGCGGGGGAGCTACTGCGGGGGACGCGGCCGGTTGGTGTGCGTGTAGTGTGTCTGGACGAGTTCGACAGCCTGGCCAGGGCTGTAGCGCCCGCCGAGGACCAGAAAGAGCAGGTCCTCCAGCATCGCCTCCATCATCTGCCGGTCGCGGGTCGGATGAGTAAGTGCCTCGTCGAGACTGGCGCTGAATACACGCATCAACGGGTCGGCTTGCGCCTGGGCAATGACTCCGCGGTGTGATGGCACAGACCCCGTCTGCAGCATCCAGTGCTGTGCGGTTGCGCTTGTCATGAACTTCAGAAACTCCATGCACGCCTCACGGTGCTGTGTGGTCTGTAATGCGACGACGTAGCTGGCGGATATGGAGGCCACGGGCTTCTTCTCGCCGGGGATCGGTGTCACAGCAAAGTCCAGGTCGGGCCGTTCTCGGGTGAGACGCTCCGCCAGCGTTGAGCCTGCCATCACCATCGCGACTTTGCCGTCGGCAAAAGCCTCCTCGAGTTCCCCGGCGTCCCACGAGAGGACCTCCGGCTGCAGGGCACCCGCTTGAACCAGGCTTACAAGATAATCGAGGGCTGCGAGCATCTCGGGTGACTCAAACTCGACCTCGCCGTTGGTGTCATACACTGATCCGCCGGCACCGGCTAGCAGGATCAGCAGGGTACGCGCGCCCCCTCCCCCAATCGCGCCGGGGAAGCCGAGACCGAAGGTGTTGCTGTCCGCGTCAGTCATTTCCGACGCTGTCGCGAGGAGTTCTTCCCAGTTGGTCGGGGGCTTATTTCCCACGGGCAGGAGGTCACGCCGGTAGTAGAGAGCGTAGGAGTCCATCCGCCAGGGTACTCCACAGATGCCGCCACTTCTCCGGATCGGCGCGACGACGACGGGAACGAAGGCATCGAGATACCTGGTGAAGCTGGGGCTGAATCTGGAGAGATGCTCGGCGAATTCATCCACCCATGCATCGGGCATCACCGTGAGGTCCGGAGCATGAACACGTTGCGAGCCAAACCACCGCGTCATCCGTGCGTGCGCATTAGTCCACTTATCATGCGACATGTCTATCTTGATGTGGGGGTGACTGCGTGCGAAGTCCTCGAGCATCCGGCTGCATTTTCGCAGGTCCGGGCCGCTTTCGTGTTCCCATGCGACGAGGCTGAGGCGTACCGGCTGGTCTTGCGCGCCGCCCAGTTGACTGAACGCTGCGACAAGGAATGCGCAGAGCGCCGCCCGTCTCAGCACTGTTCCCAGGAATACGGAAGCTGTGGCGGTATCCTGCCACAGCCCTTTGGTCTCACTCTCCGGATGTCGTATGTGGATCCCTCCGGCACATCTCCTATCCGCGCTTGCTGGTTGTCAG
>CAZCJS010000285.1:0-5542 GCA_964498775.1 uncultured Armatimonadia bacterium
TGGGGGTGAACCAGCGGACAACCTGAGCTTCAGCTTGATGACATCCGTATTCCCCACGCACGTGGGGGTGAACCCCGATAGCAAGGCAGGAACAGTATCACAAAGGGGCGAAACCATTTGCAGCACACTGTACTGGCTTCGACTGCAATCAGTCCGAGAATCAGAACCGCTGTAAGAACATAGGGACTACCACAAAGGTTCGAGAGCATGTTGACACAAAGGACCCCGGTAGCTGCGACAAGGAGAACATTGGGAGGCCGTTGATGATCGCCCACGACATTGACCTGCAGCCATCTAACATTGCCGACCTGACCGATCGCGAGGCCGTCGCAGCGTTCTTTGCGGCGCTTGGCTACCAGGTCGAGAAGCGGCGCCAAACATATCCTGATGCGGAGGGAATGAAGCAGAGCCTGGCCGACGCGGTACGCCATATCGAGCTGATTGCCCAGGACGAACTGGCGTTGCTCGACGTTTATCTCATTGAGCTCTCCTCGGTCACTGTGGCCCGGATTCAGGACCTCGCCACGCACTTCAAGAACCGAGGCTGGGTACTGGCGGTCCTCACTTCTGATTACGAGCGCCTCGATTTCGTATTGTTCGAACAGCAAGCGAAAGACAGTCGCCGCAGCTTGTCCTTACAAGTTCTGCCGCGCCGCTTGACTGTGACCGACAGGCGTAAGCCCCACCGCAGGCGCGTCATTCTGCGAGCTATGCGGCGCTTCTCGTGGACGGAGATAGACGGGCTGGCCCAATGGGACAAGCTGCGCTCCGCGTTCAGCATCGCCGAATGGTCCGAGGAGTTCTTCGACAATCGGGGGCTTTTCAGTGACTACTATCTTAAGGAGCGACTTCCTTTAGATAGTGAGGTCTGGGACGCGGACGGCTTCAAGGGAGCACGAAGGGAGGTCGGTGCGGCCCTGCGCGAGGCGCGCAGCAAGCTCGGCGACCACAGCGAAGAAACTCTGCGGGAGCACCTCCTCAAGCCCGTCTTCCGCAAGCTCGGCTTCGGCATCAAGGAGTGCAAGGCTGCCTCCGATGATGACGTCAATAACCCGGACTATGAGCTTCTGGATCCCGACACGGGCGAGAGACTCGCCGTATGTCTAGCGTACCAGTGGGATCGGTTCCTCGACGGCCCGGACCCCGATGACAAGCACACTGAAGCCGAGAACCCCGGCGCAGTTGTGCTGTCGCTGCTGGACGAGGAGGATACCGACTGGGCAATCGTCACCAACGGGAAGCAGTGGCGTCTGTACACGAGCAAGACCGAGTCACGCGCGACCAACTTCTTCCAGGTTGACGCTGAGGAGGCGGCTGCGGATACCGAGCCTGATGCGTTTCGCTATTTCTGGCTGCTCTTCCGCGCTGAGGCCTTCCGCAAGCGAGATACAATCGTCGAGGGTGAAGCTCGGCAGATCAACCTGCTCGAGCAGATTCTCCAGGAAAGCCGTATCTATGCGCGCCAGGTCGGGGACCGATTGAAGGGCCGCGTCTTCAACGATGTCTTCCCAATTCTCGCCGAGGGCTTTGTTGCCGACGTCCGCGCTCGCGAGGGGGAGAACGCCGATCTCGCACAGGACCGCCTGGACCTCATCTACGAATCAACGCTCGTTCTGCTGTACCGGCTGCTGTTCCTGCTATATGCCGAGAGCCGCGACCTGCTGCCAGTGCGCGAGGTAGGCGGCTACTATGAGAAGTCGCTCACCAGCTCAAGGGCGAAATCGAGGCAATAGCAGGTAGTGTCGAGGACCAGCGCGATGCGAAGATAGCTGCCGACTATCGTGCCGATCCGGTTATCGCTACGGAGGGTGGCGCCGACGAGGCGACGCTCTATCAGCGCCTCAGTGAACTCTTCGAAATCGTGGCGGAGGGACGACCTACCGTCAACGTGCCGCCCTACGATGGCGGCTTGTTCCTCATGGACCCCGCAGAGGCACTCGACGAACGCGAGCAAGCGCTGGCCGAGTTTCTGCTCAGTCACAGCATCCCCGACCGCGCTCTGGCCCGTGCCATTGACCGTCTCGCACGCGACATTGACGAAAAAACCCATGGTCTGGCGATGATTGACTACAAGTCACTGGGCGTCCGCCAGCTTGGCTCCATCTATGAAGGCCTGCTGGAGTTCAAGCTCCGCATTGCGTCCACGAAGATGGCAATCTGCAGTCGCAAGAGCACCGAGGTCATCCTGCCCTACGCAGAAGCCGTGGACACCAAGGGCGTGAAGATCAAGCGTTTCGGCCGGGGCGCTGATGCCGAAGAGCAGATCCTCCGCAAGGGCTCTGCATACCTGGAGAACGACAAGCACGAGCGCAAGGCCACCGGCAGTTACTATACACCCGAATATATCGTCGAATATATCGTCGAGCACACCGTCGGCCCGGTCCTGGAAGAGAAACTGGAAGCCCTGCGTGAGGACCTGGACCGCGCCTGTGGGGATTTTCTTAAGCTTGACAGGTCGCGGGTTGAGGGCGGCATGGAACGTCCTGATGGCGTGCTGCCTGACGAAGAAGACCTCATCGAGCGCATCTTCGACATGCGCGTCCTTGACCCGGCGATGGGCTCAGGCCACTTCCTCGTCACCGCTGTGGACTTCATTGCTGACCGGATGATTCACTTCCTCAACGGCTTCCCCGGCAATCCCGTTGACAGGCTCCTGCAGCAGACGCGACGGGAAATCATCAAGGAAGTCGAGCGTCGCGGCATCAGCATTGACGAACGCAAGCTCACCAACGTCAACCTGCTCAAACGCCATGTATTGAAGCGCTGCATACACGGTGTTGACCTCAACCCGATGGCCGTTGAGTTGGCCAAGGTCAGCCTCTGGCTGCACTGCTTCACTCTGGGCGCGCCATTGTCGTTCCTGGACCACCATCTCAAATGCGGCAACTCATTGATAGGAGAAGTCGGCACCGCTGAGGCAGTGGCGCAGGACAGCGCGCAGGCGACCCTGGATGGCACCTCCAGATGGCATGAGTTCAGTCTGGCTGTCCAGAACTACCTGATGGTCAGCCGCCTCGCTGATGCGACCGCCAGCCAGGTCCTCCAGTCACGCCGGGTGTTCCGCGAGGCGGAAAAGATACTGGACAAGCACCGGGCAGCGTGCAACGTGCTCACCGCCGGGTACTTCGTCGAGCCAAAGAGTGAGAAGAAGCGGGCGGTCTGGGTGGGCAAGGCGGAGCAGCGTATGACGAAGGAGGGGGAGGCGGCGTGGGAGCAGGCGCAGGAGTCGGCCGGGCAGCACCGCTTCTTCCACTGGCCCCTGCAATTCCCCGAGGTGTGGTATGGCATCAAGCCCGGAACTACCGCCGTCATCGCACCCAAAGCGGAAGACGAGGCGGGCTTCGACGCGGTGATAGGCAATCCGCCGTGGGGCGTGGAACTCACCGATGCGGAGAAGGGTTACGCTCGGCTAACTGACGATACCACCAGCGGGCCACCCGAAAGCTACAGATGGTTCATGTCCCGAACGACAATACTCGTCAGTGAGGGTGGGTACGTTGGCATGATCGTGCCCAATACCTGGCTCTCAATACCGGCAGCGGCAGGGCTAAGGCGCCTTCTCCATAGTGGGTGCTGTCTTCAGCAGTTGGTGCAGGTCCCGCCTGGTGCGTTCCATGATGTGAATATGAACACCATCATCTTCGCCTTCCAAACACTACCGAATGATGTCGTGATGGGTGACACATCATCCACCACGATCACAATCTGGCAGCATGATCTGGCTGGTCCCAAATGCGCCAGCACGACTGAGCTGACCCACCTGCAATGGTCGAAGACAGACGGGCTCAGGCTGCTGCTGCAGCATGATGCCCGAGAGCACAGCATCATGGGAAAACTGCGCCAAGTTTCTCAGTCATGGAGAGATCATCTTCGTGTATCTCTCGGAGCTCAAGCCTACCACAATAGCCTGCATACCGCCGATGAAATTCAGGCGCGCATATACCACTCGCCGTATGCCGTCGATGCCTCATACATGCCTGAACTAAGCGGCAGCAATGTCCATCGCTACTACCTCGACACTGAACCGGCCCAGCATCTGGCGACAGGGGACTGGCTCTACCTATGCCCGGAAGCAGAGTTCCTGGCGGGGCCAAGGATACTGGTCCTACGTGTAACAGGAGGTCGGACATTCAGGCTCCAAGCCTGTTTCGGAGACAGTGAGTTTGTCCCGTACAAAGCCCTCTTGGTCGCTGCTCTGCGCCCCACCTCGGCGTATTGCTGCTTCTACCCTCTATCGCTGCTGAATGCCCGAATCGGGACATTTTTCCATCACCACTATTCCGAGGATTCCACTCAGGAGCTGTTCCCTACAATTTCCATCGGTGAGCTGAATGACTTCCCCATCCGACAGCTTGACCTCGCTCATCCGTCGACGCATCCAGGCAACTCAGTGGAGGGTGCTGGCCCTGACGGTCTGTGCGCGCTTGCTACCGCCGCCTTGCGGGCCCACGCCATCCATCACGGCCCCGCTGGGAAGCCGGAACTGCGGCAGGAGTACCTCGCGGCGCTGGACTCGCTGCACCCGCACGAGCCCATGCCGCCCGACATCCCCGAGGACCCGGCGGACTTCCCTGGTCGCGAGGACTTCGTCCACGACCTGCTGGCCATGCTTGCGCAGCGGATGATGGACCTCAACAAAGAGAAGTACGAGGAGATTCAGCGCTTCCTGGACGGCATTGAGCAGGAAGTGGGCTGCGATATCGAGGATCTGTCCGGCAAGACGTACGTCAAGGCATACTACGAGCATGACTTTGAGCGCCTCGAGGCTACGCTGAAGAAGAACAAGCGGCACATGAGAGTTCCGGTCGAGGGCCTGTTTGCCGCGCAACTCCGGGATGAGTACGAAACCAGCACAGCGAAGCTGCGGCCAATCGAGGAGGCCCTGCAGAAGACGGACTGGCTGATTGACCAGATCGTGTACCGCCTCTACGGCCTGACCAACGAGGAAGTCGCTATCGTCGAAGAAAGCTTCAGTTAGGCCCTGGGCTATCAGCGACATGGCAGCGTGGGTCGAAGAGCAGCAGGCGAGGTCCTGCATAAGCCTAAAGGCTGTGCCGCAGATGCTACAGCAAGACCGAGACTCGAGGCTTGGAATCTGGTATACTCAACGTGAAGGAAAAGCCGCTCGATCATCGAGGAGCAGGTGCAAATGGACAAACTGACAGTGGTCATCGAACAAGACGAGGCCGGCTTCTTCGTGTCCTCCTGTCCGGCGCTGAAGGGATGCTGGTCCCAGGGCAACACCGAGGAGGAGGCCGTGACCAACATCGGGGAGGCAATCAAGGGTTGGCTTGAGGCCGAGGGGAACCGGGCTCGAACAGAACTGCGCCCCGGGCAGCACCTCCGTGAGGTGGCATTCCCATGAGGTTGCCCAGAGGCCTCTCCGGCGACCAGGTAGTCCGGGCGCTGGAGCGCGCCGGATGGGTACAAGTGCGCACGCGGGGCAGCCACATCATGCTGCAAAAGGAGGGGCGGGAATACACGCTCAGCGTTCCGCGCCACTCGGAGGTCGGCCCCGGGCTGTTGCGCGGACTGATACGCG
>CAZCJS010000286.1:0-5528 GCA_964498775.1 uncultured Armatimonadia bacterium
GCGTAGAGAGACGGGACAGAGCTCCTATCAGGTATTCCGCGTACACGACGATCCTGACAACTTCGTGATTCTCGTGGAGTGGGAGAGCCTCGAGCAGGCCAAGGCAGTCATCGAGTCCGACGAGATGCAGGAAATCGCTCAGCACAGTGGCATCATCGAGATGGGCGAGATGCTCTATCTCGTCGAGGTGGACAGCGGTACGCTCGACTGACCCACGTCAGGCATCTCGTACACGTCCACTCAGACAGGCAAGGCAGCATGTGCACCAACATCCAGCATCGCTAGAGGAGGTCGAGCGAAATGATCTACGTGCTTCACGTTGGGATGAAGGCCCAGGACTATGACACCTGGGAAGCGGGCTTCAATGGCACCGAGAGTAAGGCTCACCGCAAGGAGGTCGGGCAGGGAGTTTGGCAGGTATTCCGCGACCCCGATGGTAACCCCAACACATTCACCATGCTCATGGAGTGGGAGAGCATCGAGCAGGCCAGAGCGTTCCTCGAATCCGATGAGCTCCAGGAAATGAACCGCGAGAGTGGCCTTACCGACATGGGCGAGATGTTCTACCTTCTCGAGGTGGACAGCGGAACGCTCGACTGACCGCCCGGTTGCCTGATGCTCTGACGCCAAGCTCCGCTCAGACGACCAAGGCAGTAGGTGGGACACCATTCAACATCTATAGAGGAGGTCGAGTAGTATGGTGTACGTACTCGGTACGGGGTTCAAAGTCAAGGACTACGTCGCATGGAAGGCCGACTTCGACGACTACAAAGCCGGGCGCCGAGAGAGTGGGCAGGGGGACTACCGGATATTCCATACCCCCGATGACCCCAACAACCTGGTTCTACTCGTCGAGTGGGATAGCCTCGAGAATGCCAAGACATTCATGGAATCCTCCAAGCTGCGGGAACTGGAACATGAAAGCCACGTGACCGACCCGGGGGAGACTTTCTACCTGGTCGAGGTTGACGAGGGGACGCTGGACTGACCAGGACGCCTCGCAACTGCCGGCGTCACTCGCCACTAGTCCGCTTCAGACCTTGATCACATGCAGCGGCGTCACCTTCGCAACCAGCCTGCCGAGACCGCACTCAATGGTCTTGAACACGCCCTGCCGACCGCGGTATTTCTGCGGCAGGTCGTGGGTATCGGTCAGAATCTCGGTGCCATTCGCCACGTGAAGCCCGGCTTCGTTGGTGGTCGCGGGCGCTACCGACATCTCGAAGCTGCGATGATCGCCCAGGTCAATCACCCGCACAACATCGCGGAAATGTGGCAGTGCGTAGCCCGCTCCGTGCGGGATGATATTGGCGTTGCGTAGCGCCTCCAGTGCGTTCAGTTCGAGGGCACGATCATAGAAACCCATCTGCCTTATCACGCCATCTGACAGGTTGGCGAGGCCTTCGAAAAGGTAGCCCGGCAGGTCGCCACGCACCATGATCGGCAGGTATTCCGCCGTCGGGTCAAGCGAGTTATGGCAGCCCAGATAGATCGTGTTTACATCGCTCATGCCCTGGTGCGTAGCGTTCGCAATCAATTCGAATTCGCCGAAAATCTGTCGGGCCGTCGCCAGACGACGCTCCTTGGCAAACTGCTCCGCCGTCAGCGAGAACTCGATGAACTCGCTGGCGTCATCGTCCAGCAGAACATGAAGCTCGCCCCAGGGCGTGTCGAATGCTCGGAAGCGTGCTGCCAGCGTAGCCGACTCGTCCCAGTACAGCCCCATACCCAGCGAGCTGTCGCCCTTCAACTCCGGCGCCGACGAGTGCAGCACAAAAGCGTACGGCGGGAGCTCGACTGTCGGCACCGCCGGCTCCAGAGCGCACAGGTCAATGAAGTGATTGCCCTTGTGCAGGTCCCACTCAATCTCGATGTCGCCCACAGTCATCCCGGAGTGCTGCAACCGGTGCAGGTCGCGGATTACCTCGTCCACCGACGGCAGGCTCGGCAGCGCGCCGATTATCATTCCGCAGACATTCGGCTTGGCATCGAGAATCACTACGGGCCGGTCGCCCGGGCCCCACTGCAGTTTTCCGCCGTAGCCGAACCCGGCACTCCACCGCGCTGAGTTCCGTGTAATCGTCATGTCCGGGCTGCCGATGAACACCGCATCTGCTTCGTAGCCCAGTTCGCCCAGCACGTAGTTGATCTTGGCCAGGCCGTAGGCCATGTTCGCCTCACTCAGCTTCGCCGCGGCGTCATTCAGCGCCAGGGAGAATATGCGCAGGTGGGCTTCTTTTAGAATCTGTTCTGATTTCATCACATTGTGCCAACCGTACTATTGAGTAGAGCTTGATTTTGGTAGCTGCGCCCACTGGCTATTATATCATAAACAACACTGCCGCAAACAATGCGTCGCAACCGGGTTAGTGGATGACCAATGTCACTTATGAAATTGCCCTTGATGCCACTCAATACTGTTGTATTCCCTGGAATGCCAATCCCGTTGGCACTCTCTGAGCCTCACTACCTGCAGATGGCTCAGTACTGCGCCGAGGAGGACAGGGAGTTCGGCATCGTCCTGATACGCGAGGGAGCGGAGGTCGGTGACCAACCGGTGGTAACCCACAATGTCGGCACCACCGCCGCCATTGCTCAGGTGCGCGATGTCGGCGACCATATCATGATGTTTGCCGTGGGCCGCCGCAGGTTCCGCATTGTCAGAATGATCGGCGAAGACCCTTATCCGCAGGCCGAAGTGCAACTACTTGAAGACCGCCGTCGCACCCGCGTGTCATGCGAATTCATTGAAGATATGCGCGCCGCCTTTGCCGAACAAGTTGATCTCATCTTGCAGCTGCTGGGCCTTGAAGGAACTCAGCTCGAAATACCGCAACGAGCGGACAAGCTTTCCTACATGATAGCCGCCCACCTGCGCGTCGACTTGGCGGAGAAGCAGCAACTTCTCGAGATGGATGATACCAGAGCGCGCCTCGCCCATGAAATAGAAACCATGCGGCGAGAGATAAAAGAATACCGCCTGCTGCTGGCTGCCCGCGAGCAGCTCACCGACACTGACGCCGGCAATGTCTTCGGCGACAGTGCCTCGGGCGACGATGCCACGGGACCGGTGTTCTCTAACAACTGAGTTGTCCGAATTCAGCTATTCGGCTATAATGGGATGGTTACTCAATATTGGTGACGGGGCCTGTGTACGCCCGGCCTCCCGGATACCCGACGAATCGCGCACACACCTGAAGCGAGGCTGGAGCATACGCATCGCCAGTTGGAGGTAGATGGATTTGGCAGTCGGGAGCAACAACTCGCTGGAGACATTCAAAATGCGTCTCGACGATCTTGTCTCCGGGTGTCAGCGCCCGGAGGAACGACGCATCGGATACGGCAACCTGCGACACGAGTACTCCGAGTACGACAAGGGCGGCAAGAACACAGTCAACATCGCCGTTATATATGAAACCCCCGGCGGCTCGACGACACAGATAAACATCACCTTCGACGGCGTCACCGGCGAGTATAGCTACCTCGACCGCGATCTCGAAGATCACATCACATCTCGAGACCCCGATGAGGTCATCGCCGCCATTGAGGAAGTTGTCACCGAGATCCCCAGGAAGCGCTCGCGCCAACTCCTCAGGCAACTCGATGCCTGGATGGAAATGGGCAAGGGCCGACACGAAATATTCAGCGAGCTAAACAAACTCCTCCAGACGGAGTTCCTCGGCGGGCGCATCACCACCCACGAACTCAAAGAGGGCATCCAGTACGTTGTCAAGGAGTACGCGCAGGACCCCGCCTAGCTCCCACCCCGGACAGGCTCTATGATTGACCCGCCGCGATCTGCTCCTCCGCCTTCGCCCAAGCCTCCTATGACCACCAGCCGGCCTCTGCCAGCACTCCTCGATGCTCCGCCAGCCATTGTAGCGGCGTGCCCACTTCCCGCAACACAAACCGCAGCTGGTCCGCCTCGGCAACCTTCCGTTCCGCCGCATCCACCCGCGAATAGACCCAGCGCACAGTCATCAAATCCGCCAGCGCCGCCGCTTCTGTCTCCGTCAACGGCTGCACCTCGGCGTACGCTGCCATGAACGCTTTCATCCGAGCAAGCTCCAGGCGCGGCGTCACCGTCAGCGACCAGATATCCCCGACGCCCTCCACTGCCGGTCGTACCCCGCACACATATAACATGCCGTCGGCGATATCAACCATCCGTGGCTGCCGATCAACCCAGTCGAAGTCGAAAATCCCCACCACCTCTACCCCATCGAACTTCAGATTCGCCGGATGCCAGTCACCATGGATAATTGTCTGTGGCAACTCCCAGTACGCCTCATCAGGGAGGCGCTCCTCGACGCCTGCTGTCTGCGCCAGCAAGTATTCGAGCACGCCGGCGGCTTCGGCGGCGGTTTCGGCGACGCCCACATCTTGCAGGCTGCCGATGTCACCGGCTCGCGTACGCTCCAAAAGGCCGGCCAGCATCACCACAGCCTTCTTCGGATCCCACAAACGCCCCAACGACTTACTTCCCGGCGGCTGGAGCCCATCCGTTATCTGGTGGAACCTCGCCAGCATAGTCCCGCTTGCGGCGACCTGCTCTATGCTCGGATTCGCCTCGACACTGCCCTCGATGAAGCGGTACAGCTCATAAATATGTCCCTCGTGCTGGAGCCAGCGGCTGCCACTCGCTGTCTTCACCGGCTGCGACACGGGTAGCCCCGCACGCCGCACGGCATGGAGGACATAGTGATCGTAGGCAAGCTGTTGGGGACTGCAATAACGGGGATTACGTCGTTTCAGGACGTACTGGCAGCTACGGGCGACAATGACGATACTGGCGTTGGCCGTACCGCCGCTCGGGCGCGTGAAAAGGACAGGCCCTACCCCGAACTGCGGCAGAACCAAGGCGATTTCATCATCACGCAGGCGGATGTCAGTCCTCGTCACTATGCTCCTCAGTGGCGCGGATCAGCAGTACCGGCACATCCGCGTAGCGCAGCACTCGGTCCGTCACACTCCCATAGACCCATCGGCCCAGACCGGAGCGCCCATGAGTGGACATGATAATCAGGTCAGCCTCGTACTTCACCGCGAAGAGCATGATCTCCTCGGCCACATTGCCGCGTCGCAGCTCGATCTCCGCATTGATCCCGTCGGCTTTCAGCGCTTTCTGCACCCCGGCCAGATACTCCTCGGTGTGTGCGACTTCCGCTTCCCACTCTACCGTGGCCGCCAAACCCATCGTCTGTGCCTCGCCGACGCCGATCACCGGCACTACACTCAACAGACACAACTCCGCATCAAAAGCATTCGTCATCTGTACGGCATGAGGTATTGCCACCTCCGCAAAGCCCGATGTGTCGAGTGTCAGCAGTATCCGTTTGTACATGATGCCGCCTCCTGTTACCGGTGCGTAGTAAGTGAACTTGAAACCCTTCGCATATACATTGTATCCGTTCGCGCAACATCTTTCAAATGTAATCTCCCGCCGTGCGCCACTGCTCCCACCTCTAGGCGCAGCTTCCCAGCTTCGTGCTGCGCGCCAATGCTCCCTCATGAAGGGGTTGTTTTCG
>CAZCJS010000287.1:0-5498 GCA_964498775.1 uncultured Armatimonadia bacterium
GTCCTGGTAGCGCAGTTGCAGGTACTCGATGACCACCATCATCGCGAATACGATCAGGGTGATCTTGAAAGTCATGCTCAGAATACTGGCAATCGCCTCAAGCATCTCAACCGCTCACATCCCGATGACCGACTCGACCATCACGTACCACGGCCCCGGTTGAGCTGCCATCGCCTCATGCGCACTGTCGGAAAAAGGCAGAATCATGCTTACCTCGCTGACCGCCTGCTTGAATCCCGCATCCAGGTACAGTGCGGATAGTGAATCCTCTTTATCAATTAAACAAACGACGGTTCCCTGCGACGCGGAGGCTAGTAGACTCCTCAGCGCGTCCTCTCCGTCGCACAGTTCAGCCCGGTACGCAAAATCCGCCAGCGACGCCACAGCCAGATCCTCTCCATGAAGAAACAGTGAGGTCTCCGCCCACGTGCATGTGGCTGCCACTTCGCCGCCCACTTCAGCCACTACAAGCTCCGCCCGCATATCGTTAGGCCGGTCCACCTTGTGCCACTCCCAGAGCTTCTCATCCAGCGGCGCGAAGCCCTCATGCGCACCGTAAAAGTCGTTGATCATGCCGGCAAGCGTCGCGTGTTCTGCGGGGAGCGCGACTCGGACATCCAGGGAGCCGCCCTGCGCCGGTCGAGCAGCCTCCATCATCTGACAGACCGCCCGCGTTTGGTAGCCGAGCCGTTCGTAGAATCCATACGGATGATCTTCGGGATTCGTGTACAGCAGTCCCGCATCAGCGCCGGCCGCTTGCATCTTCTCATGGGCAATATCCATCAGCGTGCGTGCCAGTCCTTGCCGCCGGTGCGCCGGAGCCGTAGCCACCGAGTCGATTATGCCGCAGTCAAGCAGCCGACCGCCGACCTGCACCCGCTGAATCGCCACCAATACCATTGAGACCAGCTCATCGTCATGCAGGACCCCGACGCAGAGCTGAGGCGTTGAACCCGGCCGCCGCAAATACCACTCCGTGAAGCTCTCGTCGAGATCCGGCGCGCCTTCATATTCGGCAAACGCCGCCAGGTTCAGCGTCGTCACCTGCCCCACTACGTCCGCCACCTGCGTGAAATCAACAAACCGGTAGTCCGCCACTGTGGTATCGCCCTTTCGCATGGAGACTCTTTGCTGAAGGATTTCTCCAACGGGCAGCGAAATCCTTGGCAGCTATGGATTATGGCGGTCGCAGCCGGCCCCGCACCGGAGGTATTCTCAGTGGAGCTACGTGATCTCAGAGCAGACGAACGCGACAAGTTAATTGACCATTGGGTAATTGCTTACCAAAACGATGCCCTGCGCGAGCGCGCTGAGCGAGCGTTGTATGATGACACGACGCTCGAATTGGCGCAGATCAAGGTCATCGTCGAAGATGACGAAATCGTCTCGGCGGTGCGAGTCGCCAACCGGCCGGTACGCATTGGTGGTATCCGCGTCGAGATGGGCGGCATCGGCGGCGTATCAACTCTCCCGGAATACCGGAGCCGAGGCTACTCGACCCGTCTGCTGCAGGCCCAGATTACCTACATGCAGCAGCAGGGCTACGACATCAGCATGCTCTTCAGCGGCCTCATCGGCTTCTACCGGCGCGTCGGTTGGGATTGCTTTCCACTCCACTCATGTTGCGTCCCGGTGCCGAAGACCCTCCGCGCCCCTGCTCCACGGAGCCCCTACACAGTGCGACAGTATGAGCAAGCCACCGATCTGCCGCAGGTCACGCGCTGTTACGACGAGTACAACGCATACAAGGCCCTGGCAATGGTGCGCCACCCGGAATACTGGCAGGACAAGCACGCCCAGTTCCTCGGCTGCCGGCCCTGGCTGGTTGCGTTGAAAGACGGGGAGGTCTGCGCCTATGTCAGTGGCTCCCCCAAAGCTATCTCCGAAGCCTGTTGCCGAGACGGTCACGTCCAGGCCTTCGTGGCACTGGCGGACGCGACCCTCACCGCCGCCATGGAGGCCGAGGTCGAGGCACTGGAATGTTGGATACCGTTCAGCCACCCGCTACTGGCGGTGTTCGGCGAGATGCTCGATGAGCGTATCACCCACAGCGTCCACGAAAGTATGATGCTGCGCGTCATCAACCTGCGCTCGCTGTTCGAGAAGCTCATCCCCGTCCTGAACACCCGGCTCCAGCAGGCAGGCCTTGCCGTCAGCCAGCCGCTGACAGTCAGTTTTGACCAGGTGGGACAGAAGGCCACTCTACGGATTCACGGACCGGAGGCGATGATTTGTGACGATCAGCCGGAACTGCCTCTGGACATCAGCGGCAGGGAGTTCTTCCTGCTGGCATGTGGGGCTGCGACGATAGACGAGCTTGTCGAGATACTCACCCTCCGAGGCATCGGCATTCCGGCTCAATACCGCAAGCTGCTGCGCATTCTCTTCCCCAAGCAGGAATCGGTCTATTACGGCTGCGACCATTTCTAGGCGACGGACGTCAGCACCTCGTCGAACTCATATCTCGCTCGCGTCCTGGGTTCTCTGTTGCCACTTCCGGATCTCTGCCGTCAGGTCGCTGACGATACCGGTCAGTTCTTGATGTCCGTACAGGTTTTCCAGTTCGTACGGATCGTCGCGCAGGTTGTATAGCTCACACAAGTCATCTCGCCGCAGATTCAGCTTCCAGCCCTCCGGTGTGATGACCGTTCGCGCTTCCGCCAGACCCGCCCTCTCTTGCTCATCTTGCGACCACTCCGCATCCTCGATCTGCGTAAAACCATCCGCACCTTGCCACTCAATAAAGACATTCTGATTCACAAGGGGGCCGGTGTCGGTCAGATACGGCACCAGGCTGTAGCCCTCCAGGCATTTCGGCCGCTCGCAGTCCATCAGCTCCAACAGCGTCGGCACCAGATCCACCTGACTGACGGGCTCCTCAATGAAGCGCTGCGTACTACCCCAAGCCGGCACGCGCAGCAGCAGCGGCACTTTCGCCGCCTCCTCATATTGCACCGTCTTGTGCATCAGCGCATGATCGCCCATCATATCGCCATGATCACTGGTGAATACAACGATGGTGTTGTCATCCAGGCCACAGGCCTGCAGCGTCGCGAGCAGCTCTCCCACGTAGTAGTCAACCAGGCTTACCAGACCGTAGTAGCGGGCCTTATTGTCGCGGTAGTATTGTTCCGGATCATTGCCGTAGTGCTGCTGCAGGAGCCGATTGCGGAGCGGCTTGTCCGCACCGTCACGCACCAGGAAATTGGGGCTGAATTCGAGCCCGGCCGGGTCGTACATCAAGTCGAACGGCCCGTGGAAAGGCGTATGCGGCTCCAGGAAATTCACGTAGGCCACGAACGGGCGCTGCTTGTTGCGCTCGATAAATGCATTTGCTTCCCGCACCGTGAATGCCGGCTTCGTCAGCTCCTTCGGCAGATGACAGCAGAAGCTTCGAGAGAAGGACGGAAACCCGTCAGCCGACACCGTATCCGGTTCCAGCCCATGCTGTTTCAGGAAGTAGTAGTAGCTCACGTGGCGCGTCTTGAATAGCTCCCGGGTCGCATGCTCGTGGTAACCGTCCTCGGTGGCTACCCAGTCGGCTTCAAACCCGTGCTGCCCGACCATTTCGTCGCCCAGGTGCCATTTGCCGAAGTATCCGCACTGATACTCGTTTTCAGGCAGCATCTCGGCGATTGTCTGATGTTCGCGTGTCAGCGGCACGTTGTTCGCGGTGCACTCGTTCGTGTGCGGATACAGACCAGTCATGATGCTCGACCGCGATGGAGTGCATACCGGCTGCGTTACGTAGGCGTTGTTAAAGACCACACTCTCGGATGCAAGGCCGTCCAGGTTGGGCGTCTTCATCAGTTCATTGCCATAGCACCGCAGCGTATCCTGCCTCTGCTGGTCGGTGAAGATGAACAACAAGTTTGGTCGCGGCATAATCATTCCCTTCTTTCTAGGTACGCAATCGGGAGCACCCGATCCCTATCAGTCTGGAAGCTATCCCAGGCCCCCGCCGGCCTCACGTATCCCCCGCTCCTCCGCGATCTGCTCCTGATAGCCGCTTGCCAGGTAGGCCGTCAGCGGATCTGGATTGAGGCCCAACTCCTCGCGTACCACCATCAGCAGCGGCTCGACATCGGTGTTGAAGGCACGAGTGAGACACTCCTCAGCGGCGATGATGTCGCACTCCGATCGCGCCGCCGCCAGCGCCTTGCGATCCACTAGCAGCGCCTTCGCGTAGCTCCGTTGGATATTCAGACAGCTCTGGATCATCCCCGCTATCTTCGGCTTCACATTGAAGCTCTGGTCAATCATGTAGGAAATCTGCGCCGCGCCGGGCTTGCTCTCAGCAACTACTAGCTGGTCGAATATCAGAAAATCCTGGTACGGTTTCACCGACCCGACCACCAGGTCATCGTCGGCGTACCTGGCGTTGTTAAAATGGAACCCGCCCAGCATCCCCTCGTCCAGCAGCGTCGCCACGATGTGCTCGATATTGGTCCCGTGGAGGTGGTGGCCCAGGTCAATGAGTACCTTCGCACACTCGCCGCATTTTTTCGCAAACAGATACGCCATACCCCAGTCGGCGATATCAGTGTGATAGAACGCCGGCTCGAACGGCTTGTACTCGATGAGCATCGTCATCGTCTCCGGCATCGCCTCATAGACGACTTGCAGGCTCTCCGTGACGCGTTGCCGCCGGGCAACTATGTCATCCTGGCCCGGATAGCTGGTACCGTCCGCGAACCACAGGCTCAGGTGTCGGGACGCCACCTGTCTTCCCACCGCGACCGACTCGAGCATGTGGTCTATCGCCTGCTGCCGGATGCGCACATCCGGGTTAGCGATGGTCCCCATCAGCCCTTCGGGGTCCTGAAAGCAGGTCGGATTGATGGCCCCGATGCGGATGCCGAGGCTGTCGGCATATTGCGTCAACGCCGGGTCGAAGCCGTCGGGGAAATCCCATGCCATGTGCACCGCCACGCCCGGCGCAATACCGGTGAACTTATGCACCTGCCCGGCATCGGCGAGCTTCTCCTCGGCCGTGATCGCCGCACCCGCCTGCGGGTACGTCCCGAAACGCGTCCCCGAATCGGCATATCCCCACGACGGCGTCTCCAGCTCCTGCGCCTTCAGTGCGGCCTTGACTGCTGCCACATCAATGCCGCTCTCAGCCAGTCGCGCTGCCAGCAGCTCATATTCGGCTTCGTAGTCACGCATTCGTTCATGCCCCTCCGATTTCAGAGGTTCTTCACCAGTGCCATGACTCTTCGCCATGTTGTCCTGATGTCCTTCGTCACCCAGCCTTCACCTGCTACAGGAGCAACCAAGCTGCCGAAAAGAGGAACCGCAGCCCGAAAGGGACTGCGGTTCTCTTCATGCGTACCCGGAGGCCGGAATGACTTATTGGTCAGCGAGGGTTTCGCGGTCGAAGCCAAGGCCTTTGCGCTTACCGATACCCAGCTTCTGCAGACCTCGTTCGGCCGCATTTGAGACCTGTGGCACATCATCCTTGAGCAGGTCGACACCGGGAGGTAGAGCCGTATCTG
>CAZCJS010000288.1:0-5492 GCA_964498775.1 uncultured Armatimonadia bacterium
GGCAGCTTTGAGAATCGCAGCCGGATGCTGCGAGAAGTCGTCGCGCGGGTGCGTGAAGAGGTCCCGGACATCGCCGTGACAACCCGCCTCAACGTGTATGACGCCCTGCCTTATCCCTATGGCTTCGGGATGGCCGAAGACGGTTCAATGGAGCCGGATCTGACGGAGCCGATCCGGCTTCTGAAACAGCTCCATGAGGCCGGTGTCTGTCTGGTCAATGTCGCCTATGGCAACCCGTACTACAACCCGCATGTAGAGCGGCCCTATGACACACATGAGATCGGCGGTTACGTACCTGAGGAACACCCCCTGGCCAATATCGTGACAATGGTGGAGATCCAGCGGCAGTTGGCGGAGGCGGTGCCGGAGATGGCGACGGTGGCGACCGGCTTCACGTGGTTGCGACAGTTCGGCCCGCACGTGGCAGCGGCGCTAGTCGAGCAGGGGCTTGCGACGATGACCGGCTTCGGGCGGATGGGGCTGGCCTACCCGGATTTCCCCGCTGACTTGATGGAGAATGGTGAGCTTGAGCCGACGAAGACCTGTATCTGCTGCTCGTCATGCACCCAGATCATGCGCGACGGTGGCCGTTCAGGTTGTGTGGTCAGAGATCATGAGGTCTATGCGCCAATCTTCCATGAGGGACAGATGCGGAATCCGGTGGTGATGCGGGAGCTGGCGCAGATGTGCCGCGAGTGTGTTGCCCCGACCTGCCAGTTGGGCTGTCCGGCGCGGGTGGATATTCCAGGATTCGTGGGAGCCATCGCCGAGGAAGATGAGAGACGTGCCTACGAGGTGCTGCGAGCAGCCAATCCGCTGCCGGAGATATGTGCGTATGTCTGTCCGGCGGGGGTGCAGTGCGAAGGCAGTTGCGTGCAGAACTGGATTGGGCAAGGAGCGGTGCCGATTAGACTGCTGCAGCGCTATGTTGCGGAAATGGCGCGCAAGCAGGGGTGGACGACGTTACCAGTGCCGGAAGATGGGAAGGGCAAGTCGGTGGCGGTCGTCGGGGCGGGTGGCGCCGGTCTCGGATGTGCATTGACGCTGTTGCAGCAGGGCTATCGGGTGACGCTGTTCGATGCGCGCGAGGAGCCGGGCGGGGTTGCCGTCGAGACGATCCCCGGGGAGCGACTTGCGGAAGATGTGGTGCCGGCCGAGCTGGCGGGGATGCTGGATACCGTTGCTTCGGAGCGTCTGGAATGGCGCTATGGTGTAAGGATGGGCGCCGGACTAACCGTTGATGACTTGCTTGCGGGGGACTTTGCGGCCGTGTTCATCGGTGTCGGGCTGGGTGAGACGGCGGGTCTGCCGGGAGCTAAACGGCCTGCGTCCGGAGTGGTTGAGGTACTGGCTTTCCTGCGGGAGATGAAAGCCTCGCCAGATACGCATGTGCCGAGGAGTGTGGCGGTGCTTGGCGGCGGCAATAGCGCGATGGATGCGGCCGTGACTGCGAAGCGCGCCGGAGCCGAGGATGTATACCTTATCTATCGGCGGTCTTTTGCCGAGATGCCCGCGTGGCCCGCTGAGCGAGACGAGGCGCTGAGCGCAGGCGTCCACTTCATCATTCTGACGCAGCCGGTTGACTACGCCACTGATGAGGAGGGGTTGCTGAGAGGGGTGCAGGTGGTCAGTACGAGGCTGGGTAAAGCTGACAATTCCGGACGCCGGCAGCCTGAGCCAGTAGCGGGCACGGAGCGGGTGATAGAGGCGGGGCTGGTAATCGAGGCGCTAGGGCAGAGGGCGGCCGCAGACCTGTGCGAATGGGTCGGGGGCGTGGAGTTGACAGAACAGGGTCTGATAGCGGTCACAGATGAGATGGAAACGAGCCGTCCGGGCGTTTTCGCAGGTGGTGATATCGTCAACGGTGGTGCGACGGTCGTTCAGGCAGTCGCGGAAGGTGTAAAGGCGGCAAACGGTATCGCTGCGTACCTCGAGCAGTAGTCTGTAAGGACGTGTTGGGAGTCGGTGTGCGGTTCAGGACGGGACTGGCGACATCTACCGTTGCTCCGGGTAGGTATTCGGCGGCCTGGCTTTGCAACTCACAGGAGACGGCGAGGCTAATGGGGAACAGTATCAATGGTAAGGTTCCTCGTACAGAGCACACAACCGGTACCGTGTCACCTGAAAGGGTGTTAGGCATGTTTGGCCACCAGTTTAATGCAAATGTCTTGGCGCTTGGAGCAGCAATGGCTTTCGTTTTATTGGGGATGGTGACGAGGGAGGGGTCGGCACAGACTCGGGCAAAACATCCCGTCCTGGATCACGGGATAGTTGGGGCTCAGGCGGCTGCGTATGAGAAGGCGGTCGAGCCGGTGATGGCGATGAGCGAGGAGGAGATGCTATCCTGGATGCCTGAGAAGCGTGGGGCGACATTTGTGCGTTGCCCCAACTGCTACAAGGGCATAGATAGCGGCAACATCGAGTGGTCGGCGGATCGGCCGGATGAATTGAGCTGCAGCATTTGTGGTGCCTCCGTCTGGCCGAATGAAAAGTGGCCGGAAAACGCCATCATGGAGGGGAAAAACAGCCTTGGGGAAACGGTCCGTTACAAGGCGTGGTACAACGAGGAACTGGACTACTACCACTGCTTCACCGCCTACATCGCGGAGCGCAAGCGAAGGTGGCTGATGAAGCAACTGTATGATCTGGGCGAGGCCTACAGCGCTACCGGTAAAGAGGAATACGGGAGGCGGGTAGTGCTGGTGCTGGACAAGATCGCCAAGGTTTATCCGCACTACGTTGTGGCGATTCATGGGAGCAACCAGAACCGTTACTTCCGCATCTGGGAGAGGCAGCAGCCGCCGTATAACTGGTCGGCGGGGAAATGGGGGTGGCACAGCCCATCGAGCGAGGTGCCGATCAATATGGCTCTTACGTATGACCTTGTTTATGAGAGCGAATGGTGGGGGAAGCTTTCGGAGGAGCGCGGTTACAACGTAAGGGAGCGGTTCGAGAACGACTTCGTGAGGGCGACAGTGGCGGCTGCGCAGGCGTACCCAAGTCACATCAATAACTACGCGGCCTACATCGGCAATGTGGCGCGGGTCGGGATGGTTATCGGCGAGCCGGCCTACGTCCACTGGGCGTACCGGTGGCTGCTGGAGAACGTCAATGCGGGCTGTTTCTATGACGGCATGTGGCACGAGTCGCCGTCGTATCACTACATGACGATGGGGGGATTGCGCAGGTCGTTTGCGTACCTAAAGGGCTATTCGGACCCGCCGGGTTATATTGATGAAGAGGACGGCACGCGTTTTGATGATCTGGATGTCGTGGCGGCGGTACCGTTTTGGGAGAAGGTGCAACACGCGCCGGAGGTGGTTGATTTTCCCAACGGCTGCTCGACTCCGGTGCATGATACGTGGTCGAATGAACGGCGCTCGCAGCCTCGGGTGAGGACCGGCTCAACGATTTTGCCGGGCTTCGGCCATGCGTCTTTGGGCCGGGGAACGGGCGTGCACCAGATGCAGGCGCAATTGCATTTCTCGGGACATCACGGGCACTCGCACTACGATAACCTCAACCTGACGGTGTTTGCGAAGGAACGCGAGATGCTGTCAGATATCGGCTATACGTGGACGAACATCAGGTGGTGGCCGGGGTCCACGCCGAGCCACAACCTTGTCGTTGTGGATCGCAAGGAACAGGGCCGAGGGGTTACTGACGGGGATCTGCTGAGCTATTTCCCGGATGCAGACGGCGTAGCAATGGTTGAGGCCGATGGTGTGCGAGGCTACAACAACCTGGAAGATGTCAGCATGTACCGGCGGATGCTGGTGTTGGTGCCAGTGTCTGATGAGAACGCCTACGTTGTGGATGTATTTCGGACGCACGGGGGCTCGATGCACGATTGGCTGCTGCATGGGAGCGCCGACGAGGATATGAGCGCGACGTGCAGCATTCCACTCACAGGGATGCGGGATGACCTCGCCGAGGTGGTTGACAGTGATCGGGATAACCCGGAGGCCGGATGTCGGGGCTACAGCCTGATGCGGGAGATGAGCGTTGCCGATACCGAGGCATCCTTCAACGTGACGTTCACGTATAACGACATCCCGGATACGTCGGTGCGTACGCATGTTTTAGGCAATGCCCCGGCGCGTGTGTTCCTGGGGCGAAGTCCGTCAGTGCGGCGCGCGGGTGTCGGCAGCAGGGGCGATAACGCCAAGGTACTCGACTTCTGGATGCCACAGCTTGTGGTGCGCCGGCAGTCGGGCGGTGATGAACAGTTGCACAGCAGCTTCGTGGCAGTGGAGGAGCCGTTTAGGGGCAGCGCTTTCATTAGTTCCGTCGAGGCCATAGAGCTGACACCGAGTGACCAAGATACCGTGGGGCTGCGGATAACTTGTGGCGAGACGGTGGACACGATTATCAGCACGCTCGATGAGCCGCCATATCCTGAGCGCAAGACGGGTGACGGTATGGCCATGAGGGGGCGGCTCGGCATAGTACGGCAGATAGCTGGGAAGACGACGGGCGCGTGGCTGTTTGAGGGTGTTTCCCTGGTCGCCGACGGCTGGTCAGTGAAGGCGGAGACGGGTTCGTATGGAGGAGAGATCGTCGGCGCAACGCGGCAGGCTGATGGCGCGGAGCACGATGCGTTTATCACCGAAGTGGAGTTGCCCGAGGGCAAGGCGCTGCACGGAGTGTGGATGATTGTGAGGCATGGAAATGGCTTCACGCACGGCTACCCGATCGAGCGGGTGGAGAGGCGGGACGGCAAGAGCCTAATCGTGCTGGGGATGGACCACGGGCTGAAGGTAGCTGCCGAGCAGACCCAGGAGGTCTACTACCCGCAGCGGACGATGAAAGGGACGAACAGCTTCGTGATTCCACTGGCCGCGACGATGGTCAGGGCCAATTGAGCCGGCGGGCAATGTTGAGGGCTTGTCAGACGCCGGAAAGAGCAACACTGAATGGCTACAACATGAAGATGGAGCGCGTTGAGCAAGTTCAGGAGGTGGGGGCAAGTGTGCGGACGGAATGTGAAGCCTGCTGATAAGAGCTGCCGGGGTGGGAACAGGCTAGGAAGCCTATTCTCCAAACGGCATAAGGCAAAGGCATAAGGCAAACGGCAAAGGCGAAAGGCAAAGGCGAAAGCAATGGCAACAGCGCAATGCCGGGGATGGAGTACGGTTTGCGGATTGAGGGCGATGAGACGCAGGAAGTGAGTTACCCCCGGCGAACAATAGATGGTATCAACAGGTTCGTCATACCACTGTCAGCGAACAGTGGGGTTAAGCAGCGAAGTGACTATACACTGAAGAAGAGGATGTGATGGGTGTGTTGAGTGCACAGATGCCTGTGGTTGTACAGGTTGTATTGCCCATCGTGCTTGCGTTACTGGTTGTATTGCCGGTGTATGGGGCCGTGCAAACGCTCGAAATCAAACACCCGGTGTTTGACTACAATATAGACAAGAATAACGCGGCCAGCTACGAGAAGTCCGTCGAGCGCGTTATGGCCATGAGCGCGGAGGAGTTGCTGTCTTT
>CAZCJS010000289.1:0-261 GCA_964498775.1 uncultured Armatimonadia bacterium
AGGAAGGCAAGGACGCCTTTACCGCGCAGTTGTACGACTGTGCGCAGATACACGAATAGAGGGGTGCTCAACTGCTTCCGAACACCTGGCAACCAGCGCCGATTTCGCCTCTCGGACGTGATAAGCTTCATGGAACGACGCGATACCCAGACCTGATCGCTGTCACCGGCCGGGGAGGTGAACCGTTTTGGCGTGGACACTCCTGATGGTCGGATGTCCGACAGAGCTTGAGCAACAGCTGCGTTCGCTCATTTCATCAAA
>CAZCJS010000289.1:271-5480 GCA_964498775.1 uncultured Armatimonadia bacterium
GTCATCGAGCAGTCCGGCAAGAGAGCATTTGACCGGGACGCCGAAAAAGCCGACCTGATCGTGTTGCATGAGGCAGGCGCGCAGCAAGGCCTGCCGCTTGCTTGTCGCCACATATGCAGCATCACCGATGTCCCGATCATTACAATTGCCGAAGAATATAACGATGAAACAATGAGCGAGACCTTCGAGGCCGGCGGCAATGACTACATTCCCGCTGCCTGTTCACCCCGCGAACTGCTCGCCCGCATCAGGGCACAACTCCGTCGCGCACACGAATACACCGACAAGAGCAGCGTGGACCGGCGACTTGAACTCCGCCAGTTGACTATTGACGTAGCGCGCCATGAGGTCACCGTCCGAGGCAGCTTGGTCAACCTAACCCCCAAAGAGTTCGAGCTGCTCACAGCGCTGGGCAGTCACTGCGACAAGGCGGTGTCGCGCGAGCAGCTTCTCAAGGAAATCTGGGGCTTCAATGAGCATGGCAATACCCGCACTCTCGATGTCCACATCGGCCGCCTCCGCCAGAAGATCGAGAAGGACCCCGCCGAACCCACCATTATCGTCACTGTTCCCGGCTACGGCTACAAGCTAAAAGGCTAGCCCGTCTCAGCGCGGTTCCCGCGCAATGGCAAATGCCTTTCTCCCGGCTATCGTTTCCCTTTGTAGGCCCGCAGTGTAGCAACCGCCACCGAAGCGTGAAGTCTTTGCTGACCCGGTGCAGGTATATCCTCACCACCGGCGAAACCTCCCGTACTCAGCGACTGGCTACTATGGCTCGCCGCATAGCGTGATGCGATTCACGGGGAACGAAACCCCACACAAACCGGGAGGCAGTACCAATGGCAAAGCCCATCGTCGCCGCACAGATGTACACCATCCGCGACTTCACCACCACGCCCGCGGAAATCATCGAGAGCATCAAGAAGATTGCCGACATCGGCTACACCGCAGTGCAGGCTTCGGGAGTGAAGGCGTTGGCGGAACTCGGCCACGCAGAATTCCGCAAAGTCTGCGATGGCGAAGGCATCAAGATATGTTGCACTCATATACCCTTCGCCGACATGCGCGACGAGACCGAACGCGTCGTCGAGGAGCACCAGATTATGGGCTGCGAGTATCCGGGCATCGGCGGCGCAGGCCTCGACGCCTACCAATCCGAGGCGACGGCCATCGCCTTTGCCAAGGAGGCCTCGGAGGTCGCCGCCAGGCTCGAGGAATCCGGCCTCCACTTCATCTACCACAACCACAGTACGGAATTCGCCCACCCCGCAGACTCCAAGCGTACCATCCTCGAGATATTCTTCGACGAGAGCGATCCGGCTGTCTTCAACTTCGAACTGGATACATATTGGGTCGCCCATGGTGGCGGCAGTCCGGTAGCATGGATTAATAAATGCGCGGGCCGTTGTCCGGTTCTCCACTATAAGGACTTCGCGATAACGCTGGAGCGCGAGGCCTTCTACACTGAAATCGGTGAGGGAAATCTGGACTGGCCGGGAATCAACGCCGCCGCAGAAGCCGCCGGCTGCGTGTATGCCGCTGTCGAGCAGGATACCTGCCCCGGTGATCCCTTTGACAGCCTCCGTATCAGCTACGAGAACCTCAAAGCCATGGGCCTGAGCTAGTTCGCCCCATTCGCCGTACCCAAGACCACACTCGTTCGACAGATGCAGCGAAGGAGGATTGAGATGCAGGCAGTCCTGGTAACGGTTATTCTCTCGATGTGTCTTGCGGCGGGGGCAGCTGCGCAGTACGAGCGCCCCGACTACGCGCCACCACCGGAGATAGCGGAGCAGACCTGGGTCGAGATTGATGGTGAGGTCTATGGCGCTAAGCCCGATGAGCTGGGGCCGATTGGCGGCGGCGCAGGCTATCAGCGCATAGTCACTGACGGCGACTACCGCGTCACCACTGTAGATGAACTCATTGAGGCACTGAAGAAGGCGAAGGCAGGCGAAGTAGTGTATATCAATTCGGAGGCCGACATTGACTGCACGACGCTCGTATTCGCCGAGAAGCTGGTACTGGAGATACCCGAAGGGGTTACGCTTGCCGGCAATCGCGGGCACGAAGGCTCAAAAGGGGCCGTTATCTACAGCGACGCCTTCGCCACCAGGCCTCTGATAAGGACCTTGGGCCCGAACGTGCGCATTACCGGACTCTGGATCCGTGGCCCGGACCCGTTGCGCAGAATTGACCATCACAAGCGCTCGTTTAATGCCGAGCGCGGCGACCGCAAAGAGCAGCACGTTTACTACTACAAATTCCCCGTATCCGAGGGTATTCATACGAAGTTCTCCGGCCTCGAGGTGGATAACTGTGAAGTCACTGGCTGGAGCCACGCGGGCGTCTTTCTGGCGGACGGTCACGATCACCATGTCCATCACTGCTACATTCACCACAACCAGATGAACGGGCTAGGCTACGGGGTCTCACACGGCTATGGCGAGGAAGCCGTCTCGCTCATCGAGTACAACCTGTTCAACGCCAACCGCCACTCGATCGCCGGCACCGGCAAGCCTGGCAATGCCTACGAGGCGTGCCACAACGTAGAGATGGGCGTCTCGCTGAGTCACACCTTCGACATGCATGGAGGCTCAGACAGGCAGGACGGTACCACCATCGCCGGCGATTGGATGAAGGTGCATCACAATACCTTCGGCTGCACGAACGCGACTGCAATCGTCATCCGAGGCGTCCCTAGCGAGCTGGCCGATATCCATCACAATTGGTTCTTCACCGACAAGCCGGGCGATAGGGATGTCCGGCCATGGCCCACAGGTGGCGATACCCACGTCAATTCCCACAATAACGCTTACGGGCAGGAACAGCCCGAGGTTCATTAGCCGTCCGTCACTCACCGCAAGGCAACGAGACCATGAGACAGACCAATACCTGATCACGAGGTGGAATATGCGCGCTACAGCGTTGATTGTCGTACTCATGTTGTCGGCAGCGGCAACGTGGGCGCAGTACATGCGCCCTGACTTCGAGCCGATGCCAACCGACTTGGGCCAGACCTGGGTCGAGATTGGCGGCGAAATCTACGGCGCCAGGCCCGCTGACCTCGGGCCTATTGGTGGCGGCGAAGGTTACCAGCGTACCGTCACTGAGGGCGACTACACGGTCAAAACGATTGATGAACTGCCGGGGGCTCTGGCGAAGGCGCAACCCGGCGAGGTGGTATATCTGGACCCACAAGGAGACTATGACTGCACCCCCCTCGTGTTTGCGGAGGGGTTCATCATTGAGATACCCGAGGGCGTGACGCTTGCTGGCAATCGCGGCGTTGACGGCTCCCGCGGTGCGGTTATCTACTCCGACAATTTCGCCACCAGGCCACTCATACGCGCGCTGGGGCCCAATGTGCGCATGACCGGTATTTGGCTGCGCGGCCCGGACCCAAAGCGCCGCCTCGAGCACCATAATCGCTCCTTCAACCCCGAACGTGGAGATCGTGAAGCCCAGCACGTTTACTACTACAAATTCCCGGTTTGTTCGGGCATTTCCACGACATTCCCCGGCCTCGAAGTGGACAACTGCGAAATATCAGGCTGGAGCCATGCCGGCATTAGTCTCGCCGAGGGCCGCGACCACCACATTCATCACAATTACATCCACCACAACCAGATGAACGGCCTTGGCTACGGAGTCTCACACGGCTATGGCAAAGAGGCGGTCTCGCTGATCGAGTACAACGTTTTCGACGCCAACCGCCACTCCATTGCCGGCACCGGCAGTCCCGGTAATGCCTACGAGGCATGCAACAATGTCGAGCTGGGCGTGTCACTGAGCCACTGCTTCGATATGCATGGCGGCGCCGACCGCCGTGATGGCACTACCATCGCCGGCGACTGGCTGAAAATACACCACAACACCTTCCGCGCCCCCATCCGGGCCATCGCTATTCGCGGCGTGCCGCAGCAGCAAGCCGACATTCATCACAACTGGTTCTTCCAGAGCGAGCCGGGCTCCCTCACGATCATGCCATGGCCAACCGGCGCTGAGACCAATGTGAAGATGCACGACAACGCCTATGGGGCACGGGATCCCGCAGTCTGGGATATCGCCTACAACAGCTATCAGGAAGCTCTTGCCGCCGGGATGACGGCATACAAGGCTCGTCAGACGGCACAGGCACGCGCGCGCTTCACTCAGGCCCTGGAGCTGGCCGGTAGCGCTGCCGAACGCGCCAATGTGCAGCTGCACATCGGGCATTGCTACTTGAGCGATAGAGCCTACCATGTCGCTCGCCACCACTATGAGGCCGTCCTCAACACTCCGGGGGCCGACGCGCGCGATTTGCAGACGGCCCAAAGTCGCCTCCAACAAGTCAATAAGGCAACCCCGAAATCCACGCGGCAATGGGACCTCGCCTTCAGCGATGATTTCGAGCGCGACCAGCTCGGCGATGACTGGAAAGTGTTGTTTGGTGAGTGGCACATCGAGGCGGGCAAGCTGGTTGCGACCGGCGGCCACGCCGAAATCGCCATCACCAAGAAGTTCCCCGGTTGCCAGCGCATCGAGTTCGATGCCATGACTAACGCCGAGAGACCCTGTGATTTCAGCCCTTCCATCCAGGGCGCGGGCCGGGGAACCGTGCGAGATACCGGCTATCTGTTGCAGTTCGGCGGAGCGGGCAATACCCTCAACCGCATCCTCCGTAATGACCAGCAGATTGAGGACCGCAGTGTCCAGCGCTTCATTGAACCAGGCAAGGTCCATCATCTCGTCGCTGAGCTCGATGGGAATGCAGTCCGCCTGACCGTGGATGGCTACATAATCATGGAGGCTGAGGATCTTCAGCCGCTGGTTGGCGCGGAGCACGAGATGGTAGGCCTGTATCTCTACTCTGAGACTGTGATTGACAACGTTAAGGTGTTCACCTCCGCTCCTCGCTGATGCCGCCGGAGCGTCAGGATGCATAGATTACGCGCAAGAACCCTCACGAAGAAATGGGATGTGACTAATGATGACAAAGATGCTCTGTACGCTGACAGTGGCGCTGTTGCTGAGTTCTGTGGTCATGGCGCAGGACGGCGACAAGGACGACAAGACTACCGAGAAGCCCCCGAGTCAGTGGGTATGCGTGACGGAGGAAGCCGCCTTCAGCCCCCGCGATACGGCGGAAGATTGCGTCTTCGACGGCAAAATGTGGATCAGCAATGGCTACTACCACGGCAACGTGCTCACCAGAGACCTCTGGTGG
>CAZCJS010000290.1:0-5410 GCA_964498775.1 uncultured Armatimonadia bacterium
ACGCATCGCGCTGCCGCCCTGCTACTGCAGGAACACCCCTAGGGCGATGGCGGCATCACCGGCCTGGGCCCGCGTCGCGGGCAGCGGCGTCCCGCTCAAACCACTCGCATTGGCGAAGACCATGACCTGACCGCTATGCATACTCACGAACAGCAGGTTGTCGTCCGGGACCACCACCAGCGCCGATATCCAGTCATCGGCCGCCATGTCCTGGAAGTCGATGGCGATGGTACGGCTGGGTGTCACCGCGCCCTGAAGCGTGGATGCCGTGTCATAGACGTGAATGGTCTGCCCACCCACGCCGCCCAGGTAGAGAATGTCACGTTGTCCATCCCAGGCCAGGGCGTGCGTGTTGAACTCCTGTGGCACGATGATGCGGCTGGGTGCCTGCAGCCCGCTAGCCAGGTGTGCCTGGTCGTAGACGAGCACCTTGCGGACGGTGTCCACGCGGGCGGCCACGAAGAGCCGGTCCGAGCCGGGCGAGCCGGTCAGGCGAGCTCCGCCGACATAGCCTGCCACCTCGAAGCTGCGGTCCGGCGGCCGGTCGGCGCTGCCGCCGGAGGCTCCATCCCAGGCGTAGATCAGAGCCGCAAAGAATGACGCGCCATAGATGATGTCGCGTTGCTCATCGTACCAGATGCCTCTCCAGTCTTCGTGCCCGAGCTTGAGGGCGCGGTCGGGCGCGCGGTCGCCCCCGCTGAGTGGGTTCGAGTACATCGCGATGCAGCCGAATTCATCGGCCACCCACAGCACGGAGCTGTCGGAGTTGAATATCATGCTGTTGCCCAGTTGCGGCAGCACCATGAAATTGGTCCCGCCAAGCACGAAACCTGCCTCCAGTTGTCTTGTGGTCGGGGTGGTGGTGTAGAAGTCAGGGAAGCCGAAGATCCGCGCGGATGTCGACCTCGACGTGACGATGCCATAGGTCGTTGTCGGCTCGGGGTCGCCCGGGCAGCGCTCGCCCGCCTTCCCGGGTTCTCCCATCTCCGCCTTAATTGTGCCCTCCGCGCCGCGGGGGCTGCCCTCGCCCGGCTCCCCGGCCGTGGCGATGACTGAAGTCGTCGGCTGTCCTCCCGCACCGGGCGGTCTGCCCCTGCCACCAGCACCGCCATCCTCACCGATGGCTTCTGCCCAGCCGCTTTTCCCTCCAGTTCCTTTCAGCTGGTTACCTCCATCACCGCCAGTAGCCTCGGCGCGCTTGCCTGCATCACCTCCATTCCCTCCCTGCCCGGGTGACGGCTCGCAGCAACCGCCGCCTCGCTGGCCCCGGCCTGCACGGGCGCGTGCCCCACCCCCCTCTCCTCCGACGATGTTCATGTTATTCAGCCAAGTGTCGGGGATGCCTTCCTCTACCACGAAACCGCCGTTACCACCCCGCGCATGAGCGGAACGGCCGGACGCGCCGTTTGCGCACGGGTTTGCGGTTAGCTTCAGCGGATAAGTGCGCCAGGCCCCGCCGCCATTGCCGCCGGTGTATAGCTCCTGAGGGGGGATGGCCGGCAGTCGCCTCCCGGATCCCGTGTCGAGAAAGCTGAAACCGAGATTGCCGCCGTTGCCCCCGAGACTGGCACAGTCGACATAGTACGCAAGAATGTTTTCGCCATTGCCCGGCTCGCCCGGGCAGACGGCGTTGCCTCCGGTACCGCCTTCCCACCAGTGGAGGTCGTCATCATCATCTAACGCGGTGTTCAAGGGCTCGCGGACGTTCGTGGCACGAGGCGATTGCCGAGTTGCGGACATCGCCGCGACACCCATCCCGTCGGGATCATCGGGAATGGGCGTGCCCACCTCCACGCCGATCCAGAGCGAGCCACCGTCTCCACCGTTGCCGCCGGTTAGCATCTCAGGCGGGTCTATGACGATCGCCCCGTCCTGCTCCTCAAGCCCCGTGAAGTCCTGCGACTGCATCGCCAATGTTCCCGAGTCGCCGCCGTCGGGGCTCTGGTCCGGTGGTTCGCTCAGCTCCCCCTCCGAATCCGCCGGTATGTGCCCCGTCCCGCCGTCGCCGCCGTTGCCGATGTGGATGAGGCCCGAGCGCGGATGCATGGTCAGAAGCCCGTTGCGGCACCTCACGGCCACGGAGCCGCCAGCGCCACCCGCTCCCGGGACAGCGGTAGTCAGATCATCGGCGGCCACTCCGGCATCACCGCCGCCGAGGTAGCTCTGTGGCGCCTCAGCAGACGTCTGGACCTCCGCTCCGATGGTGATATTGCCGTTTGCCGAGATGAGAGAGACTGAGCCGCCGTTGCCGCCCTGGCCGCTGTTGGTCATGAGACTGCCTGCGGCCCCGTCGCCGCCATACATTGCCCCCGTCAGCACAACATCGCCCTGCGCCTCGATGGTGACTGAGACGCCATCGGCGCCGAATGCTGATCCATCAACACCATAGATTTCCCCGCTGATGGTGGCAGTCTCGCATTGGACGACCACATCACTGATACAGGCGATCCGCTCATCACCGCCGACCACAAAATTCGTCGCACTGTGGATGCCGGACAGCGTTCCCGTAGGCGCCGGCCGACACTCTCCCAGCGGCCAGTCGTCCAGACCCACCACGCACCGTAGCACTTTGATCGCATCCCCGACATCCGTGCTGCCGTTGAGGTTGGCATCCGCGCACGCATCATCATCGTCGAGACCGACCACAATGCGCAGTATCATGATAGCGTCACCCACCGAGGGCTCCCCGTCGCCATCAAGATCGCCACGGAGTGCGGTGGCAGCCGTGGACACATCGGGGCGGTCACTTCCGCTGTGGCATGAGCCGAAGATTACAGCGAAGGTGACAAAATAGCCGAGCAGTACAATAGCAGCTAGTCGACGCATGCGTGTCATCCCAGCAGCCTCCATGCGAAAAGTGGCTCGAACGATTCACCTGCCGTCCTCATACATGTGTGGTGCATTCGCGAGTCACAAAGATGAACTCTGAGATGCATGGTGCCAGTGCCCAGTTACGATGAAAGATATCTTCCGCTGCGCGCGAGAGAAGTGCACGCGTTTTGGCTGCACAGCTTTTATTCGGTTACTGCTTGAACACCCCGAAGCCGAGTGCCATGGTGCCGAGTTGCTCGCGCTTGGCAGGTTCCGGAGTGCCCTGCAGAAAGCTCGCTCCGGTGAAGACCATTGTCTGGCCCTGGTACATTGAGACGACGAGAATGTCCTGGTCGGGCAAAATGATGACACCAGAGAGCCAGTCGCCGACTGCCATGCCAGGGTAATCTATGGTGATGATGCGGTCGGGTACAGCTACGGCCCCGACGCCGTCGAGGGTGGATGCCTCCGCATACACGTGGACCTGGTTGAGGTTTGGCACACCGACATAGAGCAGATCGCGGGCCTGGTCCCAACTGAGTGCATGCGCATTGACGGCGATGAAATCCTGTGGCACCCAGTAGTTGTCCGCGGCGTGGAGGCCGTCGAGTTCTGCCGCGTTCTTAAATACGAGCATCCTCTCGTAGGTGTACAGGTGGGTGGCCATGAAGAGCACACCAGAGCCCGGCGCGCCTGTCAGGTAGCCCTGCCCGTGGTAGCCGGGCACCTCGATGGCGCGGTCCGGTGCTCTATTGGCAGTGCCTACGGACGCATTGTCCCAGGCATGGATGAACTGGGTGTCCATCGTGGTGGCGTAGAGAGTATCGGCCTGCGCCTCATACCAGATCGAGGCCCACTGCGTGCCATCGATGTGCAGTTGCAGGTCCGGTGCCCTGTCGCCATTGGTGGTGAGCGGGTTGCGGTACAGGCACATGCCACCGAGTTCGTTACCGACCCAGAGGCGGGAGTTGTCGGGGCTGAAGATCATGCTCTGGCCAACCCATGCCTGCACAGGAAAGTTCGTGCCTCCGAGCGAGAAGTCTGATTCGACCTGGAGCGTGCTGGATCCCGAGGTGTAGAAGTTGTTGTAGCCGTAGATTGTCCTCTGCGGCGAATCGCTGGTCACCACTCCGATGTCCGCGACGGTGGAGCAGTAACTACCCATATTGCCCCGCTGCTGCCAGTACGTGTACCTGTTGCCCTCATCGCCCGGAGGGCTCCCTGCTCCGGGCTGGCCGGCCGTCGCGACGACGGCCGCCGCGGTCTCGCCGCCCTCGCCTGGAGTAGTGCCATTGCCACCGTCGCCGCCTTGTCCTCCAGTGGCACTAGCATTGCCCCCTGTACCACCGGTTCGCGCTACCTGGTCGCCGCCTTTGCCCCCGGTGGCATAGGCGTCGCCTCCTCGCCCCCCCACTCCGCCCTGGCCTTTGGGGGAGCCACAGCAGTCCCCACCATCCTGTCCTCTGCCTCCCACCGCGGTTCCATCGCCGCCGGTGCCTCCAACGAT
The DNA here is from genome assembly GCA_964498775.1 of uncultured Armatimonadia bacterium. Lineage (GTDB taxonomy): Bacteria > Armatimonadota > Zipacnadia > Zipacnadales > UBA11051 > UBA11051. Next base: position 4,319 of record CAZCJS010000290.1, read on the forward strand.
ATTCATGCGTCCGAGCCAGTTGGCAGGTATGTTATCCTCGATTACCCGCCCACCGGGTCCACCAGCGCCACGAACGACAATCCCCGGCTTCCCATCCTGGCAGGCGGCGGGTGTGACGCGATTGCATCCACGGACGTAGACGGTCCCGCCCCAGCCGCCTTTGTACAGGTCCATCGGGTACATGGCAACGCGAGTTACACCGCTATCATCCTCAATGGAGCCGAAGCCGAGATCGCCACCCTGCCCACCGCGGAAGCCGACGGACGTGTCGCCATCAGTCACCGACTCGGAGAAGTACATACCTCCGGCTCCGGGCTCGCCCGGACAGATGGCATTGCCGCCATCGCCGGATGCTTGAAGCCAGGTAACACCGTCACTTCCCTGTGAGATGTCAACGGAGTTGCGGGAGCTGCCACCGCCGGCGGTTCGTGGGCTGCTCGCTCCTGCCGCGGTAGAGCCGCTCTCAGTCGGGTCTGAGCCGACCTCAAGGTGTATCCATATCCCACCGCCATCCCCGCCGTTGCCGCCGGTCAGCATCTCGGTCGGGTCAATGACAATCGCGCCGTCCTGCTCCTCGAGTCCGGCGAAATCCTGTGATTGCATCGTCAATGTGCCTGAGTCGCCGCCGTCGGGGGTGTAATCCGTTGGCTCACTCGGCTCCGCCTCCGAATCCGCCGGTATGTGCCCCGTCCCGCCGTCGCCGCCGTTGCCGATGTGGATGAGGCCCGAGCGCGGATGCATGGTCAGAAGCCCGTTGCGGCACCTCACGGCCACGGAGCCGCCAGCGCCACCCGCTCCCGGGACAGCGGTAGTCAGATCATCGGCGGCCACTCCGGCATCACCGCCGCCGAGGTAGCTCTGTGGCGCCTCAGCAGACGTCTGGACCTCCGCTCCGATGGTGATATTGCCGTTTGCCGAGATGAGAGAGACTGAGCCGCCGTTGCCGCCCTGGCCGCTGTTGGTCATGAGACTGCCTGCGGCCCCGGCGCCGCCATACATTGCCCCCGTCAGCACAACATCGCCCTGCGCCTCGATGGTAACTGAGACGCCATCGGCGCCGAATGCTGATCCATCAACACCATAGATTTCCCC
>CAZCJS010000291.1:0-5368 GCA_964498775.1 uncultured Armatimonadia bacterium
CGCGAAGGGGACGCGCAGCGTCCTCCCGCGCTATCAGCTTCCAGCCCGAGTCCGTGCGAAGTCCTTCTCGCGGAATACCGGAGCTCTCCAATAGATCAACATACTTACGGGACACGACACTAGGTTCCACACACCATTTCTCCGGCGTCGGGATGGCGGTGGGCGACGTGCCCCTTAGTACACCACCGGATTCTGCAGCCCGTAGGCATTCTTACCGACGATCAGGTGGTTCTCCTCGGTCGGTGGCCATGGACCGATAGTCCCCGGGCCCGGCTCGTCCTGGTAGAACCAGTTGCTGTGTATCTCCGCCTGCTGGCGGGGTACTCCACGGATGCCGATTGCGCGGGGAGAGCAGCGGAAGGTGTTGTGGTGCACCTTCATCCAGTCACCGGCGATGTCCGTATCATCGCGCCGGTCGCGTCCGCCGTGCATGTCCACGGGCGCAGAGCGCGATACTCCCAGCTCCACGTTGTGCCTCGTCTCGTATCCGGCACCGGGTGCCCCCGAACTCTTCAGCGAATGGCGGTTGTAGTTGAACAGGTTGTACTCAGTGATCGATTCGGCCCGGCCCGAGCCGTCGTAGGGCGGATCGTGGGCCACCCCGTAGCCCAGCCCATGGCGCTGATTGTGGTGGATGTAGCAGTGGTGGACGTGATGCCCCACACCGTTACCCAGACTTACCGCTATCGTCCAGCCGGAGAGCTCGCAGTTGTCCACCTCCAGTGCGTCGCTGGCAGTGCGGATGGCCCGGGATGTCGGCAGGAGATAATAGTACTTGCTGGCGGGCGAGGGCGCATCGGGCCAGGTCTTGGCATGGCGCTCCCGGGCCTCGGCACTGAAGGAGCGGCGGTGGTGATCTATTCGCCACTTCGGGTCCGGCCCCATCAGCCACAGGCCGGTGATGCGCACGTTCGGGCCCTGGACCAGAATCAGGCGGGTGCCGAAGTGGCCGCTGTGGATGATCGCCCCGCGTGAACCCTCATGCCCCCGATTGCTCGCCAGTGTCACACCCTCAGGGATGGCGAGCATGAAGTTGTCTTCCGCATACACCAGCGTGGTCACGTCAAAGTCGCCCGCCGGATCGAGGTAAACCACCTCACCGGACTGGGCCTGAGCCAGTGCCTCCAGCAACTCCTCAATGGTGCTGACGTTGTGGTCCCCCTCGGTGATAATGCGGCTGTAACCCTCACCGCCGCCGATGGGGCCCAGCTCATCAGGCACCGCCCCGTACACCTGCCCGTCTATCTCGATCCAGGTCTGCCCCACCTCTTCGGGCGTGGGCGGCGGGGCCAGGTCGGGGCGCATCCAAGGCGGGCTGTCCTGAGCCATACCAGCTGTAATCAGCACTCCCAGTAGCATCCCGGCCATGCAAATACGCATGCGCAACACATCCTTTCCGTAGCTTTGCTGCAGGTAGATTTCGCCGGCGAGGGAGTGAGACCTTTGAGGCAAGGAAGTGGCTGTCCGGACGGCGGCCTACCCGACCCCACCCGCAGCCACCTATCCTCCCTCAACCAGTCCGCGCTCTGGAGAGGGGGAGACGGTAGAGAACACCGGATTACCGGCGTCAGACGGTCGGCGGGTCCGCTTGGTGCGAGTGAATGCTGTGGCGGGTCAGAGCGACAGTCTGTATGATTGCGGCGGTCACGAGCAGGCCCGCCGCAAAAATATAGGGGACGCGCAGGCCGAGAGCAGTCGCGATCTCACCGCTGATAAGGCCACCGCTCAGCGAGCCGGCACCAAGCACGGCTTCATGATAGCCGGTGCGACGCGCGCAGGTTTCAGGCGGGCCGTTGATGCTGTAGAAAAGGCTGCTCACATAGGTTACGCCGGAACAGATTCCACAGGTCGCGAAACAGATGCCGAAGATAATTGCGGAGTTGGCAAGGAGGCCCGCGGTCAGCAGCGCCAACATGGACATGCCTTCAGCGGCAACGAGCGGCCACATTTTGAATTGCCAGCTTTGAGTAGTGCGGGCGAGGAAGAATGCGAGCATCAGTGCCGCCCAGTAGCAGAATACCAGGATGCCGACAGTGCTGTGGGTGAGCCCCATCGTGGTGAGGGCCAGCTTAGGAAACATCGTCTGTATGGCTGCGCCGGTGAACCAGCTGGCGAAATTGCCGATCCAGGCGAGCCGCATGAACAAGCGCCAGAGGGGATGTCCATTGCTCTCAGTTCCGTCCTCAGCGGAGCTTGCGTCGGCTTTGCAGACACCGGGTCCGCCGCCGGAGGTGGAGAGGAGCACGCCTATGGCGATGACGCCAATGCCGGCGCAAATGACGAACGGCAGATTGGGTAGCTGATCATTCCAAATGTGCCCGGCGACGAGCGGGCCGACTACCAGGCCGCTGGACCAGGCCATATTGAAGAGGCCAAGGTTGCGGTTGAGCGCGCGGTGGTTTTTCTCGGTACGCTCGGCGAGCCATGCCTGGACGCCCGGCCAGACCATTCCCAGAGCAACGCCGCTGATCGGTGTGAGCGCCAGCAGCCAGTACACGCTGGGGGCACGGGTGTACAGACACCATACAACGACCGCTGCCGTAAGACCGATGACGGCGCACCGCTTGCGACCGATCTTGTCAGCGATCCGACCACTGATGAGACAAGCCGGCGCATAACCCGCGCTCTGGAAAGCGCCCAACATGCCGAGGACACGCGGGCTGGCGAGGAGACGGACGCCGAGGAACTGTAACGAGAGCCCCACACACATGACCGCCAAGTCTATGAAGAAGGCGGTGACGAAAATGCCCCACGGCTTGCGCGATTTGGAGCCCGTATCGTCGGGTTCGAGGGCAGTGGCCGCGCCTGAACAATCTGAACAAAGTGCGTCGGCATCCAGCGGGATGGGTGTTTCAGTTGCGGGTGTCATCGTCGCTCAGTCCCGATCAGTTGAGCGAGCAGATTGTCGTATGCGTAGTGCATGAGTGCCTCGAGGTTCTCGACATCGGCGGCATTGTACTCGACGAGCCTGGCGAGGCTGTCCTCATTGCCAGCCAAATACTCGTACCAGAGGCGGACGGCGTCATCTCCGGACAAATCGGTGATGCCGGCGGCACGAGCGATACCCAGATGGCCCTCGATTTTCTTCAGCCCGCCATGTAAACCCAGCCTGCCCAGAGCATAGCGCAGGTCGCAGTGAAGATGATCCCACTCCACCTGCGGGAAGGCACGGCGCAGATACGGCAGGTCGAAGGTGAGGCCGTTGAAGGTGACTATCATGTCGAAGCTGCTGATGTGATGGGGGAACTCCTCAAAATTATCGCCGGCGATATAGGTGGCTGTGCGTTTACCATCATAGAGGCCGATGACGGTAATGGCTGCGCGCGGTCCTAGGCCGGTAGTCTCGATGTCAAGATAGCCCGTGCGCCTGCGGAAACTGGAGAAGGCGCGCCAGTGTTCGCTGCAGGGCAGGCGTGTGGAAAAGTAGGCGTGGTCGCCGGCACGGAGGCTGCGCAGGGAGCTTTGGATATGGTCGCAAGCGTCGGCCCAGCGCGCAGACGAGAAGCCCGGAGCGCAGCCCGAATGAGCCAGCGCCTCGTGCCAGTCAGTCAGCCCGCAAGCCCAGAGACGTTGCTCTGTCTTCGCGCCGATCCTGGGGATATGTACGAAGGTGCGGTTCAGCACAGGATTCTTCTCAAGTCAGGATTTCGGTAAGCGCCGAGCAGATGGTGTCAACATCAGCATCAGTCATGTTGACATGCGTGACGAAGCGGATGAGTTGGTCGTTGCGGGACCCCGCCGTGATATCGTACTCAAGGAGGCGCCGGCAAAGCTCAGGAGCGTTGATGTCGTCGCGGATTACGGAGAAATAGACCATGTTGGTCTGGACGCTGTACATATCGAGTTGGATACCGGGGAGGTGATTGAGTGTGTCGGCGATCTGGCGGGCATGGCGGTGGTCGTCGAGGAGTTTTGGCAAGTTGTTTTCAAGGGCCCAGAGGGCAGGTGCGGCGATGATCCCGGCCTGTCTCATGCCGCCTCCGAAAAGCTTGCGCGTTTCGCGGACTTTGTGGATGAACTCCGTCGAGCCGCAGACGGCCGCTCCAACCGGTGCGCCAAGGCTCTTAGAGAAGCAAAACGTGATGGAGTCAGCCGGGGCGGCGAGTTCTGCCGGTGATACGTCAAGCGCGACGGCCGCGTTGAAAATGCGAGCTCCGTCAATGTGCAGCAAAGCGCCGAATTCGTGGGCCATGGCGGCCACGGCGGCAGTGTGCTCTCCAGTGAGAGCGATGCCGCCACAGTTGTTGTGGGTGTTCTCGAGGCTCACCATGCCGGTGCGGCAGCGGTGCAGGTCGCCATGGGCCAAGGTGTCGGCGAGGGCGTCAAGGTCGAGCATCCCATAGTCGCCCGGTATCGGTCTCACAAGCGCGCCACAAACGCCTGAAATACCGCCGCGTTCGTAATGGTAGAGGTGGGCAAGGCGGTGACAGATGAGCTCCTCCCCGGGGCGGATCTGCGTGTAGATGCTGACGAGGTTGCCATGAGTGCCGGAGGGCACCAACAGTGCGGCCTCCTTGCCGAGGAGTTCGGCACAGCGGGCTTCGAGAGCGTTGACTGTCGGGTCCTCGCTGTTCACATCATCGCCCAGCTCGGCGTCCATGATGGCCTGGAGCATTTCGGCGGTTGGCAAGGACTTGGTGTCACTGCGCAGGTCAATCATCGGGGTCATCTCCAGGGAGACTGCTGAATGTTGAGACTAAGATAAGCCGCGGTCGGATTAGACCGCGGCCGTCTGCATTGGCGGCGACTGCAGGTGACATGAAATGCCCTGCAGGCCGAAAAACTGCGTGCCGATGGGCCACCTAGATGCGCTTAGGCCTGCTGCGCATATAACGCGTCAGGGCACCGATCCCCTTATCGAGTACGAACAGGAGTATGTAAGCCAAAATCGCCAGATAGCCCCAACGCACATTGCGTGATGTCACGGTTATCTCGTGGTCGGGCACGCCCGCGTCAAGGAGGAATGTGGCGCGTCCGGCCGATGTTTTGGCGGGGCCGTGGGTGGAATTTGTCGTGCAACGCGCTTCGGTGACCGAGCCGGGCATTATGACGTAGTATGTCAGATAGTGGCCACCGGCTCTCGCCTCTGCCGGGTTGGTGCTCTGGTGGTACTCGAGGGTTATCCGCTCGGACCAAGTGTAGGTGGTGTAGATAGAAAGGGGATCTTGGAAAACATCAAGTACCTGCGGCGCTTGAGTGGCCGCGCCATCGTGGAGATGGCTGGTGAGGAAGTTGCGGGTAATGGTTGTGGTGCCCCTGGTCGTGCTCTCGTCGCGCCATCGCTTCTCCCACTGTCCTCCGGCCTCGACATCGTACGTCCACTTGTTGAGTGATTTGTGGAAGTATGTGTCCGCCTCGCCGCTCACCT
>CAZCJS010000292.1:0-5322 GCA_964498775.1 uncultured Armatimonadia bacterium
AGGCATCAGTTCCCACCTCATTCATGTCCTGGATCTCATACTGGACGATGGCTATCTTAACGGCCCACAGTGGACTACTGATTACAGCATTCAGCAGGATTATGGCAAGCCACCCGATGGACCTCTTCCGGATCATACTAATCTGTTTTTGAAACCAGTTCATTTAAATCAAGCAGTGATTTGGCCGTGACCGTAGCACAGTTTAACCAGCCGCTCCAGGCCGGTTCTGTCTCACTGCCACCCTGTTCAGGGTCCGTGGACCAGTTCCAGCCGGGCAGGGCCATCTGGTAGGTAGGATAGATGCCGCCACCCAGCTCCTGTGCAACGGTCTGAATGGAACCGGGGCGGCGGTCGCGGACATGAGCGATGGCCTGTTGCGCGGACATTCCCTCACCCACGAGGTAGCAGGCGATGAGAGTTCCGGTACGGCCGAGGCCGGCGAGGCAGTGTACGGCGACTTTGCGATCGTGGGCGAAGGCGTGATTGAGCAGAGCGATGAACTCGGTGATGAGCTCAGCCGACGGCGGCGTCATATCGGCGTACGACAGGTGTTGGTACGTGATGCCGTGTTGGAGAGCGGTATCAGGTGAGGGTGGGGACTCCAGCAATGCAATGATGGTGGCGATACCCAACTCGGCAAGGCGGGGGATCTCGTCATCAGTTGGCAAGGCGGTTGCCAGGAGCCGGTCAGGTATTATCCAGTCGGCTGACCTGAGCCCTTCAATGCTGTGAGCCATTGGTGGATTCCTTCTGGCGTTTGGCCGCTTCGTCGGCGAGCTTGTCGGCTTCGGTGTTGTACTCACGTCGGACATGCTTTATGTGGACGGTGTCGAAACAGGCTATCAGACGGCGGGCGGATTCGTAGAGGGGCTTGAGGTTGCCTGAACGGACCCGGTACTGCCCGAGAAGCTGTTTGACCAGCAGTTCACTGTCAGACATGATCTGGAGCTGCTTGATGTCTCTGGCGGTTGCCTCGTTGAGGCCGGCGATGAGGCCCTGGTATTCGGCGAAATTGTTAGTAGCGACGCCGAGTGGAATGGCGGCGGAGGCGATCAGGTCTCCGTCAGGGGTACTAAGCACGAACCCGGCACCCGCAGGGCCGGGATTACCCTTGGAAGCACCGTCGCAATGGAGAACTGCTGATTGTGGTGGTTTCTGCATGGTTATTCTCGATCCGGAAGAGAAGTAATGATGTAAACGGCCGGGCGGCTAGCCCTCAGAGCCACGGTTTATCTTGGGTGGCAGCAGCGGCTGGTCATCGCCGAGTAAGCTGGGAGGCTGCTGAACCGGTGCGGCCTTGCCACCGGCGACAGCATCGGCGAGCAGTTCGATGTCGAAACCTTCGTGGCGGATGCGGAGGTCGTAGTAGAGAAGGATGGTGCCGATGATCTGTATCGGCTGGATGAGAACCTGGACGAGAGTGTTGACGCTGCGGGCAAGCGTCTGGGCGAGTATCATGTTCTGTTCACCGGCGAGGGCCACCAGTGCCCAGCTAAACGGCATGGCGAGGACCATCGTCAGCAGCCAGACAAGCAGGCCGAGGACGAGGAGTGTAGTTATAACTTTCCTGAAATCGTAGTTGGCAAGTTGCCAGCTACGCTTCATGGCGTCCATCGGGCTGCGGTTCTCGAGGACGACTTCAGGGATGGCAAATGAGAACATAAATGCGAAGATGATGCCGGGGATGATACAGGCGAGTGTCCCGGAGAGCACGACCAGGCCGGTGAGGAGAATGACAGCTATCATGTTGCCGAGCCGGTCAATGACGGCATGGTAGGCTTCGGCGAGGCCGGCGGGTCGGTCGAGATAGCGATTGGAGACGGCCCAGATGAGAGCGCCCTGAGCCAGCGGCACGGCGATGAGATAGACGGCGATGCCCGCGAGTGCGAAGACAATCACGGCGGGGATGAAAGCCTCCGGCGTCATGGCGACGGCCTCATCGCCGGCTAGTGGCCCCAGCAGAAGATATATGCCGGCGACCTGCACGGCCAGTGCGGGTACCCAGGCGATGGCGACGATGCCGAGAAAGGGGGCGAAGTTGCGCCTGTAGAGGTGCATTGCGCCATCTATGATGTCGGCCAGAGCCATGGGTTGGATAGTCATACGGTCCGGTACGCCGCCCACGAGCGACCACCTCGCAGTGTAAAATCCTGCTAAAGATATTGTGAATTGCTGCCGATATCAACTGATAGGGTGGGGTAGGCTTGCCCACGAAGGGGGCCATACCCGATGGTTCTCGCAGTCTGTGCGGTAGCGGGTATCTGGGTCGTGCTGGGCCTTTTCGCATTGATCGGCACGGCCGGAGAGAACGCGGAGATGAACGAGGCCGGCACCCAGTCACGCTGGTGACGTAATACTCGCAAGAGCGAGTTGATACCTCCAGTCAGCCGTGGTACAAGCAGGCGGGCATGTCCTGGTGCCCGATGAGTTGGTGTCCGCACCCCAATGTCACATTCTCCTGAAGTATAGCATATTCGGCAATGGCGTTGCGCTCACAGCCAACCCCGTCAAAGCATGTGGCATTAGCCAGGTGGCAGCCATCGGCGATCCTGCATCCCCTGCCGAGGACGACGTTGGGGCCTATCTCCGCGGCAGCAATGTGAGTTTCAGGCCCGACATAGATAGGAGGCCGGACCTCGGCGCGATCATCCACACGGGCGCTATCGGCAATGAGTATCCCGTCAGCGGCTAGATGCCGGATCATGACCGCCTGGAGGGCGACTACATTGGCCGGGCGGGCGACATCATCCCAGAAGCCGGAGAGCTTGTGTACGGCCAATCTACTGCCGGTCGCGACCATGCGCATGATCGCAGAGGGCACTTCCAGCTCGCCGCGTGGTGATCGGGGTATCTGTTTGAGCACGGCAAAAACCTCGCGGTTGAAAATGAAGATGCCAGCGTTGTTGTACTCGGTCGTCGCGGTGCCTTTGGGCGGCTTCTCCTCGATTCTCTGGAGGTATCCGTTGCAGTCATAGACGGCCGCACCCTCGTAAGGATCCCCGATCCAGTTGGCGGTGAGCACGCCGTCGCAGTCGCCAGTGGCAAAGCGCTCGACGACGGCACGGTAGGTCTCAGGTGCAACGATGATGTCTCCCCACGAGAGGAAGAAGGGCTCGTCGCCCATGGCATCTTCGGCGTAGAGCAGCGCGTCGCCAGTGCCGCCCGGCTCGAGTTGGTCGAGGCATCTGACATCGGCGTTGTAGCACCGGCCATCGCCGACGTGTTCACGGATCATTTCGCCCTTGTGGCCGACGATGAGCCATATTTCGTCCACGCCTGCCGCGACTGCGCCCTTGATGATGTGGTCAATCATGGGCACCCCTAGCAACGGTACCAGCGGTTTAGGCCGGTAGCGGGTCAGCGGCAGCATGCGAGTCCCTTTGCCGGCCGCCAGAATCACGCCTTGCACTGAGTTTCCTCCCGATGAGATTGATGTAGTGTCGCGATATATTTGGAGTTAATGACAATAACGCCTCCCCCCGTCCCCTTCCGCGCAGTGGACTTCGACAAGGCCACCTGGGGGACGGATATCCTGGCCTTTCTGCAGACATGTCGTCAACACGATGTCGCAGCCGGCCTCGAGTGTTCCCAATTCGGCCCGGTATCGCGCAGGGCAGGGTATGTCGCCGTCATCACCATCCGCTACTGGTCCAGCCACGCCTCGATAATCGCCTCATCTTCGCCCCTCCAGGGCATGATATTCTCAATGCACTGGCGGTCGAAGCCGCTGTAGACATTGGCCATCGTCGCCTCATAAACGCCGTCGGCCTTCGCCTGCTGCCGCCAGCGTGTGAAGGTCGCACGGTCGTATTCTTTCGCTCTTGCGTCAATGGTCGCGCAATCGAAGTTCTCCTCGAGAATACCGTCGAGTTCGCAGACAACTTCCGGGCTTTTCGCCGCTACATTGTCGGTCTCCCATGGGTCTGCTTCGAGATTGTACAGCTCCGGTTCCGAGCCGATGTACTTGACATACTTCCAGGATCCGCGGCGCAGCATATAAGCGCCTGTGCAGCAACGATCACCGTTGTACTCACTAAACGCCCAATCCCGACGGTCCGCCTGCTCGCCGCAGAGCAATGGCATCAGCGATTCCCCGTCGAGCTGTTCGGGGTAATTGAGATGGTGGTTGAAATCGCTGAAGTCGAGGCCCGCCATAGCCATCAGGGTCGGGTAGATATCAATCAGCGCCACCGGAGCTTCCACTGTTACGCCCTGTCGAAGGCCAGGGCCACGGATGATGAGCGGGATGTGATTTGAGGGTTCATACATCGTGCGCTTGAGTATCTGATTCTGCTCCCCGGCCATCTCCCCGTGGTCGCTGGAGAAGATGATGTAGGTATTGTCGGCGAACCCGAAATCCTCCAGCGCCCTCATGACGCGTCCGACCATCTCATCAAGCGCAGCGATCATCCCGAAGTATATGTGCCGAATCTGGTGGACTAGGTCTTCGGAGAAGCGTTGGTCGCAGTTCTTCGTGACGCGAATGTACTCCATCACCGCGTGGGACGTCATCTCCATGCCGCCCAGCGTCGGCGGGATCTCGATTCTGTCTGCGGCGATCATTTCCATGTGCCGGGCGCTCCCGATGAAGGCCGGATGTACAAGGCCGGTGGTCAGGTACATCATGAAGGGACGGTCGCTTCTGGAAGCCTGGTGCAGGAAGTCTATGCCCTGGTAGGTGCGTTCCCAGTCGGCGGCGTAGGGGCTCGGGTCATTGCTGATCACGGGCATTGGCGTGCGGCTGATTGGGCGCATAATGCGGGCCGAGCGCGTCCATGAGCCGACTTGGTCGCGGATGGAGTGCATTCCCCACTTATAATCCAGCGGGCCGATTGCCGCCGTCTGATAGCCCGCGCGGTCGAATGTATCTCGGAAAAGCGGGACGTCATCATGCAGGCCGTTATGGTTATTCCAGCAATCGTGATGATGCGGATACTTACCGCTCCACATGCTGGCCCGCGAGGGGTTGCAGACCGGGCAGTTGGTGTACGCGTTGGAGAACATGACACCGCTCTCGGCCAGTGAATCGAGGTTTGGCGTGGCATTCTGCATGGAGGGCTCACCCATGCAGCCCATCTTGCGGCCGTCCATGCTTTCCGCGTGGATCATAATTATGTTCGGCTTCGTGCCTGATGTAAGGCTCATAACAGGTCGTCCTCTCGCTGCTCCTGCTAGTGTCCTGTCCCAGAGCTAGCTTCACATAGTGCAAATAGCTCGCCAAAAGGGTGGCTCGGCCTGACCTGCGCCCCGCGCAGGTCAGGTGATAGCGCGAAGGGGACGCGCAGCGTCCTCCCGCGCTATCAGCTTCCAGCCCGAGTCCGT
>CAZCJS010000293.1:0-5307 GCA_964498775.1 uncultured Armatimonadia bacterium
TTCGTGGCAAATACATGTCCGTTCAGAGGCTATTCATTGCAGTCAAGTCAACAATATGACCGCTTTATTTCCCGACCGGACTATCTGACGTTCGTCATGGTAGCGGTAACAGCCGACGACTCGCACCTCGACATCTTTTTGGTGATGTGCTATGATAGCAATATATGTTACCTCATTAGTCAATATACCGGCAATATTTGCGCAGCCTTTTCAACATTATCCCGTAGCGCAGGCTTCCGCCAGCCCTCCCCAAACCCCAATAAAGCAGCAGCGTCTGGAAGCCTCGCCTACAGGGAGGGATTTTTTCGAGCCTGCGGCGGATCAGGCACGCCCTGCCACATCTCCCCTATCATTGCCCGCGGAATCTAGCGGCTCACCACGATGAGGGTTGCCTCGGCAGGGCCGAGTTTGGCCGAGATTGACTGGCCGGCGGGCGCAACCGGGGCGCCGGTGACGAGGTCGGTGGCACTCGCGAATCTCGGCAACTCGATCTGAGTGACAGTCGCCTCGTCGGAGAAGTTGACGGCGACAACATAAAAACGCCCGTCGGCTGCGAGGACCTGCACGGCGCGGACGAGCTGGTCAGCGCAGGCGAGTCTATTGACGCCTGTTTCGCTGAATTGGCGTGTCTCGTCGGCATCGGCTCCAGACAGGACGCAACTGCCGCAATCGAGCACGGCAGTTCCGGCGTCCACAGCAAGCGGCCCGAGGCGGGCGGGGAAGCAGAGCTCATCGTAGTAGAGGCTGCTGCCATAGCCGGCAGCGCGGCGCTCTCCTGCTTGATAGAGAACGAAGCTGTTCGCTCCGTAGATTCCGACCACTCCGATCTTAGCCTCCACATTGACCCAGCGCGACCGCAGCGGAACCAGTTGCGCGCCAGTGCCGCCGGCAATGACCTCGCCGGAAGCGGTTGCGTATTTGCGCGAGTAGCCGTTGAAGAGGTCGTTGGGGACATTCAGTTTGATGCCCTTGACGGCGGCGAGATAGGAGCGGACCTGCAGCCGGCAGTACTCGAGGACGATCATCGTGCGGTCGTCGGGGAGCGCGGCGACGGCGTACCGATGGCGAACCGGGTCCGAGCCGGTCCAGCCCTCGGCGAGCCGGACGTGCTCGCTATCGGCCATCTCGCCGGTGGTGAGGAAACCGCCGGCGAATGCGGCCTGGTGATGCTGAGTGCATTTGCGCTTGCCGGTCTCGCCGAGCAGTTCCACGAGGCCGCCCATATTGGCGCACCATTCGGCCAGGTGACCGGAGGCAGGCGGCAGGCAGAGGCCCTGCGGCGGCTCAGCGGACCGCCAACTCCATGAGGCGATACGACGGGCCGAACGATGGAACATCGCCCCGTGCTCCGGCTCGATCCAGCTCCCGGCGACACTGCCCTCGAAAGACTCAGAGGACTCCTGAGCAGCGGTAGCGAGCTTGCTCCCCCAGTAGGCGTTCATCGAGAGGACGACGGCCTTGTCGGCTTCGAGGCGCGTATAGTAGTAGGGATTGGTGTGTCGGATGGTGGCGCAGCGCTGAGAGAGGAAGCCGCCGTCGGCGTTACTCTGCTGCTCGTAGCGGATAAGCTCGAGGTTGCCTGCTTCCAGTTGCCGTGCATGCGGGTCGCCGAGGTAGTGGGCGGCCCAGAGCAGACTGGGCAGCAGGTAGTCCTGGCAGTAGCAGTAGCGCTGGCGGGTGTCGCCACCGATGCGGAGGAGACGACCGTCGGCGAAGATGAGACGCTTGACGAGCGCCCAGAGCTCCTCGGCGTGGTGGTAGAGGCTCTCGGGGGCCTCCCAGCCCGCGTCCTCACAAGCGAAATGGAGCATGGCGATATTGCTCAGACAGATGATCATGTAGCCGACATTGAGATAGCCGTGATGGTCGAGAGCGTACCGGTCGAAGAAGTTGGGCCCGATGTGCCAGTCGCTGAGAGAGCGACCGGCGATAATCTTCTGATCATCGGCGTCGGCAGTAATGGAGATGCCGTTGAGCAGGAATTGATGGGCCTTCTCGATCCATTCGGCGACTCGCGGGGCGTCGGGATACATTCTGCTCGCCCGCCAGAGAAAGGCACCGTTCCAGATATTGGCTTCGGGTCTATTACCGCCATCGGCGGCCCACTTGGTGCCGGTGACGGGGAGGTTGAGCACGGCGTCGGCTTCGGAGACAAGCATGGTACGCAGGCCGGCGTGGTCGGCAGCGGTGAGGTGCTCGTCTAGCGCGGCGACTCCGTGCATCATGCGCTCGACGCCGAGAAGCGAAATCCAGGTGTGGCCCCAACGAGTGCCGTCGGCACACCGGTGCTCGCCGCTGACATGACTCGCCAGAGAGAAGCGCAAGGCTCGGAGCGCTTTGTCGAGCAGGTCGTCGCGACTGCAGGCGACCGCATTTTCGTCGAGTTCGGGAGCAGCGGCGAGGACTGCATAGGCACCGATGAACTTCTGGTTCGTCTGCACGCCCCAACTGTTATAGCCGCTGCCGAAACAGCCGAGATCGGGGCGGTCGGGATCGGTCCACCAGTACTGCTCAGCGAAGACGGGCCATCGCTGGAGGACGCGGAGGTGATCCAGGTGGGTCGGTGTTGTGGACATTGTGCGGCTCCATAGGATGCGGTAGTAATGGGTCAGAGTTGATTGTACTTGCCCTACAACGGGCTACTGCTGCGGTTGGTCGTGCCTGATTTCTGCCAGCCATATTTGCGAATCGCCGCCGCCAAAGCCGATTGGCTCTACGTCCATGTCCGAGGCCAAGAGGGCGGCGGGGATATTGAATATGACGGTATCCCACTGGTTCTTGCCGGATAGCGGTTGCTCGGGCTTCACGGGATTCCAGATGCCGCCAGCGGAGTAGCCCTTGCGCTTACCGCCGGCTGCACGGGGGCGCAGTCGGCCTCTCGAAGGGTCCGTGCCCATCGCTTGCAGCTTGGCCGTCATTTTGCAGTTCACCACCATGCAGACAATCAATACCTGTATCGCCAGCTTCGCCAAACTGCGATAGCACACCTGCGGCAACCCGTGGGGTACATTCGAATGCGGTCATCACTAAACGCGTTCGATGGCCGGCTCCAGCGTCCTGCCGGCGCTGAGCGGGTTCTCGCATGCGGCGTCGGCTCGGGCTGGGGTATGTAGCGGCAGGAACCCAGCGGCGGGAAATGGACCCAACGGTTGAGATCGACTACGGTCAGTTGACGCTAGTGGAGGTGGCCGCAGCCGTCGCCGGGTGGCAGGAAGTGTCGGCAAAGGTCAGGCGGACAAAAGCGCCGGCAGAAGCCCAAAGGGCGAAGTCTGCTGCCGATGCGATGAAGCGGTGACGATCGAGGCCGGAGAGACGCTGAAGGTGGCGTTCAGTCGTTGAGTATCTGAGCGCGCACGTCGCGGCCATCAAGCTGGTGCGGTGGGACTCCGGTGGATACCGCCATGGCTGCGGCAGTTCCGGCGGCGGCCCCGGTAAACATACAGGTGGGCATAACACGTAGCGAACCGCCGGCAGCACGGTCCGCTGAGATGCAGCGCCCTGCGACGAGCATCCCGCCCACGCCCACGGGGACGAGGCAGCGATAAGGGACTTCGTAGTAGTCATCCCTCGGAGGTCGGTTTGCCCAGACATGCTCGAGGCTGAAGGGGATTGAGGTACCGGGCGGGGAGTCGTGGAGGTCCATGAAAAAGCAAGCTCTGGCAACGGCGTCGTCGAATTTGGCTGCGCTGAGCACGTCATCGCTGGTGAGGGTGTAATTGCCGGTGATGCGGCGGCTCTCGCGAGTACCGAGCAACTCGGGGAGGCGTCCGAGGCGGGCGTGTTGGTAGCCGGGCAAGTGGCGGCGGGCGAACTCGACAACCTCATAGGCGGCAAGTTGGCACTGCGTCAAAGTGGTGCTGACCTGCAGCGGGTCGGTCGGGTCCACGTTCTCTATCTCCCACGTGCTGAGGACGAGAGCCTGCTCCGGGCGGTGATATGGGAAAAGCTCCGGGCGAGGCCGAAAGACGCCGTCAGGGGGATGGATGTCGCCGCTCCGGTGGGCAGCACGGATCAGGGCGATGAGGTCCTCCTCGGAGGGCTCGCGGCGCTGGTAGTCGTCTTTGTCGGCGGCCTCGATGCGGAATTTGAAGTTGACGTGCTGGAGGCGTCCATCTTCAGGATCGCCCTTGGCGAACTGAGCACCGGCGGAAGCCGCGATGTCGCCATCAGCGGTAGCATCAATGAGCACCGCCGCGCGGATCAGTGAGCGGCCCCCCTTGTTGGCGATGAAGACCCCCCGCACCGTGTCGTCGGGCACCCAGGCAGCTTCGGCGGTGGTGCAGAAGAGGACCTCGGCACCGGCTTGTGAGACCATGCGTAGGGCGATGGGCTTGAGGGTCTCGCCGTGGAATCCGGCGCGGCCCGGATACTGATGCCGCTGCTCGTCATAGTGCCTGGTAAGGCAGCCGCAAGCCTCGATGCGGCGGAGGAGCTCGTCGAATATCGGGCCGCCAGGAGTGTCCACCCATCCGTTGACGAAGGCCGCGGTGCCCATGCCGCCGATGGTGGAGAGGTGCTCGATGAGCAGGGTCCGGGCGCCGAGTTGACCGGCGGCAACAGCGGCGGCAATGCCCGCCGGGCCGCCACCGCAAACCACGACGTCATAGCGGCCTGAGACCGTCACATTCTGCGGGGGGATGGTGACCATATTCGCGTTGTCCATGCTGCTGCTCCTTTTTGGCCGGAGGTCCGGCGCGTTGTGCGTCCCTTGAACGGACGGCGAACGGCAGAAAGAAACGTTCGGTCAGTCGCGAGCATGTACCGAGATTCCACAGAGGAGCGGGGCGCACTCTACGGACACGTCCGCAGGGTGCAGCGTCACCCGTAAGTCGCCGCTCACGTTGATGCCGGAGAACTGCCTGATGACGGCGCGGTTGGGGCCGCCGGCCTCCCTGACGATGTCGAAATCTTTGAGCACCTCGCGGCCCGGCTCGGGCCAGGCACGCCTCGGAGGAGCAGTCATCGGATGCGTCCACTGCAGGTGCAGCGGAGCCGCAAGCTGCGCCGTAGCGATGGCATTGCGGGATGGATTGTGCCGGGAGGTAGGCCAGTCCGCTGCCGCCGGAACCACAAGTGCGCTCATCGCAATCGCTGCGACCAGCATTGCCGCCAGGCCGATGCGGCACTTCATCGCAATATCTCCCTCGAGCGCGGACTGCTACGGCAGATATGCACGACCTGAGTGCATATCATAGCACAAACCGTCATGCGACTGAAGTGCGCAAAATGACATACTGTAATTATCCCAACGACCTCGGGCTGGAACTGTAGTTATGCAGATTTGTGACGCTACGAAGCGTCAACTGG
>CAZCJS010000294.1:0-5262 GCA_964498775.1 uncultured Armatimonadia bacterium
CCGCCGCCGGGAACATGCCCATATCGGTTCCGAGTTGCTCGGTGCGGTGGTCGGTAATTCCGAGCGCCCATCCCACAACAACGAGAGTCACTGAGCCTACCACCAGGGGCATCAAGGCGGCGGCACCGTCGGCGAGCCAGGGAAATGCAATCGGCGACCACTGCTTGCCGCGCACGCATACACCCGACTTACGGGGGTCCCAGAAACATGGCACAATGTGGGCTATGCGGTAGCCGAAGATGAGATAGCCCAGCGCGTGGCCGGTCTCATGGAGGAAGTTACCCGGCCCGCGCAGAACCGTAATGAGACCACCGCCGCGCCTGTCCGCGAAAGCCGCTACCATGCTGCGGAAGAGCAGCCGCGACAGGAGCATCAGCAGCAAAGCCTGCACCAGCAGCGCAGGCAGATATTGAAAACCGGGATGCAAATCCATCACGGACGCATTATAGCAAAAAACCGCTGCCGACCCCAATCACAATCGCAAGGAGAAGCGCAGATGAAAGTGACCATCATAGGTGCGGGGAATGTCGGAGCCACCTGCGCGCAGAGGATTGTGGAAGCTGACATTGCCGACGTGTATCTGGTAGATGTGGTGGAGGGACTGGCGAAAGGCAAGGCGCTCGACATTACCGAGGCGGCCCCCATCGTTGGACAGAGCCGTCGCATCGAGGGCGGTGAGGACTACGCTGCGGCTGCCGGCTCCGACATCGTGGTTATCACCGCCGGCAAGCCGCGTACTCCCGGGATGTCCCGTGACGATCTTCTCCAGGTCAATGCCGGCATCACCACCGCCGTCGTCGAGGCAGTCATGGAGGTCAGTCCGGACGCCTTACTGCTGATGGTCGCCAATCCGCTGGATGTGACCACCTATGTCGCCCAGCAGGTGTCAGGCCATAACAGAGAGCGTGTCATCGGGATGGCAGGAGTTCTCGACAGTTCGCGATTCCGCGCCTTCATCGCCATGGAGGTTGGCTGTTGCCCCTCGGAGGTGACTGCAATGGTCCTGGGCGGGCATGGCGATTCGATGGTACCTTTGCCCCGGCACAGTACGGTGTCGGGCATTCCCGTGCTGGACCTGGTAGCTCCTGAGCGGCTTGAAGCGATCGTGGAACGAACGCACAATGCCGGGGGCGAGATCGTCTCATACCTCAAAACCGGCAGTGCCTTCTATGCGCCTGCTGCCGCCGTCACCCAGATGGTCGGAGCCATCTTGCGGGATGAGAAGCGGATCCTGCCGACCTGTGTTAAGCTTGCGGGCGAGTATGGCATGGATGATGTCTTCCTGGGGGTTCCTGCGATCCTGGGCGCCGGGGGGATGGAAGGCGTTGTCGAGTTAGGCCTTAATGAAGATGAAAGCGCGGCCTTACGTATTTCGGCAGACCATGTCCGCGAGACCGTTGCGCAATGGCAGAAACTCGAGAAACGGCAGTAGGCGCACACGCCTTTGCCGCGTCTTGGCAGGCGGCTTGGCGATATGGAAGCGAGATCAGCGTGCAATGCGCCAGATAGACAGTCAGGTTCTTTCCGATGCCGTCTATAGGCTTGTGCTCGAGGCGAGCTTTGACCTGCCCGCCGGCGTCTCGGCAATGTTGGAAGCGGCCGCCGAGAGAGAAACCGGCACCGCACGTGTCGTGCTCAAGACGATCATCGAGAATGCGCACATTGCCGCCGAGACGCGGACTGCTATCTGCCAGGACTGCGGCCTCGTCGTCATCTTCGCTGAGATCGGTCGAGATTGTCACCTGACCGGAGACCTCTATACGGCTTTAGATGACGGCGTCGCACGGGCCTATCAGGACGGCTACCTCCGCAAGTCGTCTCTGGCCGACCCACTCAAGCGGGACAGTAACACCGGCGACAACCTGCCGGCCATAGTCCATGTGACAATTGTGGCAGGAGATCGCATTACCCTCCACGTAGCGCCAAAGGGCGGCGGCAGCGAGAACATGAGCACGGTGGATATGCTGGTACCGGCAGCCGGCCGGCAGGGCGTTATTGACCGCATCGTCGAGCAGGTGGTGTTTGCCGGCGGCAAGCCCTGCCCGCCGTTGATCATCGGTGTCGGTCTGGGTGGGACGATGGAGAAAGCCGCGGTCCTCTCCAAGTGGGCGCTGATGCGTGAGGCCGGTGAGGCAAGCCCCGAGCCGGAGGTTGCGGAACTCGAAAATGATATTCTCGAGGCGGTGAATGCGACAGGCGTGGGGCCGATGGGCCTCGGCGGCAAGACTACGGCTCTGGCAGTGCATGTCGAGCGTCACGCGTGCCATATCGCGAGTTTGCCGCTGGCCATCAATCTGCAGTGTCACGCCGCCCGACACAAATCGGGGATAATATAGGTGCTCGGCGCGTCGTTGCACCTACGCAGGAGCTGAATTGATGCACATGGACAAGGAGGGGCTTGCCCGCCGCATCACCAGCCATCCGAATGTCCTCCGTGGACAGGCGACAATTAGCGGCACACGCGTCACGGTCGCGGAGATAGTGCAGGCACTCGCCGATGGTGTAGAAGCCGAGGAACTGCTGGCGAGGTACCCAAAACTGAAAGCCGAAGACATCATCGCCGCGCTCGTGCACGCCGCGGAGCAGGACGCATAGACGCCAGCTTGATTGAGCGGAAGATGCGATTATGGTGAGCAAATGACGCGAGAACTGACAACTCCCATGGCGAAGGAAATTTTGGCGGAACTGCGGGCCGGCGACTCCGTGGGGCTATCCGGAACTATCTACACTGCTCGCGACGCCGCGCACGCGCGCCTGTTTGAGACGCTCGATGCCGGGGATGAGTTGCCTTTGCGGCTGCCGGGGAGTGTGATTTACTACTGCGGGCCGGCGCCGACGCCACCCGGCCGCGCGATAGGCTCTGCCGGACCGACCACTTCGTACCGCATGGACAGCTTCGCACCGCGACTATACGAACTGGGCGTCGCGGCGACCATCGGCAAAGGTGACAGGAGTATGCCCGTGCGCGAGGCATGCAAGCAGTACGGGTGTGTGTATCTGGTCGCTGTGGGCGGCGCGGGAGCGCTGCTGGCCGAGCGCATCACGAAGGCTGAGGTTATCGCTTATCCGGAGTTGGGGCCGGAGGCAATCCGACGGCTCACTGTTGCAGCGTTTCCGGCGCTGGTGGCCTATGATGTGACGGGGGGCAGTGTCTTCCCGAATGATGAGCCGATCTGATTGCTGCGGCTCGTCGTTCACGGTATTGCGGAAAGCTCGTGGAGCCGTTCTCGGGCCTGCTTGGCCCACTCCGTTTCTGCCGAGTAGTTGGCAATTAGCCGGCGATACACCTCACGTGCGAGACTGAGCTGACCGGCCTTCTCATAGCAGATGCCTGCAGTGTAGAGCGCACTAGCTGCGAGGTCGGCCGAAGCCTCGTCATCGGCAACCTCGATGTATAACCTCGCTGCCTTGGGAAGATCATTCTGCAGCCTGCTCAACTCCGCGACCTGGAAGCGCGCTTGCGTTCGGAGTGTAGCGTCTTTGGTCTCGACGAGTCCCAGCAGCATCTCCGCTGCCTGGTCGAAGTGGCCTAAGTGTTTGTACGCGCGGGCCAGTGCCAGTCTGGTCCGAGGGGTGTAGGGAGACTGCGGGAATTCCTCCAGCGCGCGCAGCAACACAGGCACGGCGTTCTCCGGCTGGGAGTTGCCCAGATACGCTTGGCCGAGAAGATGAAGGAGTGCCGGAAGTTGCTCTGAGGCCGGGGACTCAGCGCCCGGTTCCAGCATCGCTGCCGCCCTCTCGTACTCCTCCTGCTGCATCAGGATGTAGCCTGCCTGGAGGCGCGCGTCGAAGGCTACCTGCGGCTCATCGGATGTTTCCGCGGCCTTCGTAAAGTGATCCAGAGCGTGCTGTGACCTGTCGCTCTTCAGCAGCGTCCATGCCAGCTTATAGTGCGCTTCGTCCGCCAGTTCGGAGTCCTGATAGTCATCAAGCAACCGCTCATAGAGGTCTGCGGCGACGGAGAAATTGGCCTGATCGTAGCGGAGTTCAGCGGCCCAGAATAACCCATCGTCGGCCAACTCGTGGCCGGGGTGGTCATCGGCGATTTTCAGATATGTCTCCGCCGCCAGCGGTTTATTGGTGTGTGCGTAGGTATCTGCAAGCTCAAAAAGTACCTGAGGCGCGAATTCCGCCTGAGGGTCGGCGGCGAGGGCCTTCTCAAACTGCGCGGCGGCATCCTCATACTTCCCTGCCCTTGCCAGAGCGATACCCAACTGCACCCGGGTCTGCGCGCACTGGGCCGCCTGCGGAAACTCCTTGAGGAAATGCTGATACGCACCGGCGGCACTCTCGTAGTTATTGGCCGCCATGCGAGCATCGCCGGCACCGAGGAGCGACGGTCCCGCCCACTCGCTCTTAATGTTCGCCTCGTAGGCCTGAACATACATATCCGCCGCATCCTGCCAGTCGCCCTGTTCGTAGTGGGCCTCAGCCAGGGTGTAGTAAAGCTGTGGCCACGCCGCCCGGTAACGCCCATCGGCTTCTATCTGTGAAATGACCTTGGTCGCGGCATCGAGCCGCCCTGTCCCGATCTGTACTGACACCAGGCCGACAAGCGCCTCAGAGGCCGCCTCGGTATCCGGGTAGTCGGCGATAATCTTGCTGAATGTCGCTTCAGCCTCCTGCGCCCGGTCAAGATGGCGTTGCGCCTGCCCACAAACCACAAGGGCCTGCGCCGTGTCGGGATGATCCGGGTGATGCTTTAGGAGCACCTGGGCCAACTGCAGTGCAGTGGCGAATTGGCCCTCGCTAAGGGCTAGCTGGGCCGCGGGCAGACTACTGTGTGCCGCCATGTCGGTCTGCGGGTTCTCTACAATCAGGGAGGCCAACGCAACCAGCGTCTCCTCCGTCGGTTTCTGCTCGTGGGTCGCCCAGGCAGCACCGTACTTCGCCGACAGGAAAAGTCCGCGGTCATCCCCGGACAGCCTCGCGGCCTGTTCGTAGGCAGCTACGGCATCCGCAAGACGTCCGGCCTCGTAATCAAGCGCCGCCAGCCGAATGTATGCTCTCGCTCTGAGTGGATTATCCGGGTGGCTCTCGACAAGCTGGTTAAAAGCTGCGATGGCGTGTTTGTCCTTCCCGTCGAGCTGACAGGCTACGCCCTCAAAATATCGTGCCGTGGCGGCGTGAGGATTCGTGTTGTCGGCAGCGGTCTTCGCATACAAGGCCACAGCCCCGGAATAATCCTTTGCTGCAAAGAGTGCATGGCCGGCCTGGAGCTTTGCGTCCGCTGCTAGCGGGTGGTGGGGAAAGCGCTCGGCA
>CAZCJS010000295.1:0-5251 GCA_964498775.1 uncultured Armatimonadia bacterium
TGGCCCCCCTTGACTGGCTCGATGGCGTCGCCGAGTTCGAAGCGCGCGAGCGCCAGGGCTTCGACGACATCATCAGCCTCTTCGGCCAGGTCCCTGTCACCTATGGACAGCCGGGCGGCAACTGGTCCCCCCAGGTCTTCCCCGTCCTCCGCAAGTGGAACATACCCACCTATGTCAGCGGCTTCGGCTATGTCGGCCTGTATTCGCAGCCGTTCTACTACGGCGGCATCATCAACACGTCGCACATGTGCGGCAAGGACCGGCGCGACCGCGATGTCTCCCACCGCTTTGTCCTCGGCTTCGACCTCGGCACTCCTGATGCCGGGGAGCAGTACCGTAAGCTCTTCGCTGATTCCTACAATGCTCTGGAGGATGGCGGCCTGATCAGCATCGCCAACCACCCCTGCCAACTCGTGCTCGAGCGCTGGTTCTCGACCGACCTCAAGCCCCGTGAGCTGACGGAGGCCGGCTACCGGCACTTCGACGAATTCGTCAGTCACGTCCTTTCCCATGATGACGTCGAGACCGTCGCCGCCGAGCAGTTGCCTGACCTTTATCCCGACCATGCCGCAGACCGCGCCTTCAGCCCCGACGAACTCCTCGCTCTAGCCCGTGCAGTTGGCGACGAAATTCACTTCCAGGAATTCGCGGGCATGGCGGTGTCGGCCGCCGAGCTCTTCGGCATGTTTCTCCGCTTCGTCGCCCGGTTTGCCGAGGCAGACTTGGTGCCACGCGGTGCAGTCGCCTCGTATCTCGACGGCCCTGCCTTACCCTCCCAGGACACCATTACCGGATTCTCCATCTCAGTAGATGAGCTTGCGTCATCTGTGCTTGCTACCGTGAGATTGCTCCGCGAATTCAAGCGCCTTCCTGACCGCGTGGCTGTCGGCAGCCGCAGCATAAGCCCGGGCGATTACTTCCTCGCCCTCGCCGACGCCACTGCACACATCATCGAAGATGAGACTCTCCCCGAGGCCGTCGCCATCCGCCCGGCTGTTAACCGGCTCAACCAGTACGTGGACGAAGATGCTGCACGTAACGCCTGGAGCAGCTTAATGATGCTCCCTGGCTTCGAGGCCCCTAAGCTTCTCGAGCAGGCCTGCCTCCAAGCCTGGACACTCAAGCCCGCGATCCTCTCACCCAGGTGAAGGTTCTTCGCTTGAACCACCAAGCCCGCCAAGCGCATCTCCTTGTCCGCGCGGCAGGTGTCCTATGACGAGCTTTGGGGCGAAGGTTCCACCCTGCGTCATCTGGAGAGTGGAATCGAAAGACTGAGGGGGCGTTTTGCTGTCCAACGTTTCTTTGTACTGCTGGCGCGCTGAATGAAGAAAGCCGCCCTCATTCCCTGAGGGCGGCTCTGTGTTTATCATTACTCAGTGTACATCTTGCAGGCTATCAGCGGCAGCCCTTATGCCTCTTCGACCACTTGCTCCATGGGCCGGTCTTATGGCTCTTGCTCTTATGGCTCTTGCCCCAACCGTTCTTATGGCCGGTGTTGCAGCCGCCCTTATGGCTCTTCCAGGACTTACTCCACTTCTTGCACTTGTCCCACCAGGTGCTACACTTGGGTACGCAGCTCCAGGTGCCGAGCAGCTTCACGGTGTCTTCGCCGCAGATTTCCTCTCCGTCAAAGGTCATGGCGGTCAGCGAGGCCGTCTCGTCGCCGTTAGACAGTTGCAGATCCTGGGCGTTGAAGAACAGCAGCAGGTCAATGTCGCCATCTGGGCCGCTAGCCGGCCCGTCCGGGTACTCCGGCGAAACCAGCACATCCTCCAGGGACCAGCGCACCGGTGAAGCCCCGGCGAAGATCACTGTCTCTGGATCAACCTGAGTCGCGTCGAAGGTGTCGGTGGTGAGGATCGCGACCGGAACCACGCCGTTCTTCTTGGAGCTGATGGGATTCGGGTTGCTGCCCGGCTTGATGTCAATGTACACGTCGGTGCACTCGTCGTCGCCGGGATCATCGGGGCCGCACGGGTCAACGCACGTCGGGTCATCTATGACCTCGATCTCATGAGTCGCGATGAACTGCTTCCCGTTACTGCCGGTCATCGAGATACTCGAATAGTAGTTCCCATTGGCGTCTTGCAGGACCATGTCAGATACGTTGAAGGACAACACCATGTCAATGTCGCCGTCCCCCTCCCAGTCTTCGGTGATTGCATCAATCGCCGACGCCTGGGCGAAGATCACGGTTGTCGGCACGACCAAAGTGGCGTCAAACGTGTCCGTCGTCAGCAGCCCCACCTCGAGGACTTCACTGCAATCGGAATTGACATTGATGATCTGACAAAAGTCAATCTCTACCTGCGTTGGGGGCGCAAATGCCGTACCGACCGCGCCATCATTGGCGGCCTGTGCACCGGCCCTCCCCATGTCCACGCCACTTGCTGCGAAGTTATCTTCCCCTGAGCAACCAACCATGAAGACTGCAACGATGATACCCACTGCCAGTGCCAGTACTGAATGTCTCATCTTGTCCACGTCCTTTCCAACGTTAGTGTTGAGAACTACTTCCGATGCCAAGAACGGGTAGCCGCAACTGCATGGTCAGCACTACTCTTTGTCAGTCCTCCGAATATCGTCTCATTGCTGCCATTGGGGGAGCTGGCATGGGGGGATTTGTTTTTCCTTTGCGCCAACTGGTTTGGGGGAACCGGCTGCGCAACTCACGCCATTTGGATGGATGATACAGCAACATGCGTTTAGCTGTCAAGGCTTTTCTCAATATTTTCTCAATTATTTTGCTCCCGCCTTGAGCTTGTCTTGAGTATCTTGCTTTGAAGTTGCTATTGGGCCAACTCCTGTCCTCAACAAATGTGGCCTCGCTCAAGTTACCTTGTTATTGATTGCCGCATTGTGCCTCGGCTCAGCCTGCTCTGCTGCCGCGATACATCAAGGCCCTCGTCGAGATGTGGCGGGCAAGCTTGGTCCTTGCGACAAGCTCCAGGGTAATGGGAACTGCTCCAGAGGGATGATAGGGGTGAGCGGCAGCGCGCCGGTCATGACTACTCACATTGAGCGTGGAGGGTATGCATCATTGCCTGTCCATGGCTTCCATGTATGCCGCCGGTCCTTGCCGTTTGCAGGGGGCGCATCCGGACGGTTTGCACATACCATGCATGGTCCGGACGGCCAAGGCTGAACGCATTCGGCCAAGCGTCTGTACGGCGACGATAGTTGAGCAATGTTGTTGTGCGCTTGGCTGCCGGGAAGCGCGCAATGCCGCTCAGTTGAACGGCTGATTGGGCTTTTCGACAGGTTCGAGCTCGGCGACATCCAGCCGCGCGAGATTCTCGATCGCCGGCACAAACGCATCCAGCGCCTGCGCGATCAGCTCTTCGCCCTGCTCGGCGCTGGCCTGCTTCGGATCGCCGATGTAACCATGTCCCCGCGTCGTATAGACCCAGTCGGGGAAAAAGCTCATCTCCCTGGCTTCACCCAGCGGCGCGCGGCGCGGCTCATTCGCAGGCGGATTGGTCTCCATCCACACATTCTGCGGGCAGAGTGCCATGTCCAGCGAGGTCTCAAACGCGCAGCCGTGTCCGGTAACCTGGCCGGCGAACATCTCGGCTATCTTCATGCCGTTGATGACAAACCAACTAAAGCAGTACAGCCCGAGCACTTCCTTCTCGATGTCCACACATGCCACCCGCAACATCGCTGTGTTGCCACCGTGCCCGTTGTAGATGACCAGTTTCTTGATGCCATCGCGTCCCAGGCAGTGGGCGATGTCCTTGAGATACGCGGTGAGCGTCTCCTCGCGGACACCGATGTTCCCCGGGTACGCCGGATTCCGCTCGAAGCCATGCTGGCAGACGACTGCATAGTGTATCATCGGCAGTATCAACACATCGGCATCAATCAGCGGTGCCGCACGCCTCAGCATCCCATCAGCCACCAGAGGATCTGCGCACAGAGAGAGATGCGGGCCATGGGTCTCAATTGAGGCCACAGGTATCACCGCCGTATCGCATTTCTTCAGGAACTCCTGCAACGCCGGGGAACTCAAGTCTTCGACAAATCTCGCCGGCATGTCAACTCACTCCTATTCATGAAAGTCGTAGTGACCTATCCTTCCTCAGCTCCGAATAACTCTCCTCTCCGGAGCGGCCCGGAAGTCACAGTTGCCATGGCCCTCTCTCCCACGGGCATTAGCATCATCTTGACCCGAATAGAGATGCAGGGAGGTGCACCGGCTCGCGGCGGGAATAATACCGCGTTAGTGAATTTATCTGGCAGACACACACGTCTCACACAACCAAGCGAGGTGAAGAGAATGGCGGCAGACAAGATCCGCCTGGCGCTTATCGGTGCCGGCGGTATGGCTAATCGCGTACACTACCCGTCTCTGGCGGAAATGGATGACGTAGAGCTTGTGGGCCTGTGCGACATCGTGGAGGACAAGCTCAACGAAACCGCCGACAAGTTCGGCATCGAGAAGCGCTATAGTGACTACAAACTGATGCTGGATGAGACTGAACCAGACGGGGTCTATATCCTGATGCCGCCACATCATCTCTTTGACTTGGTCATTCACAGTCTGCAGCAGAAGCTGCACGTCTTCATCGAGAAGCCACCCGGCATTACCGCTGAACAGACCCGCCAGATGGCAAACCTGGCGGAAGAGAACGGGTGCCTGACCATGACCGGCTTCAACCGCCGCTTCATTCCCGCTTTCCGTAAGTGCCGGGACATGGTCCGTGACGTCAACCCCCTCAATCAGTGCGTCTCCACGTTCTACAAGTACCACACCGCCGGGCCGTACTACAATGGCGCGACGGAGATCCTCACGTGTGACGCAGTTCACGCCGTGGACGCCTTGCGCTTCATGGGTGGAGACGTGGTCAAGGTCGCCGCGAGCGTCCGCAACCTGGGCCTGAAGTTCGATACCAGCTTCACTGTGCTGGTGGAGTTCGAGAGCGGGGCGGTGGGCGTGCTGCTGGCTAACTGGCAGACCGGCGGTCGCGAGCATACCTTCGAGATGCACGCTGCCGGCATCTCCTGCTTCATCAATCCCGACGAGCAGATTGTCGTGAACCGGGATGGGGAGCGCAAAGCCGAGGTCTTCACGCCGCAGGAAGTCGCCGGGAGTGATGACAACCGCATCTTCTACGGCTTTTTCCACCAGAGCCGGCATTTCGTTGACTGCATCCAGAAGGGGCAGGAAGCGGAGACGTGCTTCCGCGATGCGGCTAAGACCATGGAGCCGGTGGACCGCATCTACCACAGCAGCATCTGAGGCATCCCC
>CAZCJS010000296.1:0-5211 GCA_964498775.1 uncultured Armatimonadia bacterium
CGTGCCGGCTGTGGGGCTGGCACCTTGAGCATCTTCGCAAGATCTTCACCGAGGGTTTCGATCTCTGGGGCGAGGGCCGCGGACCTCTCGGCGATGATTTCGTCCCCTACAAGCGCGGCGGCTATCCCATTGCCGAAGACACTATGACACGCACCATTAGCGTCAGCTCGTATCTTGAGCCGCGCGGAGGTTTCGTCGCCCAGATGATCGCCGGATTCCAGAAGGTCGCCGCCAACTACAAGCAGCTCATTGAATGAGCTCACGACACAGCCCCCCGGCCGCCCTGGTCGTCAATATTTGCCATTCACTCCTGCCTATAGTACAATCATTCTGTTGGCAGACGCCCTTCAGCGGACGCAGATCCGCGATATTCGTTTCATGTCGGGAGGAATGGGAATATGAACAGGTCACTGGTGATGTTGGCATTGACGGCACTGCTGCTCGTGGCAGTTACATCTCTGTTAGGATGTGGGAAAAAACCGGCGGATACCGCTCCGGTCGCTCTCCAGACGCCTGATGCCCCCGCTGACGCACCCAGCGAATCCGAGCCCAAGGCCACACCCAAAGACCCCAAGTCAATGGCTGACATCATTGACGCCGTTACGCTGCCCGAGAGCTATAAGTCAACCATGACCATGCAGGATGGCAACACCGTCGTGCAACTCGTCGTCACCAAGGATAACAGACCCCACAAGATGATGACCGAGGCTCAGGGCATGAAGACGTACATGGACATGGAAGAGGGCGCCATGTACATCCTGCCGGATGGGCAGGATACCGCCACCAAGATGGTGTTAGGCGAGGAGACGCGCACCAACATCATGGGCAACATTGACGTGTTCCGCGACACCACCGAGATCACCGGTAGCGAGACCGTCAACGGTGTGGACTGCTGGGTCATCGAGATCAAAGAGGGCGGTCCTGGCGGAGGCGGTAAGACGTGGCTGGCAAAGGAGACCGGTCTCACTCAGCGTATGACCAGTGCGGGAGAAAACATCGAGGTGACCTACGAGCGGCTGAATGAAATTGATGCTGCCGAGGTCACATTACCGGATGGCATTGCGATCGAAGAGATGGAGATGCCGAAAGTCCCCGCCGCGGACTAGGAACACCATACTCGCGCCGTTCCCTGCCAGTGAGAGAAGCCAAAAAAGGCCGCCGCTTGCGGGCGGCCTTTTAGCTTCGGCACTATATCGGCCAGCAGGCGACCGAGATAATTTCGGCAGGATGCCTGCGAGAGATCTCCAGGCCAGGCACTACGGGTTTGGCATAAGTTCGATCCCAGGGCACCCGCAAAATAGAGTGCAACTACTTTTTCATCCAGGGACAGGCTGCACGTTGCGGACAGTGCTTGCAGCCGTGGCTTTTCGACAGCAATGGCAGGATGACGAACGAATTCAGCACGAACACCCCCAGCAGTATGGCAAGTGCCCACGAGAAGGATTTCACCGCGACCACTCCGCCGATTGCCACAGGGATGATCCACAGCGGGACGATGGCCGGTATGTGCCGTCTGAATTGTCGGTTGAAAAGCGCCGTGTCGCCTTTTGCCCGCAGCTTCGCTGAAATGATCCCGTACCCCGAAGGACATGACCTCCGTCCATAATTCAGACAGTGTGGGCACAGGAAAACGATGATCCACAGTGCACCGACGATACCGTATGCAGCGTAAGCAGCCGCAGCGATCCAGGCCCGCAAGGACATGTCCAGCGCCAGAGCAATGAGGGTCGCTCCTGTCAATACCATCACGGCATATGGCAAATTCTCTGCCACAGTCGTGAACGTGTCATACCCTCGCGCCCCAGCACCGCTACCGCGGCTCATTGAGCAATTTCCTCATCAACTGGTATGCAGCGGCCATTGATGCGGCGCGTTCTTCCGTCGTCTCCCCCGGTGCGCGTTCCAGCGTATAGGCCCCATGGTAGCCCAGGTCCCAGAGCTTCGGCAGCAGGAAGTCGTAGTCGGTTTCCCCTTCGCCGATAAGGGGGAAATCGGGATTGCCCTTACCGCCACGGTGGTCCTTCAGATGCGTGTGGCCGATGAACCGCGCGACTTCCTCGATCCGCTCTTCGGGCCGCGCACCTTCATAGTACAGGAAGTTGGCGGGGTCATAGGCGAGGCGCACCCGCTCGTGGTCAATGTCGGCCATCGCCTGCAGGCACGCATCTGCCGTCCCCGTATAGCCGCCGTGGGTCTCCAGGCAGATGGTGATGTCGAGACTAGCGGCGACATCGCCGCAGCGCCGGATGCGCTCGACGAAAACCTGCGTATCAGCGGCGATCTGCTCCGGCGACTTATCCGCGAAACCGAAGCTGCCGGTGTCGAAGGTGTGTACGCCGAACCTGGCCGCGCCATGCAGCTTGGCGACGAGCAGCTCCTCGCCGCCATCGGCGAGTAGATCCACTCCGCCGTAAATCGCCACCAGTTCCATCCCAGCGGCACTGACATGGGACTGCACGTAGGCCATCTCATCGTCAGACAGGTCCTCCAACGGCAGATCGAGATAGCCCTTGTAGAACCCGACGCCGGCGTACTCAAAGCCTGCCGCGCCGCCGTTTGCGCAATAGGCCTCAAAGTCCTGCTCGGTGAAGTTGTAGATCGCGATAACCGGCTCCATTCCTCAACTCCCGTGTTCCGTGATCGGCACTATGGCTTCATTTACACGATAGCTACAGGACACACTCAAGCATTCCTCGCAACCGGTCAATCGTCACTTCTACGAGGCTGTCCACGACAAGGTCCGCCGCCTGCAGCTTCTCGGCCTCCACCGAGCTGGTCACCGCAACGCAGACCATCCCGGCCGCCTTGGCTGCTGCAACTCCTGCCGGAGCATCCTCGAAGACGACGCAGCGGGACGGCTCGATAGCCAGCCGCTCGGCAGTCACCAGATAGATCTGTGGGTCAGGCTTCTTCCTGCTGACGTCATCGCCGGTAATGACCACGTCAAAGTATTCCAGCCGCAGCCCCGTGCCCGTGATGACGGGGAACTGCTTGTCCTTATTGCCGGAGGTGGCGATGGCGAGCTTGCAGTCCTCGGCTTCCCGCCCGGCTTGCACAAGCTCCAGGACCCCGGCCATGGCCGCTAGCGGCCTATCACGCAGTAGCTTGAAGAAGTTCTCCTTGCGCCGTTCCACGGCGAGCTCGACATCAATGGCCACGCCGTACTTCTCCGCCACCCCCTCGACATAGCGCTCATCGCCGGTGCCGACGAACTCCCGGAAGTCCTCCGCATCCACCTGCGTCCCGTACAGTTCCGCAAACATCATGACGCTGGCTCTCGCGTTCAGAACTTCCGTGTCGACCACTACGCCGTCCACATCGAATATCATCGCCCACGCCATCTTGTCGCCTCATGCCACTGGTACACTCTCGACAAGCCTCGCGGCCGCTAGTGTCATTTCCCGCTGAGGTGCAGCTTCATCTCGAACATCACTTCAGGCACCGCGTCCACCATCTTGTCCGGCGGGGCCTTCACATACTTGCCGGCGCGAATCGTGTATTCTCCCGGCGGCGAGGATGACCGCAGCTTGAATCTCAGCACCGCACCATCCCCGCGGTTTTGGGCCTGCTCCATCGGGAACTCGGCACTCGGCTTACCGATCGGCTCATTGGCGCCCGCGACGCGAGTCCCGTCGGGACCGACTGCCTCAACAAACACCGCGTAGGGGAAGGCCGGGAATTTCTTGCCGCTGGTGGCATCATAGTCAATGCCGAAGCCGGCTGAGATCACTAGCGGTTCGCCGGGATCATAGCGAAGATTCCCGAAGCCCCCTCCCTGGTCGGGATGTGTGACGATGAAGGTGACGGGCCGCGCAGTACCCTGCTTGTCATAGTACTCAATTCCACACGGGCCCAACATACCGTTAATGGTTGCAGTAATGCGCCCGTCGCTCTGGCTGATGCGGGCTTGCTCCTCGGTCGGCGGCGTAACTGCTTTGCCGCCCAGCAACGCCACAATCTCCTCACAGCCCTTTTCTGCCGCGACATTCAGCGGCGTCTTGCCGGCTTCATCTGCAGGGTCCTTGTCGGCGCCCTGGTCAAGCAGATAGCGGGCCATCTTCACGCTGCACGACGCAGCCGCCAGGTGCAGTGGCCTCCGGCCCATGTTGTCGGCGACATTCACTCGCGCACCCTTCTCAAGGAGGAGTCTCGCCACCCCAATATGCTCACCTAGAACTGCCAGATGCAGGGGAGTATGCCCATCCTCATTCGGCCGGTTCACCGCCGAGTACCGTTCGGTAAGGCCTGTACCGGCCAGAAGACGTTCAAGGCTTTCTGCTTGCCCCGTCTTCGCAGCCCAATGCACGGCCGTCTCTCCCCTGGCGTCTTCCGACTGCCTGTTGACACCCAGTCCCGGCCGCAGCAGTACCTCCAGAGCCTCCATCTGCCCATGAATGACCGCTAGATGCAGCGGCGTATGACCTGCGCTGTTTGGCGCGTTGATGTACCCGGCATAGACCGCCGGACCACGTTCGCGAAGCCCGCCCAGCAGCAGAGTTGTCATCTTCGCATCGCCGACTCGCACCGCCAGATGCAGCGCCGTATTACCAGTGCCGTCGCGGGTTGTGATGTCAACATTATTGTCGAGCAATGCTTGTACCTTTTGTATTGCATCTGGCGACTGCACCGCCCGGAGAAGCTCGGCATTCAGCGCAGCCTGCGCCCGGCCGGCCTTTGCCGCATCGGAAGTCACGATCGCCTCATGCACCTCCGCATTGCCGTGCTGCTCCGCAACTTCCGCCGGCGTCTTCCGATCCCTGTTCGTCACATCGTACTGGGCTCCGTTTTCCAGCAGCAGTTGCGCCATCTCTGCTTGCCCGTGCTCAGCCGCAACATGCAGGGCAGTGTCCCCATCGTTGCTTTGTAGGTTCACTGCGGCGCCATTGTCCAGTAGCAACTGGGCCACCTCGACATAGCCCTTCTCCGCCGCCCGGTGCATCGCCGTCGAGCCGTCTGAGGCCTGCGCGTTGACCTCGGCGCCTCGCTCAATGAGGAAACGCGCAGTCTCGAGTTGTCCCGCCGTCGCCGCCGCCTGCAACACCGTAAGGCCCAGGCTGTTCGCGTCATTGACCCCCACACCATGCTCCATCATCAGTTCCAGGAGTTCGTTATCCCCGCCAAGAGCCGTGGCGAGCAGCGGAGTGTAGCCGTTGTCGGCTTCCGCTTTAGGATCTGCACCCCGCTCCACCAGCAACGCCGTCACATCACGGT
>CAZCJS010000297.1:0-5201 GCA_964498775.1 uncultured Armatimonadia bacterium
TCAATGGCCTCGTCCGGGTGGTTGACGAATGGGTCGGCAAGATCCGCCAGGCCCTGACTGATACAGGTCTCGAGGACAACACGCTTTTCATCTTCACTACCGACCACGGCACCGCAATGCCACGCGCCAAGGGCACCTGCTACGATCCCGGTACCAAGACTGCGCTCATCATGCACCAGCCCGGAGTCATCGAGGGTGGCACCCGCTACGAAGACCTGCTTATCAACTGTGACTTCATGCCCACGCTTCTCGATTTCGTGGGCGACCCGGAGCCTGACGATATCGCCGGCCGCAGCTTCCTCGGCTTGCTCACCGGCGGCGACTTTCGCCCCCATGAGCATATCTTCACCGAGATGACCTGGCATGACCGCTATAATCCGATACGCTCGGTTCGCACCGATCGCTATAAATACGTTCACAACTTCGGCGACCGTCCCCTCGTGTTCATGCCGCTCGATATCTGGAACGGTCACGCGGGGAGGGAAATGGCCTGGGAGTACTACTCGGAGAAGCGCCCTGAGCATCAGCTCTACGATTTGGGGGCCGACCCGCTCGAACACAACGATATCGCTGCCGATCCCGCTCATGCTGATATTCTTGCCGAACTCACCGCCACCGTTGATCAGTGGATGGCGGCTACGGATGACCCGCTTCTGCTTGGCGACGTTCCGCCGGTGCCGGAGCAGGCCCACCGCGCCAGGACCATCTATCAAACCAACTGACCCGGGCCTCGGGCCGAGGTGAGCTTAATGAAATACGAAGAATGTTTCCCCTACCAACTCGACGAGATCATCCAGGAGTGCCCGTTCGCCGTTATCCCCTGGGGCGCTCACGAGTGGCACGGCCCGCACAACGCAGTCGGCCTCGACACCATCAAGGCCTACCACATGGCCCTTGACCTTTGCGCGGAGGTGGGCGGCGTCGTATTACCGCCCGTCTATTGCGGCTATCAGACCATGAAGCCCTGGCGCGGTTTTCGCCACACCCTCGAGTTCCGCCGCGAGACCGTATATTGGCTGCTGCTCCAGCACCTCGAGCAGCTTTACGACGAGGGCTTCCTGCTGATTCTCGTGCTCATGGGCCATTACGGCAACAAACACGTGGAGATCATCCAGGAGGCCGTGGAGCGCTTCAATGATTGCCATTCCCGTGCCCGCGCACTGGCCTGGCAGGACTACCTCCCAGCCAGCTGGGTTGATGTCCGCGGAGGCGACCATGCCGGCCGCAATGAAACCTCGCTGCTGATGCACTACCGCCCCGACCTGGTGGACATCACGAACCTCCCTGCCGAGGGCGAAATCGCCCATGAGATCTATGGCTTCTCAGGAGATGACCCGCGCCAGGCGACACCTGAGCACGGTAAGATGCTGGCCGAGCTCTTCGTAGAGCAGTCGGCACCCAAAATCCGCGAACTCATCGCCGAGGTCCTCGACATCCGCCACTCCTCTGATGGCCGGCTCTAGCCAGCCGCTGTTTTCGGAAGTCGAACACTCCGAAGACTGGCATCGGCGGCGGCTAGAGATCAAACCGGGGCTGAGCTGTATCTGGTAGGTCTGCGGGCGCGGCGCGTACTGATAGCAAGGGGGCTAGAGCCTTGTTGGTGGAATGCTCGCATCTGGGCAGGACGCCCGATTCCAGAAGCAGGCTTTGCAAAGGGTTTGGCGAGTGCTCAGGAGATGATTGATGGCAAGCCATGACTTCGACCAGATCGTTGACCGTCGAGCCATCGGTGCGATGAAGTGGAACGTCGCGGAGGGCATCATCCCGATGTCTGTCGCGGACACCGAGTTCCTCTCGCCGCCGGAGATCGCCGAGGCGATCCGCGAGCGCGTGGCCGTGGCCAGCTACGGCTACTCCGGAATGACAGATGCAGACTACGACGCCATCCTGGACTGGATTGGGGCCCGCCAGGGACAGAGGGTGCCGCGTCAGCACCTGATGTCAACCCCCGGGGTCCTCTACACGATGCGCGTGGTCATGTATGCGCTCACCGAGCCGGGCGACCAGGTGATCGTACAGCCGCCGCTTCACACCCCCTCGATCGGCTCGGCGGGACTCCGACGCCGCACCCCGGTCAAGAACCAACTCAAGCGACGCCCCGACGGCGGATACACGTTTGACCTGGAAGGCCTGGAGCGCTGTCTCGAAGGCGGCGCGCGCGTACTGATGATGTGTGCCCCCAATAACCCGACCGGGCGCGTTTGGACGAGGCAGGAACTGTCCGACGTTGCCGAACTGGTCAAGCAACACGATGCGTGGATCGTGTCGGACGAGATCCACCGCGACATCGTGTACCCAGGCAAGCGTCACCTCCCCATTGCGACGCTGCCGGGCATGGAGGAGCGAGTGATTACCGTGTTCTCTCCCTCTAAGACTTTCAACATGGGCGGCTTCCACATCGGCTCAGCGATCATTGCCGATCCCAAGTTGCGCGCCGACGTCACGCAGGCGTTCTACGAATACGGTCATTCATGCGGTCGCCCACCCATTCTGTGTATCGCCGCGCAGACGGCGGCCTACACGCATGGCGCCGAATGGCTCGACCAACTCATCGAATACCTTGAGGGCAACCTCGACTTGGCCCTCGAGTACCTGCGAGGGACACCGCTGACGGCCTGTCGGCCCGACGGCACCTTCCTTTTGTGGGTGGACTGCGAGGCGCTCGGCATGACCACAGACGCGCTGATGTCGTTCATGCTGGAGAAAGCGCACATCCTGCCCGACCCGGGCCATTACTACGACATGTACGAGATCCAGCATTACAAGGGCCTCCAGCACCACTTCCGCCTGAACATCGCCATGCCGCGCTCGCTCCTCGAACAGGCGATGGACGGTCTGCGAAGCGCGGTGATGGCGCTCTGAGCCGCGGGCTGCGGCGGGCTCCTCCGCGCCCACGACCAGGCGGAAGCCGCAACGACCGTACCCGGCTCCGACTTCGCCCTGGAGACGGTAGGCTGAGCGGCAGGTCGCGGCGGTACTCTGCCACGATCCGCCGCGCTGGACGCGCATGGTCCCATCCGCCGGTCCGGTCGGGTCCGCGGCGGGCGAGGTGCCGTAGTAGCGATAGCCGAACCAGTCCGCGCACCACTCGGATAGGTTCCCCGCCAGGTCCAGTGCCCCGCACCAACTGGCACCATCCCGGAAACTGCCCACTACCGTCAGGTAGGGCACCACGTCCTCCACCTTCTTCACACCGATGGCCTCTTTCCACTGCTTGAGGGCCGCCGTGGTCAGCAGTGGCTTCCACGCGCAGAACTCCGCGGAGTTGGCGTTGGCGCGGTCCCACGCGTTCCCCCACGGGTACACCCGGCTCTCCGGTCCGCGAGCGGCCCACTCCCACTGCGCCTCGGTCGGCAGGCCGCCGCCCGCCCAGTTGGCATACGCCGCGGCGTCATCCCAACTGACGAACGCAACGGGCAGGATCGGGTGCTGCGTGCCGAGGTTCGGGGCGAGGTACCCCTTGTAGCCCGTGGCCGTCAGGAACAGCTCATACTGCCTGTTCGCGACCTCGTGCCGATAGATCCAGCAGCCTCTCGTCAGGGCGACTTCGTGCTCGGGCTGCTCGAAGGCCGTCTGCTGCTTCCAGCCCTCCTCCCAGCCGTTCTCGCGCCAGAGGCGATCGATCTCCTCGGCGCCGGTCCCCATCTGCAGGCTTCCGGCGGGCGCCCAGACCATCTCCGCCCCGTCGGTCGGGTTGACCACGAACCTGTCCGGGTAGGCCTCGCTATCCTCACCCCAGCCTAGGCTCGCAGGCGTCATCCCGGCCTCGTAGGCAGGGCCACTGTGCTCCAGAAGTGAGGCCGTCTCGCCCGCGCTCGCAGGTCGCGGGGGCACCAGAGAGAGTACGAGGACCGACAGGCAGATGACCGAGACACGGGTCAGCCTGGACATTTTACACCTCGCGAGATCCGGCAAAGGTCGTACCTGAAATTGCCCAATATCAGATAGGTGTCGTTCCTTCATGGGCTAAGCACCCGCCCATCTGACGTGCAGATTGGACGTTGCAGCCACGGGCACCTTCTTTCCAGGCCGCTAAGCCCTGCCGAACCCGATTCTGCCGGCACTCATGCCGCGCTGTAGGGCCCGAAGCTGCAAGAGAGGCGGCCAGTAGCCGTGACAGCACTCCCGCGTTGGCAAGGCCGCCGCTGGGGGCGATTTGGCCCCCCCGGTGTCGCGGCACGCGTCGCGTGTCGCTTACCTCCAAACTGCGTCAGTTCTGGAGCGGTTCATGAGACTCGCCGGAGTGATTGCGCGCGTACCGAAGCGCTCGATAATCCGATCACATGCCCGGTCGAGTTGGCACGCTCGCTGCGGCGTGTCATCGAAGAGATTGAGTTGCCCGCCGCCGCTGCCATCCCGCAGATTGCCGACCGCCAGGCCGATAAGCCGGGCCCGTTGAGCGCCGAAATGGACCTTCTGCAACAACTTATCGGCCGCCTCATATAGCATCCGGTAGTTGTCGCTAGCCTGTGGGAGAGTGACGCTGCGGGTGATCGTCTTGAAGTCGGAGAAGCGCACTTTAAGAGTGACGGTTCTGCCGCGCGATTGCTGTTTGCGCAAGCGCCGGGCGAGGTTCTCGGCCATCGCCAGCAGCCGTAACCGCAGGTGCTCGATATCGCGGCTGTCGCGCTGCAATGTCACCTCCTCGCTGAGTTGCTTGCAGGTGCGCTGCCCATCATATTCGGCGACCTTGTCACTTCCCTCGCCTCGGGCGCTCTGGTAGAGATATAGCCCGCTCTTGCCAAATTCGTTCTCCAGAAGCAGTAGCGGAATGCTGCGTAATTGGCCGATTCTGCTTACACCGAGATGGCTGAGACGCCGGCGGGTCACCTCGCCAATGCCGGGGAGCTTCTCGACTGCCAGATCATCGAGGATGTTCGGCAAGCTGTCGTCACGCAGCCACATCAGGCCGTCAGGCTTGTCCCAGTCAGAGGCGATTTTCGCCAACAAGCGGTTGCTACCCAGGCCGATAGAGATGCCGATATCCAGGGCGGTCCTGATGCGGCGCTTGAGCCGCTCGGCGAGTTCCAGCGGGGAGCCGAACAGCCTCTCCGTGCCGGTAATGTCGAGGTAAGCCTCATCTATCGAGACCGCTTCGACGCACGGCGTATGCTGGAGGTAAATCTGCAGAGCGCGGTCGGAGTAGCGCTGGTAGAGTTTGGCATTCGGCGGCAGGAAGGTGGCCTGGGGACAAAGCTGCC
>CAZCJS010000298.1:0-5160 GCA_964498775.1 uncultured Armatimonadia bacterium
AGCATCAGCTTCCCAAGCTGAGGGTCGCGGGTTCGAATCCCGTTTCCCGCTCCAGAGAGAGAACCTGGTCAACACAATATATGCCGTTGCCGTTGCACGAGCGGGAGTAGCTCAGCTGGTAGAGCACCACCTTGCCAAGGTGAAGGTCGCGAGTTCGAGCCTCGTCTCCCGCTCCATTTGTTTTCCAGGCGGCATAGCCAAGAGGTAAGGCAGCGGTCTGCAAAACCGCTATTCACCGGTTCGATTCCGGTTGCCGCCTCCACGAACCCAGGACCGCAGCATCCCCGCTGCGGTCCTCTCCTTTCGCTACTGATTGTCCACCAATCCCCACAAGCAAAAAAAAACCCGCAACCGTCATCAGTAGCGGGCCCTGCTTGACTGCTCATGCAGCACCAGTGCATTAGCACAACCTGGGCGGTGTCCACATTGTGCTCTGCTACCTGCGCACACCTATGGTCCGCACTGCGCTGGTCTGGGTGCCATCGTCAGTCCGCGCGGTAATGGTACACAGGTATGTCCCCGCAGGCACCAGTGAGCCACTCCCGTTCCGCAGGTTCCATGTCGCGGTATTCAGCCCCGCAGATGTCACCCCACACGGTATCCGCCGGATCGTCCGCCCGGAAATATTCCGCACCTCGACCGTGACCTCCGCCGCCGTTGACAGGCTGTAGGTCACTGCCACGCCGCTGCCTGTCTGCTGGCTACTCACGCTCCCGATTGTCAGCGTGTTGCCGTTGCCTTGGCTCGCTTCGATGCGGAAGTGACGCAGACCCTTGCCGCTGTAGGTGTAGGCGGAGGTGGTCCACAAGTTCACCGAATTGCCGGCCTCGACATCGTGCAGCACCAGCGCCCATCCGCTCGGTGCATTACTGAGGTCGGGGAATTGCACTGTCACCGGACTATCGGCGCTGCAGCTTACCACGAAGTCGAACTGCACCGTATCGGCGGGCGCCCGCACATCGGCGGCCATCGGGCGTTCATCCCCGAAATACACATCCACAGCACTGTTGCCTCGCGGCGGATTCGGAATACTGAACGCCTCCGCAGCCGGGCCGCTTGCGACGCCGCACCAGTTTGCGGCATCAACATCGGCGCCCGCCGTCGCGACTACCTGTATCTGCCAGCCGGCTCCGTTGGCTGCCACATCCACGACAT
Source organism: uncultured Armatimonadia bacterium (assembly GCA_964498775.1). Taxonomy (GTDB): domain Bacteria; phylum Armatimonadota; class Zipacnadia; order Zipacnadales; family UBA11051; genus UBA11051. The sequence continues at coordinate 1,156 of CAZCJS010000298.1, forward strand.
CACTGGATTCCACGGAGTTGCGGAAGGTCAGGTCACCGGCAGCCGTCGCATAGACCCAGTAGCTCTGCCAGGGCTGCAGTTCCGCGCTGACGCCGGCAATGCCCTTGACGGTTGCGGCCAGTTGATAACCCTCGCCCTGATCCGTCCAGGCTAGCGGCAGTACCGGCCCGGATATGCCGTCGAACCCGATCGGCGTCGTGTACGGCGAGGCGATCAGGTTCCAGCCCCGCTTCAGGCCTCGGTAGACAACCGTACCATCGGCGACACTCGCAGTCACTGGTGCGTTGTGCGCGAAGCGTGCCCAATAACCGCGGCCTACCACCCCACTGGAGCCATCAACAGGCACAAGCCGCCCGGCGTCTGCATCCCAATACGCGATCGCGTCGGCATTGACATTCGCTCCCGCAGGCAGTCCGATCATGTAGGGCTGCGCCTTGGCCGCGAACAGATGCGTAGCTTCTACAGCGGGCACAGTGATAATCACCGTCGGCCCCCAGTTGGATGGTCCGAGGTAGTTCTCGGCTCGCGTCCGGTACTGATATACCCTCCCCTGCACTGCCGTCGCGTCCGTATAGGCCTGCGTGTCTGCAGGCAGCGTCGCCAGTGTGGTCCACGCGCTTGGCCAGATGCCGTCGGTGCGCTGCATCCGCCGCTGCACCTTGTAGCATTGCTCGTTGCCGGCCATGTCATTCCAGGACAGATCAATCGAGCCCTCGGCGCCCTCAACTGCGGTTACTTCAGTCGGCGCCGGCGGCGGGCTTGCCAGTCTCGTGAGCCGTACATTCGCAGACCAGTTTGACGGGCCGCCATTGTTGTAGGCGCGCACGCGGTACTGGTAGTCCCCCTCGGTCGGGAACTCGCCGGCATCGGTATAGCCTTCTGCATCCGGGCCCACTGTCAGTAGTGTCGTCCAAGTGACGGGCCATGTGCCATCGGCATTCTGTGTGCGACGATCAATCTGGAAGCCGGTCTCGTTGTCGGAGGCATCGGTCCAGGTGAGCCTGACGTTATTCTCTCCGTCAAGCTGCGCCGACAGATCCGTCGGTGCATCCGGCGGGATGATGCTGATCGTCGTCTTATTCGACACAGCCCAATTCGACGGCCCCCGGTAATTCTCGGCCCGCGCTCGGTACTGATATACCCTACCCGGCACCACGGTCGCGTCGGTATAGGCCTGCGTATCCGCAGGCAGCGTCGCCAGCGTATTCCAAAAACTCGGCCATACGCCGTCGGTGTCCTGCGTCCGCCGCTGCACCTTGTAACATTGCTCGTTGGTGGCCGCATCATTCCAGGACAGATCAATGGCGTCTTCGTCGCCCTCAGTTGCCATCATATCGGTGGGCATAGCGGGTGCCGTAGCCACTCTCGTGATACGCGCAGGCGGAGACCAGTTTGACGACCCGTTGTCATTGTATGCCCGCACGCGGTACTGGTAGTCCCCCTCGCTGGGGAACTCGCCGGTATCGGTGTAACTTTCCACATTCGGGCCGACGCTCGTTAGCGTTGTCCAGGTATCCGGCCACGTGTCATCGGCATTCTGTGCCCGACGCTGAAGCACGAAGCCTGTCTCGTTACTCGATGCGTCAGTCCAGGTCAGCAGCACATTGTTCTCCCCGTTAACCTGCGCCGCCAAGCCTGACGGTGCGTTCGGGGCGCCGATGGTGATTGCCACCTTGTCCGACACAGCCCAATTCGACGGACCGGCTGCATTGTAGGCGCGGACACGGTACTGATACACCCGTCCGAGAGTCGGATTGGCATCAAGGTATTGAGTTGTATTCGTCGGCAGTGTCGCCAGCGTTGCCCAGGCGTCCACCGGCCAGGTTCCGTCCGCGAGTGGGTAGCGCCGCTGGACTGTGTAGCCGGCCTCGTTATCCGCGTTGTCAGTCCAGGCCAGTTGTATCTCGGAGGCTCCGGCGACCGTGGCGGTCAACTCCGTCGGCGTGTCCGGTCCCCCGGCTACGGTCGCGGTCCGTGCCGGCTGAGCCCAGTTCGAGAACCCCACGGCGTTGAACGCTCGTATCCGGTACTGGTACTCTTTGTCCTTCGCCACAGTGTCATCCGTGAAGCTGGTTTCTGAAGCGACTGTAACGGCGATAGTAGCCCAGCCATCGGCCGGCCAGCTACCGTCGGGTTGTCTCTCTCTGCGCTGCAGCGTGAAGCCGAGCTCATTGTCTGCGTTATCTTGCCAGGTCAGCTCGACAAGCCACAAGTCGGCTCCCTGGGCCGGCGCAACCTGCCCGACAGGGACTACTACTCGCGCCGTCGCATCCAGGCTTGTCGGCCCGTTGGGAATATTAGTCGCGAGCGTTATTCTGACCGAGGCCGTCCAATTCGAAGGCGCCACGTGGTTCTGCGACCGGATTGAGTACTGGTAGGTATTGGGTGCCAGAACGGTGCTGTCGGTGTATGTTGTTGTATTCGGCGGTAAATGCGCGATGGTCTGCCAGTCCGCCGGATCCCATGTCCCGTCGGGATGCATCATCCGACGCCTCACAGTGAATTCTTCCTCATTGTACGAGGCGTCCGTCCAGGTCAGGACAACGGCATCCGCACCCTCATTCAGCGCCGCGGCGAGGTCTGTTGGCATCGCCGGGGCGTGAGGTACCGCGTGCTGATTATAGGTCCCAACCGCCGTCAACCCGGCGCTACAGGTCACTGTCACTGTGATCGTGTATTCCCTGGGTTCGTTTGTGACCACTTGCGGAGCCGTCCACAAGGGGTTCTGCGCAGTGTTGTCATCGAACGTCCCCGCAGGATTGCCATTCGCGTCTTCACCTTCCCACAGATAAGTAAGCCCATCGCCGGCGCTGTCGGTCGCATTCACACTGCACTGAACCGGCTGACCGTAGCCACACGGATCCGGATCACCCTGCGGGTAGCCGTCATCAATGGTCAGAGTGTGTCCGTCGTGCTGAACCGTTGCGACAAACGATCCACTTGCCTCCAAACCCTCAGCGCATGTCACTGTAACGCTGAGAGTGTAGTCCACCGGCGCGCCGGTTCCATTGCGCGGCGCACTCCAGACAGGCGTGTGCGCTGAAGCATCATTGAAGCTGCCGGCCGGATTCCCAGCACCGTTAGTTGCTGTCCATGCGTACGTCAGGTCATGCTCCCGACTGTCAATCGCGGTCACGTCGCACTGCATATCACCTTCCGAAGCTACCGGATTTGGAGCGCCGGAGGGCCCATCGGTAATCTCAAGAGTATGTTCCACCGTAGAGACGCGCTGCGTGTACGAGGCCGTCGCTTCCAGCCCTTCTGAACACGTCACAGTCACTGTCAGCGTACACTCCAGCACCGCATCGGTCGTGTTCTTCGGTGCTGTCCACACCGGGTTCTGCTTGGTGTTGACATCGAAGCCGCCCACGGCATTCCCATCGCCGTCAGTAGATGTCCACAGGTATGTGAGCGCATGAAGCTTGCTATCATCTGCGGTCACGCTGCATTGAGCATCCCCTTCGGAAGCAACCGGATTCGGATTCCCCTCGGGCCCCTCGGTTATCTCCAAAACGTGCACGTCGCGGTTGACCACTTGAATGTAGGAAACCTTTTTCTCAAGCCCCTCTGAACACGTGAGGGTCACCGCAATTGTGTACTCCAGCGGGCTCGCAGTGTCATTGAGCGGCGCCGTCCACACCGGATTCCTCAGCGTCGCATCATCGAAAGCTCCAGCGGGATTTCCGTCGCCGTCCGTGGCCTCCCACGCATACGTCAGCCCATGGCCACGCGTGTCAGTAGCCGTCACATCACATTGCACATTGCCTTCGGAGATTACCGCATTGGGTGTACCTGAGGGGCCTGCCTCGACAATGATCGCGTGTTCCACTGGCGACACAGTTTGTGTGTATGCCGCCTCTATCTGAAGTCCACCGCTGCAGGATACGGTCACTGTAATCGTGTAGTCTTGCGCCACATCCGTGATGTTCGCAGGCGCCGTCCATACCGGATTTTGTACCGTGTTGTCAGCAAACGTGCCCGCCGGATCGGCGGCACCGTCCTCCG
>CAZCJS010000299.1:0-5094 GCA_964498775.1 uncultured Armatimonadia bacterium
CTGTTTGAGGTATCCGCAGAATGCCATAGTCTAGCCCCTAATGATGCCTATAGTGGTAGTACAAAACAGGAACCGTCACTCCGCCCGCGGCCGTGACGTTGTAGAACATCGGCGGGGCGGGATAGAAGACATAGCCAGCCGGGTGAGCAGAGACGGTGGGCGAGTTGGTAGCCGACATGTCATAGCCGCCCACGCGGTCATCGTCGTCGTCACGGATGAGGGGCCAGTAGGCGACGAGGCTTTCGGGGTGGACGAGGGGTGGCGCGAAGCCAGAGGCAAGCATCGCCACCTCGTCATCAGACAAGGCCACGTTCCAGATGCCAACCTCGGCTATGTGACCATCCATATAGTTACCATGCACGCCATTGTATGTGTAGGTGCCGATGGACAGGCTATCTATGCCCGCCAGATTGATAGAAGTGCTGTTGGTGCCCTTACTCCCGCCGTTGACGTATGCTGCGCGGCTGTCGCTAGCAGCCCACACGCCGCAAGCATGGCTCCAGGTGCTAAGAGTAAACGAGCTTGATGAAGCCGCTGCCGCATCGCTGCCGCCACCGATAGTCTCAGATCGTACAGTCTCAGAAGATGAAAGACGCAAAATCGTGGTTGATTCGGTATCGCTTGATCCAACAGATGCTAGCTCCTTACTGTTATCCCCTTCGCTGGTCCAAAACCAGCACGCGATGGAAAACGGAACATCTGATACAGGCGTGCTTGCTACGCTCAGATACTGGCTCGATCCTCTGGCAAACGTCCGCGCCATCTAGGTCTCCCGGATCTCCACCCACCGCAGCTCCGCATCACCCGCCGCATCGTCGCTGGCCGCATCCCGGTTGATCTTCAGCCGGAAGCCGTCGCCAGCTGTGACTGAATCCATATCAGCACCGTTCGTAAACGCGATGCTTACCACGTCCACCAGGCCCGCAGTGCCAGGCACTGTCGTATTATCTGCGGAGTTGACTGCGGCGAAGCTATCGCCGTCGATGTCTAGGTCTTGATCCCCAACCAACTCGAACGCTGCGTCCCAGTCTACGGTGTCAGCCTCGGCACTGCTCATCGCATAGTGGATGTAGACCGTCACACCCGTGGTGCCGGCATAGTGTTGCGGCATGATGGACGAAAACACGGCGTACTCGTTGGTCGTGGCATCGAAGTCCAGAACCGGATGCTGATTGCGCAGGTCCAGCGTAGCCGCGTTCGCGCTTGGCGGCTCATTGTGGAGCGGTGAAAACGTACAGAGAGTATTTCCACTAGCCATCAGTCCACCTCCCCGAATACCCGGCGCAGCGTGCCCTCGCTCACCCGGCACAGCGCCACCGCACAAAAGACCAGTGTCTTCTGCGCCGCTGTCAGCCCGCTCTGCGCGGCCGCTGGCAGGGCAGCGTTGTAGCTCGCGGCGTTGTCGTCAATCCAGGCATCGGTAGCGTTCACCGCAGCCAGCAGGTCGCTCTGTCGAAGAGCGACCTTGGTCCAGTTTTGCGACCAAAACCGCATCAGCCCGCGCCAGATCTTCTGCCGCTGGGTCGTAGTCAGATCAGCCATTTCATTTCCCCCTATGCCCGTGGTGTGTGAACCACGGATGATGGATAAGACTGCCTATACTTCTGTATATCTGTAGACCTTTTTGCCAACTCACATACGGTAGACTCACCTGGTCACGCCTCGAATAGCGTAGGATCTGCTCCCACCAGGCCTCATTCAACTCCTTGACCGCGTCCGTGTGCCGGCGCACCAGCACGCCCGTCTCCACCAGCCCGAAGTGCTCCGGGAATCCCTGGTCGCGATAGGCCGATAGCTGTCGGGAGATGACTTGTCGGCCGGCCTTCCCCTTGACGACACACCGTTCCCCCTCCGCATATGCACAATCGCGGCTCGGGTGGGCAAATGCCGCCATATCCTCCCTCGCAATCCAATCCAGTAGGGCAGTTGGCGGGGCATTCATGCTCATCGCACCATCCAGCCAGATCGTCGTGTCCGCATCCGGGAACCAGCGATGGCTCAGAATCTTGATCATCCTCGCCGTTGTCTTCGGATCGGGCGACGGCTCCAGTCTGCGGATCTCCCACCCCGGCGCTGTCTGCTCGGAATCCGTAATGGCCACGCAGCGATGGCGGCACCCAGGAACAGCCCCGCATCGGCGGAATTCTGGTGCAGGTCTCGGCACATCGTACATGCCAATCCACGCAGTGAAGACAGTCAGCCTCATTTCGCATATTCCAGCATCTCCGCTATGCGATGGTCCCAGGTGTGCTTCGCCACCACCTCGTTCCTGCCGTTATACGCGACGAGCTGGCGCAGTTTCCCGTTGCCGATCCAGTATTTCACCTTCCGCACCGCCTCGGGAATGTCACCGAACCAGTCCAGGTGAATGCCCTGGTGAAATAGCTCCTCCAGGCCCGGCCAGTAGTGCGTCAGGTAGAAGCCGCCTGAGCACATCGAATTGAGCAGGCGTGGCCAGGACGTGTACCAGCGCACCCTATCTGTCGAATAGCCCAGGCAGATACGGGCCCGACTGACCGCCAGCGCGAACTTCTTCAGCGCAACGAACTCATGCAGTCTCACATTTGGCGTGCCCTTGAGTTTGCCCCAGCCGGTCCCGAACACGTGAATGCCGAACCCCGCAGCCGCAATCTGCCGGATCAGCTCCCACCGCTCCTGGTGCATCCGGATACTGGCGGGCGGCGCGTTCGCCATAAAGACCACGTCCCAGGTCTGCGGCACGTTGCGCCGGTAGAAGATGCTCGGGTCCGCGCCCTCCATCCAGAAGCCGACCTGCTTGCACCCGGCCTTCCGGTACATCGCATACTGCGCCTCGTCCTTGTGCTGAAACAGTGTCCAGTCCACCTGCTTCCCGATGTCCGCCACGAACGGTTGCACCTCCCAGCGCAGGTCGCCGTAGAAGTGCGCCACCTTGCAGCCGGTCTTCTTCTTGATGGCCCTGACGGTCGCGCCGCGTATCGTCTCGCCCTTGCCCAGATGAATAAAGTCAGGCCGGAACTCCAGTGCCTTGGCCTTCAGTGCTGCGTTCATCTGCGCCGGTTCGCCGGCGGAGCGATAATCGAACGTGTCCAGATCCACACCGGCCCGCCTGTACGCCGCGATGATACCCTTCGTGTTGGCCCAGGATGGCGGGTTGGCCAGTGCATCGACGTAGAGGACTCTCACCGAATCGCCTCCGCATAGATGTCCCCGTTTGGCCGATACTCAGGCCCGCGCTTCATCCGGGTTTGCATCGTGTAGCACGCCTTCACATCGAATCCCGCTTGCCCTAGAATCGCTCTCAATCGTCGCACCGTGAACCCATTGTGATTCCAGTAGCCAGGGCCTCGATCCTGCCAGCCCAGTAGGTTCGTGATGCCCCAGCCCCAGCGTTGGTTGTAGTCGCCCTCCAGGAACTCCCGCACGTACAGCTCGAAGTTGGGGCAGCGGATGATGAGCTTGCCGCCGGGTTTCAGTAGCCGTCGCCACTCCTTCAGCGCCATCTCGAATTCCTGCGGCGTCAGGTGCTCGATCATGTGACTGCTGAATATCTCGTCCGCCGAGCCGGCCTCATACGGGATAGCGTGCGCGGGGCATTGTAGGTCGGCCTTCTCGTTGTAGAGGTCAATGTTCACATAGCCCGGTTTGATGTCGTTCCCGCAACCCACATTCAGTTTGAGCATATCTTCGCCACCGCGTAGACAATATGGCCCTTGACGTAGGCGCCCTGGACGGAGAACCCGCCCGCCTCCAATACTTCCTGGAGGCTCCTCAGATTGAATGTATGCACGTGGCTCGGATCACCGTGGTAGTCGTTCTCCGTCACCGACACGAACAGCGTGGCCCACGGCTGGAGCACCCGCCGGCATTCGCCCAGGAGCCTCTGCGTATCCTGGACGTGCTCGATGGTCGCCAGCATGTACCCGTTGTCGAATCGGTTATCCGGCAGGTCCAGGTCCAGCAAGTCGGCTTGCTTGAATCCGAGCCGCGCCATCCCCCAGTGTTTCCTGGCATAGTCGATGGCGAAGCCCGAGCCATCCACGCCCAGGACGCTGTAGCCTTTCAGGATCAGGAACTGCTGGTGAATCCGCACCAGGTAGGCCCGGGCCCCGATGCCGCACCCGAATTCGATGACCTTGCCCCACAAGATCCCGCTCCTGAGTAATTCCTTCGTGATCGCGTGCTTGCGATACCAATTCAGGCTGAAGCGCTTCTTGTCCTTCAGCGCCTCACGCCAGTGTGCGTCTAGCTGTGCGCTATCCATCAGCCCCATCGCTCCTTGTATGCCCTCTTGTCGTCATCCTTCCAGTCCGGGATATAGTCGGCCAACTCGTGATGCACGTACACATCCCGAACCCAGACGCATTTGTAGCCGAGCTGCTGCACCCGGCGCCGGAAGTCGCTGTCGTTCCCGTAGTGTGTGAAGATGGGGTCCCAGAAGACCATTCCCCGAATGACGGAGGCCTTCATCACGCCGCAGAAGAGTGAGATTTCTTTCACCACCTGCACGCCCCGTGGCATCCCCGGCTTCGCCTTCGCCTGTGGATTTGTGCGACAGGGGCCACCCGGCACGGCGATCGCGTAGCTCGGGTCTTCCTCCAACGCCTCGATCAGCCGGGCCAGCCAGCCTTGCTGCTCCGGCTTGGCATCATCGTTCACGTAGGCAATGTATGGCGTTTCGAATCCCTGCGCCGCTGCCATTCCTGCATTGCCCGTGATCGTGGAGCCGCGCCGTGCCCCGTCACAGGCCACGACGATGGAAACCGAGCACCCCGCTGTCTTCTGTGCCAGCTTCGCCGTCTTGCACGCCTGCTTGAGGTCGATGGTCGGGATGATGATAGTGGCGAGTGGATCAGTCATCCGGCATGTCTCCCTCTTCCACCAGATAGAATTTCCGGCCTCCGATGTCCACGTAGGGCTTCGGCCAGGGCGGGAAGTAGAGCGCACGGATATAGTCCTTGAGATCATTGCTGGCTGGTATCTCATGACTGGGAAACTTGCGCTCGTGCTGATAGACATAACCGTCTATTTCCTGCTTCTTGCCAATAGACTCCCCGGCCAGGATGCTCGGCAAAGTTTGCCTGAATAGCCCCACGCCAGCCTCTACGCACCGCT
>CAZCJS010000300.1:0-5092 GCA_964498775.1 uncultured Armatimonadia bacterium
ATCCAATGCAAACTGCATACGGTGTGTGTTGCCGAAGAGAAGAACGTACGGTAAGGGCCGGCAGAGGGCGCGACTTGTTGCCTACGCTGCCGGCATTTTTACTTGCCTACTCAGGTAGCAGTGTAACGGGAGGTCTGTCGGGTCATGGATAAGCCACAGGTCATCGCGAGGCGGCAGTTGGCAGTGCTGAGTGCGGAGTTGGCCGACGCGGTCCGGCGGATGCGGATGCGTGAGGCGATGTTTGAGAATGACTGCTTCCGCACCACCGACGACCAGGGCCCGAGAAGCGTGGAGCCGGAACTGCCGCGGCTGCAGGTCCAGCGCCGGCGGGTCTATACCGGAGCGGGCGAGGCCGGCACCTATAACCACCACTCCCAGATTGCGCGCTTCCAGGGGCGCTACTACTTCGCTTTTTCCAACAGCGCGGTGTTCGAGGACTATCCCGGCCAGAGCACCATGCTGGCGGTCTCGGACACGGGCGCCGAATGGTCCGAGGCGCGCTGCGTGGTGCCCGGGGATGCCGAGAGCGGGCTGCTGCGCTGGACCAGCGGGCTGTACAGTGATGACAAGCAGTTGTACCTTTTCGGAGTGGCGCATTATGCAACCCTCGATGCGACCGTGCCGGGGATGAGGCGCTTTGAGTGGGGCCGGTCGCGCCTGGATCTGCATGTCAGCAACGATGGCGAGAACTGGGAAGCGCACGAGGGTATCGCCGGTGATAAGACGTTCATCTTCGAGGAGCCTCGGCTCACCGCCGCAGGGGACCTGATGTGCGGCGGGACGCAGGACGGCCATCCGGTGGCGCTGTTTTTTGACCCCGAGAATATGTGCTCGCCGCCGAAGGTGGTGCCGATGCCGCAGCCGGAAGGTGCCGCCGATTTCCCCTATGGGGAGACGAGCTGGTATCAGACGCCGGAGGGCCTCATAGTGATGTGGTTCCGGGATGAGGCGCAGTCTTTGCGACTCTTCGCGGCGCTGAGCGAGGACGGCGGCCGGAGCTGGTCGGCACCGCTGCTGACGGACTTCCCGGACTCGATGTCACGCGTGCGGGCGGGTAGCCTCCCCGACGGGCGCTGCTACCTGATCGGCAACGCCTATGCGAAGCTGCTGGACCGCAGCAAGCTGATGATCGCGGTCAGCGATGACGGGATTGTCTTTGACCGGATGTATATCCTGCTTGATGACCCGACGGCGCAGCGAGCGTTCGGCCTGCTGAAGGTACACGGCTATCAGTACCCGGTGACGCTGGCGGAGGCTGACCGGCTGCTGATCGGGTACTCGGTGAACAAAGAGGATATCGAGTGCGGGATGGTGGCTACGGCGGGTCTCTAGCCGCAATCGCGGTAAGCTAGTCTTTGAGGTTGGCGGCGAGCTTGGCCAGGGCCGCTGACATCTTCGTCTCCATCTCGTATTCGAGGAAGCCCGCCGCGTCCTCCATTCTCACGTCGAGTTGACCGGTCTCCTCGCCGACCTGCCCGAGGATACAGACGACTGACGGCAAGCCCAAGCGCTCCAGCATCCTCGCGAGGGCGTCAGTTTTGCCCTCGACCAGTTCATTGCCCACACCGGTCAAGGCAGCCACCGCGTCGGGATCGTCAACGAATAGTTCTTCGGCCACCGCCAACGCCCGCAGCAGCGGGACACCGCTGGCTAGACACATGCCAAACATGCGGCAGAAGGCGATCGCTCGCATGCGCTCGGAGATGTCGGGGATTTCGTCGCGCATGTACTCCCCCATTTCCGGAGTGCTCTTGCCGACGGCCTGCGCCAGCAGCAGGAGGGTGTCAAAGCGGTCGCGGAAGGCGAGGTTGCGCTCCATCCAGCCGGCCCAGCGGGCGATGGTCTTGTCGAGCACGCCGCCGACCTCGCCGGCGCGACACATCATCAGCGCCAGGGGCGTGAAGACATCGGGGAACTTGCGCATCGCTTCGGAAAGAGTGCTGCCCTCAAGTATGTCTGCGCGGAGGCCGGCGCTGACCTCGTCGAGGGGTTCGTCGGACTCAGCCCTGAGCACCTCGAGGGCCTGGGCGAGATTCACCCCGGAGGTCACTAACAGCGTGAACCGTCGGGCCCACAGAGCCAGTTGTCTCGGCTCAGCAATAATCCGGCCTCTCATGTCTCCTCCCTTTCCTCACGCGACGGTGTGGCTGCAGCCTCGGCGAGCGTATCGTCTGCACCGCGCTGAGCAACCACCTGCACTGTAAGTGTACCAACCGCTATGACTTTTGCCTAGCGTTCCACAGCTTTTCGCAATGGCGGAAATTCGCGTCGGCAATCATCTGGCCCAGTGCCGGCGTCGAGACGACGCTGACGACCGGCGTGGCCTCATAGCCGCCCCGGCGGAACGCCTCCATAGTGGGGATGTAACCCACCGAGTCGTTGGCCAGCTCGGCGATGAAGGTGTACGGGAACGGTGACCAGCCCTTAATCTCGAGGCCCCACTCGACGAAATATTCGCCCGGGGCGGAGCAGAATACGACGTCGCCGAGGCGAATGGCCTGGACCTCACGGGGGGTGACCTTGTCGGGGTCGTAGTCATCTATGATCTCGAGGAGCCGCTGATGACAGCCGCCGGGCTTGGGCGGGGCCGCGGCCTTCGCCTCCACCACGTTGCGCTCGACCACATCGTCGAGCGGATGGGCAGGCACCTGCAGTATCTCCTGGGCGGCATCCACGCTAGTGTCCTCGCTGGGAAGGGCCTTCTCGGCGATGGCGATGGCCTTGCCGGCGAAGGCACGGCCCATTTGCTTCGATTTCTCGACGCCCTTGCGCGGCCAGGGGCGCTCCATGAGGTAGGGCACGTGATTGATGTTGCCACATGCGCCCTGCACGTAGAGCACGATGGTGTCGGGACCGTAGACGCCGCGGATGACGTCGGTCATCACGGCGGGGAAATCGGCGGAGATGAGGTTGCCGCCGGTGACGTCAATATGCACCGAATAGTTGCAGATCAGGGCAAAGGGATCGTCGCCCTCGTCGGCGCAGAACTTGACGACTCCGAACTCGGGATCAGTGGGCCCGGCCGGGCCGACGACATCGGACCCGTCGCCATGGACGCCGAAGAGCTCGGTACCATCGCGGTAGCGGAAGCGACGGTTGAAGGCGAGGCCCTCTTCATGTTCGCTGCCCACCGACATGATGGCGGGGCGCTGATTCTCGGCGGCGGCGATGGCGGCATCCGCGATGAGGCCGGGCAGTGTAGCGAACCATTCCTCGTTGCGGGCGATGGGGCGGTTCGGGCGGAGTTCCGGGCCGGTATGGGTATGCGTCGAGCAGATCATCACCCGCTCACCGGGGATGCCGGTGGCGGCGGTGATCTTGGCGCGGGCCGCGGCGCTTATTTCGGCGGTCATGGTGATGAGGTCGCAGGCGATAATGGCCACGCCCTCTGCCCCATCCCCCGCCACAACGGCCTTTGCTTTCAGTTCGGAGATGACGCCCTCCGACACGCGCGGCTGGAAATAGCCGGCAAGCTCAGTGCCAACCGGCGGGGTGATAATCACTTCAGCGGCTCCGACAAGCATCTTGTCTGACATAATGGACTCCTTCTTGCTCATTGAACGGTGCCACCCTATGAGGGAGGCGGCCTGGAAGCCCGACCTAAGCGGGCATTCTGGGCCTCGCACCGAGGTATCGTACGAACGATTACGGGAGCATTTCTTCGCGGGGGTGGATGTGTCCTCTTGTGCGCGGGATTCGGCGATGCGGAAGAGTGACCACGGGCCGAAGTCAGTCGCCGACGCTGTCGCCGACCGTTCCGCTGTTGCCGTAGAGCAACTGAGCCCAGCCGAAGGCACTCAGCACTGCCCACAATGGCACCATCGGGATTCTGAACCTCGCGTCGGCCTCGGGACCCGCGGAGATCACTGCCAGATAGACGAGGATGCCCAGAATGGCCAGTATGTGGGTCCTGGGGAGAGCCGCAAGGAATCTCTTCGCGTGTATCAGAGACAGCAGGGAGCCGCCCCAAAGCGCGATCAATGACACACCCTCCCAGCATAAAGCGAGCATGCCGGCGGGGCTTCGACCCCAAGCCCACCTCGCCGCCTCGAAAAATGATCCACCATCCGGGCAGCCTGCCCACTCCATCAGAGCCGTCTTGGCGCCTGCCGGGTACACCAGCATGCGCACCAGACCACGCGCAGCCACCTTGATATAGAGGAAAGGGTGCTGAAGAACAATCTCGATTCCCTTGCGCATCATCCAACCTGACGACGGGCCTATGAAGGGCAGGCGCTTCTGGATTGTGCAATACCCGAGGCGGTTGCGAGCTTCAGCAAATGAGATATGCTCTTTCTCCGCCAGCACACCAGCTGCCCGGTAGAATAGCATGTTGACGTGCGCAATGGAGCAAAAAGAAGCGTTGTTGTTGAGGGCGAGGTTCCGGGCTTGCCAGCCACCGATGGTCAGGATGATCAGTACAGCCGCCAGCGACGGTCCGGTGAACCAGCGTGCCGGAGTAGCCGCGCGGCGTTTGTAGGCCCAGATGAACATGAAGAGCGCTATAAGTGGGAGCAGGTAGTAGGTTACCGCGCGGATGAAGGTGGCCGCGACAAAGAGCGCACCAGTGAGGATGGCGTGGCCCGTTGTTGGCCTGGAAATAAACAGCAGCAGTGCGCAGGTCGCTGCAAGTAATGCCAGAGTGAACGAGGTCTCAGTCAGGACCTCGCAGGTGTATCTGACACTCCCGAAATCAAGCGCAACAATACCCGCGCCGATGAGTGGCACCAGTGCCTGTCCTGAGGATGCCCGGCGAGGGATAAGCAGTTCCGCCAGCTTGTAGGTAAGCAGGACGGTGCCTGCTGCCAGGAGTATCTGTAATAGCGCAATACCACTGGCAAACTTCACCCCCGCAGCAATTGCAAGCGCCAGGAGGAAGGGATATCCGGGAGGCACAACCTGCACCGCATCTGTCGGATGGTCGGGGTCCACGACGAATGTATGGTGCTGGAGGAGAGCAAGAGCCGCAGGAACGTAGACCTGCGTGTCCTGCCGAATGAAACCCATATTGCGCGGGAACACATCGTCAGATCGGTGTATCCGGGCCAGGGGCACATCTGGACACACGCCACTGAGAATAAGCGCCATTGCG
>CAZCJS010000301.1:0-5068 GCA_964498775.1 uncultured Armatimonadia bacterium
ATCGGTTTGGAATTCCCATACCTGCCTGCCGCTGAGCGCATCGAGACAATACAGGCGCTGGTCGGAAGACGAGACATATATGCGGCCCTGGTGGAAGGCCGGAGCTGAGTACACCTCGCCACCAGTCATGAACTTCCATGCGACTCTTCCCGTGGTGCTGGACAGTGCATAGAGGTGATAGTCGGCGCTGCCAACATAGACGTGTCCCTGCCAGACGAGAGGGGATGAGTATATCGCCATTTCAGCAGGAAACTCCCAGATTTTCTGTCCGCTCTGTGAGTTGACGGCGAAGAGCCGGCCACTGTCCGTGCCGAAGTAAACGGCATTCTGCCATGCGACGGGGCTGGTCGTGATCTGCGCGGGGACGGTAATCTGCCAGAGCAGTTTGCCGGTATTGGTTTCCAGAGCCATAAGCCGGGTATGCACCGCGAAGAAGACGACTTTCCCGCCTAGCACACAGCCGCTGAGCATTACCTCGTGATTGAACTGCTGCTGCCAGAGGGCTTCGCCAGTGCGTGCAGCTATCGCCATGATCGTGCCGGCTTGCGCCCCTTCCCCGCCGCCGCCGCCAACAAAGACGACGCCATTGGCCACGACCGGCGACGCCATGACCCATTGGCCGATCTTCGTCTGCCAGCGACGCTGCAGAGGCGGCAGGACGACTTCCGGAGTGTATCCCGTGCGAGTGACATTGCCGTGGAACATCGGCCAGTTGTAGGCCCGAGTGACCTCGTGCGAGCGCGTCTTGACCAGCGCCAGTGCTGCTTCATCGAGACGCTGGCGTGCCTCGGCATGTTCGGGGGCGATCGCCAGCACCTGACGCAGCAGAGCAATGGCCCGTCGCAGGTCGCCTTCGGATTGCCACTTGGTGGCCCGTGCGAAGAGGTCCTCGGCGGCGTCAGCGGCTGCGACGTCATCAGTGGATGCCTGCGGCGGTGGATGCTGTTCGGTGGCAGTATCAGCGGGCGTCTGCTCATGGTCGTCCTTGCCGTAGGTAGTCCGGTGTAACTCACCCACGCAGATGGGGCAGGCCCGGTAGTGGTGCCGCGTGAGGTATCCGCATTTCTGACACTGCCAGATCTCTTCGCCGGTGACCGCTTCGTGCACTGAGGGCTCAACATCTCCGAGAGCGCGTGCAAGCTCCGAAAAGCTCTGGTAGCGCTCGCTGCGGTCCTTTGCGAGGCAGTGCATGATGACTTCGTCAAGTGATGCCGGCACATTGGGGACAAGCTGGCTGGGGCGAACGGGATCCTGACTGAGTATGTTGCGAATGACGGCACCAATGTTCTCGCCCTGCACCGGTGGCTCGCCCGTAACGGCGACATACAAGACAACGCCGGTGCTATAGACATCGGAACTGCGGTCTGCGGATGCTGCGTCGGTGAACTGCTCCGGTGGCATGTAGAGGTAAGTGCCGAGACCGACGCCGGTGTCGGTGATATGGGTGCCGCCGCCGTGAACCTTAGCGAGGCCGAAATCACTCACTCTGACGGTGTTCCGGCTATCAATCATGAGGTTAGACGGCTTCAGGTCGCGATGGACGATGCCTCGGCCGCCAGGACCGATCGGGAGGTTGTGAACATACTCCATGCCGGCACAGACTTGTGCAGCGAAGTCGAGCAACTGCGGAAGGAAGATGTAACACTCGGTGTCAAGAAGTTGCTGGAGGTCGGTGCCTTCCACGTACTCGAGAAATAGGAACGGCTGGTCCTCGATCTCGCGGTAGATGATGGCTTCGACGATGTTGCTGTGACGCCCGAGGTTGAGCCAGGTCTTGGCCTCGCGGGAGAACCTGGTCACCGCTGCCCGATCCAGCAGCAGCTCAGCCTTGAGTGTCTTCACCGCGAAGCGGCGCTGCGAAAACTCATCCAGAACGATATAGACAACACTCATTCCGCCGTAGTGTTTCTCGACGACCCTATACTGGTCATCTATCTTGTCGCGAAGGGCGAATTCCAAGGGGTATCTCCTCGCCCGAAAGGGCCAAGTCTCCGGGCCCGACACGCCCGCAGCAGTCTTGGCATATTCTCCGTGGCGGCTGATACTCCTGCAAGCGGAGCTAGTTTGCCGGCGCGGGCGAGGAAACGCGCTCGATGTAATCAGGCTGGCCTCTGGGGCCGAGCACGCTATAGACCTCTATTTCACTTCCGACGCCGCGGATTCTGTATGCGCCCTGTGCCTGCACCTCGAAATCGTCTCCGAGTTCCGCATAGGTGGACTCGGAAATCAGTATCGCCTGGCCCAATTCCTTGCTAAGCCCCTGAAGACGGGAGGCGATGTTGACATGGTGGCCGATGGCGGTGTACTGCATGCGGCTCTGGGAGCCGACGTATCCGATGACGGCATGTCCCGTGCTTATACCGATACCGGCGGCGAGGTCCGGCATTCCAAGGAAGCGCCATTCATCGCGGCGCTCATGGATTCGGCGCTGCATCGCCAGGGCAGTGCGAACCGCGCGCTTGGCGTGATCTGCCTGCAGCATCGGAGCGTTGAAAAAAGCCATGATCTCGTCACCGATGTACTTATCCAGCGTGCCCTCATGATCCCAGATCACATCGTGCATGAAGTCGAAGTAGCGGTTGAGCAGCTCGACGGTGGCTTCCGGCGGGACACCTTCGGAAGCTGACGTGAAGCCACGCAGATCGGCAAAAAGCACCGTAATATCGCGCCGCTCTCCACTCATCGTGTTGATGGCCTCATCTGTGACGAGGCGGTCTGCCACAGTCGGCGGAACAAACCACCCAAGAGCCTGCTGGGCCCGTCGCCTGCGTCGTTCTTCACCAAGCAGCCGCAGAATGAGCAGAGAGACGAAGAACCCAAGTATGGCAAGGCAGGGCAAAAGCAGCTCAATGATGAGATGGCTGTGACGAAACAGGAGTATCCCGGACCACACGTAGCCCACGGCGATTGTCATCGCAGCGACGCAGAGTGGTGCCGTCCCTGCATACACCAGCACGAGAGCGAAAAGGACAGCGAAGCAGATGACTACGGCGGCCGTAAAGAGCGGTGAGACGCGCCGGAGCTGCTTGTTGTTGAGTATCGCATCCAGGGCGTTGGCCTGCGTTTCGACGCCGCTGTAGATAGTGTCGAACGGCGACGGCCTCAGGTCGCGGAAACCGGAAGCGGTGACGGCGACGAATACGGTTTTCCCATTGAGCCGGTGACCGATCGGCGAGTCCGGCTGTGCCTCGAGGACACCAGCCATGGAAAAAGATGGGTAGCTGCCAGTGCCGCCGATGAAGTCAACCATCATCCGCCCGATTGAGTCGAGCGGGATGACGGCTTTGTCGCCAAGTCGTATCTCGTGTCCCGGCGTGACATGCACATCCTCGGGTGCCACACCCGTCATGTCGCAAGCAGCAGCCAGGACGAGTGCCGGGAAGATATGTCCCTCGTACTCCGAAAGAGGCGGGATGTTGCGAAACACTCCGTCACCGCTGTCGAGTACGTTCATAAAGCCGACGGTCTGGGCGGCCTTGGTGAGTTCCGGTAATGGCATCACCAGGCCTCGCGGTTGATAGATGGAACCGGCCGCGGCCAAACCACGTGCCGGCTCGATCTTGACCATATCCCAAGCCTTGGCTAGTGTCTCCTTCGACAGCGGGAGTGGCTCCTGTCCGGGCTCGGGCTCATTAGCGAAACCGGCATGATAGACCCTGCCGAACTCGCGCGTCGCATCCACAAGTTGTCTGTCGTCCTCAGCATTGGCGGTCTCGGTGAAGAAGATATCAAAGATGATGCGTTCGGCCCCAAGTTGGTCGAGCTTGGCGATCCCGCGGGCGATGATGCTGCGGGGCCAGGGCCACCGGCCAAGCGTGTTGATGCTGTGGTCGTCAACGGCGACAATGGCGATTCTGGGGTCGGGCATCTGTGGCCCACGGACCCGGAATCGCCAATCTATCGTGTATAATTCCATGCGGTCGAGGATAGTCTGACCCGGCCAGAAATAGAGCACCAGCAGCAGGCCCGTCCAGCAGGCTACAAGGGTACGTACGTGGCGTCTGAATTGTGGCGAGGGCCTGTCGCTGAGCATATTGAACATATTTTGTCTCCCCCCAGTGCTCATATACAGTTTGACGCACTGCAGGCAGGGGTAGATTTAGTTATGTAGAAATATATTCCTCGGTCGAAATGTAGTCGGCGAGTGTTGGGACGTGAAGTAATTCAAGCAGGAGCATCAAGAGCTGTGCTGAAATATGTACTTCGGCCGTGACAATAACGGTGACGAGCGCCGGCCGGATTGGCGTTGTCGCATAGCGGGCTGCAACTAAAGACTAGGGTGCTATCGTACATGCGAAAGATGGCGGTACTCATTATACTGGTTTTCATAGTGCTGGTATTTGTCGGCACTGTCGTGCTGCAATCGGTAGTCATCCTGCAGCGTGTCGCTGCGGTGCGCGATGTCTCCGGTGATGTGGCAGTCAAATCACGGGCCCATGACACCTACGAAGCGGTGGCGGGCAAAGCGCGCGTCTATGCCGGCGATACGGTGAAGACGGGCACCGACGGCCGGGTCAAGCTCGAATGGCTCGACGGCACGCGCATAGTCATTGGCCCCAATACCCTCATGACGGTGCTGAAGTGTCATATCAACACCAGCAGCCATGCGGAGATGTCTATCTTCAAGCTCGACGCAGGCAGCATATGGATCAGAGTTATCAAAGTACTGAGCCAGAAGTCTAAATTCGAGGTCAAGACACCCACCGCAACAGCTGGCGTACGCGGGACTGTCTTTTCCGTTCACGTCGCGCCCGATGGTGAGACCAAGGTCTCCGTCTATGAGGGCCAGGTAGCCGTTGATGGCAAGGCGGGCTCTGATAAGATAGGCGCCAACTCCGTGGCCACGCTGGCCGAGAAAACCACCCGTGTGGATAGTTTCGACAAGCAGACCCAGCTTTCCTGGAAGCAGCACGAAGAAGTTGCCGAGCCGCTTCTGTACATCGAGCAGCCTGACGGTGGCTTTGAGGCCAAGGTCGGCGAAACCGTGACGATCGCAGGCCAGAGCGAGAAAGACGCCGTCGTTACCGTGGATGGCAAAGCCGTTGAGCTCAAGATCAAACAACGCTTC
>CAZCJS010000302.1:0-5055 GCA_964498775.1 uncultured Armatimonadia bacterium
GATACCCAACTCCTTAGCAAGGGAGAAAACCCGAACTTTGGCCAAGATTACCCACCTCCGCGGGCAGCTTTATTGCCCGCTCTTTGTACAGAAACCGAGCACATACGACGCCGTGGATTGCTTCATGACACCGTGCAGCCCAGCTATTCCAACTCGAGCTCAATATCCTCGATATCAATATCTTCAATGTCCAGGTCGAGCTTGCCGTCCTCCAACTCCTGAAGCGTGCCTTCGCCACCGGTGAGCAGCGTCTCGAGCATCTGTGCCTGTTCTTCGGAGATAGTGCTCGCGTGGCTGGTCACCTCAATTCCCTCTTCCTGGAGTATCTCGATGAGGTCTTTGTTTTCCACGCCGAGGCGTTTGGCTAATTCGTATATTCTGATGCGCTCTTCCTTCGCCTCTTCAGTCGCTGCACTGGCGGCCTGCGCAGCGAGAGCGGCATCGGCCTCACCGCGTATATCAACGCGCCACCCCGTCAGTTGCGCGGCGAGACGGACGTTCTGACCGCGGCGGCCAATGGCGAGGGAAAGCTGGTCCGGGGGCGCTATGACCGTGGCTGCCATATTGGGCTCATCGAGAATCACCTGGCTGACGCGCGCCGGAGACAGGGCGCTTTTGAGATATTCCTTAGTCTCATCACTGTAACGGACTATGTCAATCTTCTCGCCGCGGAGTTCATCCACGATTGACTGGACGCGAGTTCCGCGATGGCCCACACACGCTCCGACCGGGTCAACCTGCGGGTCGTGTGATAGAACCGCAATCTTGGTGCGTGCGCCCGGCTCTCGCGCGACTGCTTTGATCTCTACGATGCCGTCATAGACCTCCGGGACTTCCAGTTCGAAAAGCTTGGTGACAAGAGCCGGATGAGTCCGCGAGACAATAATCTGAGGGTTCTTAGTGGTCTTGCGGACGTCGAGTATGTACAGCCTGACGCGGTCGCCAAATCGGTAGGGCTCACCGGGTATCTGCTCGTAGGAGGGCAACAGCGTCTCAATTTTCCCGAGCGTGACGAAAACACTGCGAGCATCACGGCGCTGCACTTCACCGGTGACTACTTCGCCGACGCGGTGACTGAATTCGGTATATACGATCTCGCGTTCGGCTTCGCGGATGCGCTGCATGACCACTTGCTTGGCTGTCTGGGCGGCTATGCGGCCGAAATCATCCATGTCAAGTTCATGTTCTTCGTACTCGACGGTGCCACTGGCCTTCAGCTCTTCGAGTGTGGTCTCGTCAGCCTTCGCACCTTCGGGCAGAATCGGGCGCCGCGCAAACATACGTACCGTCTTGTTGACGGTATCTATCTCCACTCGTATGTCTTCCTCGACACCGAAGTGCTTGCGATATGCTGAGCCCATCGCCGCCTCAACGGTGCCAATGAGAGCATCCAGAGGTATGTCTTTTTCCTTCTGGAGTTGCTGCAGCGCATCAATGAATTCACCATTCATCTGCTTGTCATCTCCTGCAAGATGGGATGACGACAAACCTAGCTGTCGTCGTCAACATCATAGATCAGGTGCCCGCCATCTATGAGATCAAGCGGGATCCGGAGTAGCTCATCACCGGTCTCCAGCACAACGCTATCGTCATCGAGGCCGCGTAGAACGCCCTCGCGGGTCGTCTTCCTGGTCCCATCAGCAAACGTCACCGCGGCTGGTTTGCCTGCGAAACGGTCGAAATCAGCATCGCGGGTCAACGGTCGCTCCACGCCCGGAGACGACACAATCAAATCATAGCTTTGCGAGATTGGGTCGAGCACGTCCAGCAATACCGACAAGCGGTTTGCCATATCCTGGCAGTCGGACAGGGCAACACGGCCCGGCTTGTCCATATACACCGATAGCGTGCGGCGCTGAGCCCCGCCACCGTAGGTGATCTGTACCAGTTCGTACCCGTAGTCTGCGAGCGTACGCTCGATCTCGGCCTCTACCTTTTGAACCACGGGATGTTTCTTGCCAAGCTGTCTCATCGTCCCACGTTCTAATCAGTGCGGGTTTCTGCGAGCCGCCAACTTTCAAACAACAGGGAGTGGGGGAATACTGCGCCCACTCCCAGCAGATAATGACTGAGATGGAAATACTATCTGATTATACACATCTGCGGCCGACATTGCAAGGGATTCAGCGCGTCAACGGCGAATAGAATAACCGACACGGCTGGATAAGCCGCTGGATAATCGCAAGCAGGAACTCGGCGCAGAAGCGCGAACTTGTATAGGGCTAGACGGGGCTAGGCTGTCGAGGCTTTGTTTACACCAACCAATTGCTCTGGAGGGACGGATTATGCCTGAGGACAACGGTCAGGACCAGGAACTGTCGGCGGAGCGCAAAGCCGCCGAGATGCTGATGCAGCAGGCTCGCGAGCAACTCGAGCATAGACACCATGCACAGGCTATCGAGCTTGCGCGCGAAGCGCTACAGGCAGACCCTTCCCACCTGCAAATCCGCCACTTTATTGCAAAACTGTATGAGGATACCGACCAGGTGGTGAGGGCCTCACGGGAATATCAGGAGATCATAAGCGCCAACAACAAAGATCAGGAGGCCTGGGAAGCGCTGCGGCGTATAGACCCGCCCGCCGCAGAACGCTTGACCAGACTCCAGGAGGTTGCCGAGGACCCCTTCATGTCCAAACCCAAGGAAAGCATTGGTGATGACTTTTTCACTTCCATCGGCGATGAGGATGACGAGGAGGAGGAATACGAGGAAGCACCGGGCGTGTCCGCTGCCGACGAACTCAGCCTTGAACCGACAGAGGAGGCAGCCGAGGAAGTAAGTGAGTTGAGCGCTGATGCGTCTGAACTGACCTTTGATGAGCCGGAGTTGAGCCTCGATGAGCCGGAAATCGCCGCCGAGGAGGAGGCAGCACCTTTAGCGGCGGCGGCACCACAAGGCCCGCCGTGGATACACGAGCAGGAGGCTGAGTTCCGCCGGCGGCTTCTGGATCGCCCCAATGTGTCAATGATAGTCAAGACGCTCGATGACATGAGGGAGGACATGGATGCATGGGAATCGGTATTCAACGAGTGCGTCCACATGGACAAGGAAAGGAACATAACGACAAGGGAGCTGTTTGATGAACTCAGCGAGTTCTTTGGCGTTGAGTGCCCGGAACTGTTCCTTGCCGCTGAACGGAGAATGATACCGAGCTTCTTCAACCACGACCCGCTCAGCCTGGCCGTCACCACAGGAATCTTGAGCGCATACAGTACGAAAGAAGAACTGCGTTTTGCCTTCGGGCGGACCCTTGCGCACTTGGCCATGGACGCCTGCGATTGCATAAATGTCAGCATTACTGTCCTGCAGCGAATCCCAACCGGCGCTACCGACGTGGAGGAAGCGATCGCGGCTCTGCTGGACAGGAAAGCGGCGGGTTGGGATATCGGCGTGCCACGCGAAGAATTGATTACGACCCGGAAGATCGCACATGCCTGGGAACAGCGCGCTGTTTTGTCTTGCGATCGTGCGGGCTTGTTAGCATGTGGCGATCTGGATGCCGCCTGTCTGGCGATTGCCAAGGCCACCGCCCGCACGTCCGACCTGGCCGAGAAGATGACGTTCGAGGAGTTCGTGGCCGACTACCGGGACGAGGTGCCACGCCAGCTTGCCGCCATTGATGAGAAACAATGCCCTCTGCGTAGCGGCCACTATAGCGCATATCGCATTCTTATGCTAAAATGGTGGGCCGGAACAGACCAGTACGCGCAGTTGCGTGGCGCGTGAATACATTAAGGCGGGCGGTGTCACCTCGTTGTGTCAGAAACAGCTAAGCCACCGCAACAGCGACACCGCGGCAAGATGCGAGCCTCAGCCGCCGTACTTGCTATGGCGGCCAGCAGTTATGTAGCGCTCCTCGTGGGATTACTCCGTGGCGTCCTCGTCATGCGACTGGTTGGTGTGGTCGGTAACGGCCTGATGCAGAAGGTCTTTCTCATCAACCGGTACACCTCCAACGCGCACCTCGGGATTCTCCACGGTCTCAGTAAGTTATTGCCGATGCGCGTCGGCGCGCAGGCCCACGAAGAGGCTAAGAATATCGAGGCTGTGGGCATGACCTGGGTAGTTGCGCTCACCGCGTTGGCGGCCGCCGGCATGTTCATCTGGGGCTTCACAAAACCGCCCGGGCAGGCAGCCACCGGCATCGCGCTCGTTATCGGCGCGGGCTGGCTGCTGGCTGAAGTTACCTATATACTCTACCGCAACGTGCTACGCTCCTGGAACGAATTCAGAGTCGTGGCATGGATAACTGTCCTCGACGCATTCGTGGCGTTCGTGCTTGCTGTGTATGGCGCGTATCGCTGGGGATTTGCGGGAGCCATGCTCGGTCTCCTCGCCGCCTGGCTGATTGACCTGCTCATGATGCACCGTTACTCGGGCGTGCGGATTCGGCTACTTTGGCGTCCGAGGCTTGCTCTGCAACTGCTGAGGACCGGCCTGCTCATCACGCTGATCGGGTTTTCCGACATTCTTCTACGGACGATTGACGGAGCTGTAATGATCCGCTACTACGACGACTACCAGTTCGGCCTCTACAGCGTGGGGATGCGGCTGGCCGGGATGATGTTTGCTCTCCCCGAATCAGTGGGATTCGTGATCTGGCCGCGAATCATGGAGGCATGGGGGGCGTGGCATACCTTTGACAAGATACGTCGCCATATACAATTGCCAACTATGGCTGCCGCATCAGTCATGCCGCTACTCGCCGGCTCTGCGCATATTCTCTTGCCAGTGCTCATACTTATACTCGTGCCTCAATTCGTTGACTCAATACGCCCCGCACGCATTCTGACGTGGGGTGGCATCTTCCTCGCGCTGCCGCTCGCCGCAAACAGTATCCTGGTGGCGACGAACCGCGAGACGGTGGTTATCGGGACCCGTATATCGTGTGGCATTCTCCTTGGAGGCGCCACCTATTGGCTTGTTTTGCATCAGGCACCCATCACTCACATTGCCTGCGCGGCCGCGGGCGCACATGCCCTCGCCTCACTAGCCAGTCTCTCTTTCGTATTGCCCAACTACTTCAAGGGGTGGAGGCTACTTGGCGAGATTGCCG
>CAZCJS010000303.1:0-5015 GCA_964498775.1 uncultured Armatimonadia bacterium
GGCCCTCTCCAGCATGTCAGCTACAAGTCCCTTGACCTCACCGTAGCGACCTGCCTCCAGAGCGTTCCGTAGCGCCACTACCTGCGGCCTCGTCGCACCATCTATTCCCGCCGCCTCCAGCACCTGCAGTGTATCGCTCATTGCAGCCGCAATCTGCTTCTTGTCATCATTCAGCTTCACGCCCGCCACTACCAGAAGCAGCATGGCGAACACCAACACGGCTGACAGCACGATTGTCAACGCGCTTGGCCCCTTGCGCACTCGCGGCGATGATGGCGGGATATCGGTGGATCCGGAAACCTCCTCATTGGGCGGCTCTACCTCCGACGCGGCATCCGTGGGTTCCGCAAGGTAGGCATCAAGGCCACCCGTGTCTGGGGTGCCCGGTGCTGCACCTGAGCCGGCGGCGTCCTCATCGCCCGCCTCCACCTCCGAGCGCGGCGGTACCTCGCGCCCCTGCTCGCCCTGACCATATTGCGTATCCACCGGCCCGTCCTGGCCTTCTTCATCCCGGCCATTCTCATGTACCATAGTATCCTACGCCTCATCCTGTATAGCTATAGACTGCCAATGTTGTGCGTCCGTTGCTTAGCGAGTTCCTCCACGGGGAGAGATCCTAACCCCCGACAACATCTCGCAGGTATTTCGCCGCCTGCTCCTCGAGCTCCATGATGAAATGCAACTGCCTTGCCGCACGCTCCCAGCCTTCCCGAGCCATCTCCGCCTCGTCCGACGCCTCGTTGGCACGCTGGATGGCTCCGGCCAGGGCGCTCAACTCCTGCTCTATGCTCTCATAGACGCCCGCGGCTTGCAACAGATTCCCCTGTTTGTCCGCCGCCAGGTTCGCTGCCTGCTGCTGCAAAAACACATGCGCCGCTCTCCTGCACGTCTGCAACTCCGGCAGTTCGCGCTCCGCCCAGGCAAGTACCTCCGGCAGATTGTCTGACGGTTGACCCGCCAGATCTTGTTCCAGCAACCGGTATGCCTCCATCCCCGAGGCCACGCCCCCGACCGTACGCCCTTCGTGCACGGCAAGGGCGGTGCGGAGTACTTCCATTACAAACTGTGCCGGCTGCGCACTGGGATGACGCTCACCAAGAGAAAATTGGTAATAGGGGCCGAAACCACGGGCCTTTTCTGACGACCACCGCTGCAGGAAACTCTTCTTGGTCGTTCTGGAGGCATTGCTCTGGTCCGGTGCCATGAAGAACACTTGGTCCTGCGCGGGCCGGTAGCCGGTCACCACGATCCATTGACGCACCGGTTTGCTCTGTTGCACCAGTACCGGCAGGCCGTGCTTGATCGCCTGCGCCAGCGCGCTGAAGCTGCTCTCCGCATCCGGCGCCGACCATTCATTGGTGGCAAAGCCCAGCGCCTCGGCTACCGCCACATACGGGTTCCGTACAAACAGTCGCGAACCCACCGACGGATCCTCGGTCTTATACAGAAAATCAAACGCCGCACCCGACACCGCCAGCAGCGCCTGCTCATCCAGCTTCACACCATGGAAAGCCAGCAGGCTTCTCAATGCTGCAAGCTGTTGCCGCTTCATGCTCCCCACGCCTGAGAACCGCGCCACACCGTGCATCACTCGCGCCGCTGCCTCCAGCGCTTGTCGTGTCTTCTTCTCATCATCTGCGCGCACGCCGTAGTAAATCAGACCGATGTCACGTTTCGCCTCCGCTGCACTGTATGTATCCGGATACTTCTCAACGATCTGCTCAAGAAGCTCCACCGCCCTTTTATCATCCCCAAGACACTTCTGCGCAGCTCTGGCACGAATCAGCGCTGCCGCCGCGACTTGCCGCTTCTGCTCGGGCAACTCGGCCTCCAGAAGCTCCGCCTCTGCCATCGCCGCCTCATAATCTCCTTGTGCATACAGCGCCTCAACGAGATGCAAATGGCAGCGCGCGATAGCCCGCCCGTTGTCAGGAAACCTCTCCTTCATCTTGGCGCACGTCGCCCGCACCGCCGACGCATTCTTCATATCATTTCTCTGGATGTACGCCACCCACAGCAGCGCATCATCCGCATAAAGTGACTCCTTATACCTATCCGCCAGCATCACGTACGTATTGATGGCAGAGGTCGGATCCGCAAACTCCTCACGGAATAGATAGGCCAGCTTGTAGAGCGCATCATCGGCCAGGGCCGACCGCGGCTCCTCCACTACCAGACGCCGGTACTCCTGCGCAGCCAGGTGCGTTTTACCTTTCGCCAAAAAAGCCTCGGCACGCTGGTAGATACGCTGAGCGCGGCTATAGCAGCCGCTCAAGACCACTACACCCAGGCCAACCAGCGCAAGCATCAGCACTAATCGCTGAACCGCTCTCACCAGTTCTCAACCTCCTCGAGAACAAGCGCCGCTCGCATCAGTTCACTCCGCATCTCGGGGGGCAGCCGCTGGGCGACCACTTGCACCTCTCCCGATAGACCTTCTGCCCGGCTGCGCTGCCCCACACGCCGCATCACTGCCAGAGAGCCGGCCGCCTGTGCGTTGGCAATTTCCTCCAGTACCAAGCCCGCCTGCTGTAGCGCCTGCGCACTGGCGGGACTCTGGTCCTCAGAAACCGAGAAATCGCTCATCACGTCGG
Source organism: uncultured Armatimonadia bacterium (assembly GCA_964498775.1). Classification (GTDB taxonomy): domain Bacteria; phylum Armatimonadota; class Zipacnadia; order Zipacnadales; family UBA11051; genus UBA11051. The sequence continues at coordinate 2,595 of CAZCJS010000303.1, forward strand.
CCAGGTCCTGTGCCACCACGCGCTGTTGCAGACACTCCCAGCTCACCTGCGTAACGCTGACGCGATTACCGATGGCAACACTCCAGACGGCAACAGCTACAAGGTACGCCACTACGGCGCCCAGAGCCAGGCGCGCGATTTTCAACACCCGCACGCGAGCTTGGTGAGCGGCTGCTATCCTCTCGCTCGCGTCCGCAATGCACGCCAGCAGTTCATCAATCCGTTCCACTGGCAGCGCGATGACCTCTTCATCTTCCATCTGACGGCTACGCTGCACCGCCCTGTGTGCCTCATGGTAACCGACATGCGTGGAAAGCTCATGCACCAGCAGCCGCTCCGCTCGGCTCTCTAGGCCGCCGCCGAAGCGCCATCCCGACAAATTTTCCAGCAATGTCCGCCACGTCCGCGCCACTGCCTCACCGGCGCTTTGCTCGTCGCCGCACACCATCAGCGCCGCAGTGTGCCAGCGGTCTGCCCCGCGGTGCAAAACTGCCTGCAAAGCATCCGGCGACCCCCGCCTGCTGCGACGGTACAGCGTTAGCTCCGCCCGATGTGAATGTTTTCTCCTATCGCCCACGCTACTTCCCCTCAAACACCGCATCATCAATGCCGGTATTGACCTCCACCTCGGAGAAATACAGCGTCACCTTCCCGCGCTTGCCGCCCGGCAGACGGCCCGTCGGCGCCGAGAAAATTATCCACCGGGGCATCCAGTACTTCCCGCTCACTTTCTGATAGACCCACCGCACCTCGAACTGCTGCTGTTGTCCTCGGTACGCCGCCATCTTGTGCACGGTGAAGCTATCTCCCCAGACCCATACAACCAGCCGCTCGTCCTTCCCTGAGCCCTCCGCAGGCAGCACCTCCACCATATACACCGGCCGTCCCTCCACCTCTTTCTGCCCGGCCAGTGTGCACCGGCTGCTGCTCGTCATCATGCTACCCAGCGAGTGCAGGTTGATCGCCGCCTTTGGCACGAACACCAGGCTGTCGGCCTCCACATGCATCTTCCTCGGATGCTTGTAATACACGGTGACGTGCCGCACCGGCACATCTGCCTTCTCAACCTCAGTGGTCACAGTCACCTGTGCCTTGTAGTCCTTGATTTCCTGGTTCAGGTTCAGCGCCTTGCGAATAATCTCCTCACCGCTCAGCGCGCACAGACCTGACCGCCCCATGACCACCAGCATCATTGCCCAAAGGGCTGCCGACATCCCTCTTCTGCTCACCATCGCTCTGCTCAACATGTGATATCCCGATAGCGAAAAATGATGATTCCCACCACGAACGGCACCACGGCATAGACGGCCATGCACCCCAGCGGCCAACTCAAGTCCCCGAAAGCCACCTGCGCATGGAAAAGACCCGTATAGTCATCCATCTGGGTACTCAGCAGATACGGTTTCAACCAGTCGAAGTACGGTAGCGCCCCGACCGTCGCACTCACCAGCAGAAAACCCACCGCCAGCGCCATCGCTGTCAGCGGATTCTCCACTAGTTGTGAAAAAAGCGTTGCCAGCGAGGCCATCGCGCACATGGCAAGCGCCGCCATCAGATACGCCTCCGTCAGGCGCAGCAGTGCCACCTGCTCGCTGAGGACCGTCAAGCCGCCGCGCATTGTGACCAGTTCGCCACGCCCCAGCACCGCCAGACCCAGGCATAACCCGAATAATCCCAGGAATGCAGTCAGGCTGATGGCATGGATCCAGCCCGCCAGATATTTCGCCGTCGCCACCGACACTCGACGCACCGGCCGACACAGCAGCGTCCGCATCGTCCCACGCACCATCTCACCCGCAAAAAGCCCCCCCGACACGGTCGCCACCAGCAACGGCACCAGCACCAGCAGCGCCGGCTCCATAATGTACCGCGCCACACTCACCCAGCTTACCAGCTTCCCCGCGACGATGAAATCATCACTCCGCGTCATGCTCCTGGCAAAAGGTGGCCCGTGTCGCCACATGAACCACACCACGAAACCCACCAACACCGCAAGCACACCGTAGCCCACGTATGTTCCCTTCTGCCCGAACAGCTTGCTCAGTTCCCCTCGCAGCAGCAGCCACAGTTTCACGGGCCCTCACCGCCCTGACTGTCCTCTCCTGCGCCTGCCCCGGCCATTTGCAGATACACTTCCTCCAGCTCCGCCCGTTTCTCGCGCAACCCCTGCACCCCTATGCCTGCCTGCACAAGCCCCGCGTTCAGCGCCTCCGGCTTGTCCTCATGCAGCCATACTGCCACTGTGTCCTCGCCCGTGCGCCGCAACTCCCGCACCAGCCTCATCTCTCTTAGTACGGTCTCCGCTCCGCCAATATCGCTCACCCGCACCTCATAGGCGCCATCACTCGCCAACAAATCACATACCCGTCCGCTTGTAATCAGCGAGCCATCCACGATGACTCCAACATGACTGCATATCTG
>CAZCJS010000304.1:0-4997 GCA_964498775.1 uncultured Armatimonadia bacterium
CCACCTATACCAGACGGAGCACAGCGTTGGGAGCATCTGGTGGTGGCCAACTTCTCCGGAAATGGCGACAGCGACCTACTACTGCAGGCGACGAATAAAGAAGGCTACCGGATGGGACGTTATGTCTCGGCCTATCGCCTCGGGGAGCTCCAGGCGGGCAATACGCAGCCGCTGTGGCAGACCGACGGCTTCCTAAGCTGTGCTCATAATGGCGCCCGGCTGGCCGACATTGACGGCGACGGCAAAGACGAGGTGCTTGGAGGCACAATCCTGGGGCCGGATGGGCGTCTGCTGTGCAAGATGCCGGTGAGGGGACATCTAGATTCCATCTACGCGGCGGACGTGCAGCCAGATAGCCCAGGACTGGAGGTAGTTGCGCTCGAGGAGGGAGGGGGCAACCGCGTGTTCCTGGCTAATGCCACCGAAGTTCTATTCATCACCGACTATAAAGGGCAGGAGCCGCAAAACGCCGCGGTGGGCAAATTTGACTTGAGCACAGCAGGTCTGCAGGTATGGTGCCGCAGCCGCTACAATGAACATCAGAAGCCATTCGTATTCGACCAACAAGGCCAAGTTCTTGCCCACTATGAAATGGACGACGTTGCGCCCGCAGGCTGGACGGTGAGCGGAGTAGAGGTCATCAATGCCATTCACTGGACCGGTGAAGAGAAGCAACTGGCAGCGGCCAAGGAACGACACAAAGATGGCGACGTTTGCGTCTTTGACCCCATATCGGGCGAATTCGTGCTACGCATAGTAGAGCGCGCCAGCCGGCTGTACGTCGCGGATGTTATCGGGGACTGGCGCGAGGAAATTGTTGTCTGGAACAATGACGAACTGCATATCTACGAAAACCCGGCACCCAACCCGCGCGCAGAGCAGCCGCGACTGTGGGAATCGCAGCAGTATCGGAGAAGCAAAACGACATGGAACTACTACAGCCCGTGACGTCGTTGACGCAGGGTGCTTGATGAGATGTATGGCCAGGAACTGTGTAGCCAGCGAGTGAGCGATGGTCGGCATCCCAAATGGAGGAGCAGCGCAATGAGCGATTTGCATGAACTATCGGCCGATGTAGTTGTGGTAGGCGGGGGGCTGTCCGGGGTCTGTGCCGCATTGGCGTCTGCACGCAGCGGGGCGCCGACGATTCTGCTTCACGACAGACCGATGCTCGGAGGCAACACCTCGAGTGAGATTCGGGTCCATGCCGGTGGCGCAGACCACTCGGGCGGGCGTCCCCATTGCCGCGAGTCAGGCATCATAGACGAGATTCGCCTGGAGGATGCGGTGCGGAATCCGCAGCGCTGCGCGCAGATGTGGGACCTCATCCTCTACGAGAAGTGTCACGCCGAGCCGAACCTCAGTCTCTACCTGAACACTACCTGCACTGGAGCGCAAACCGATGACGAGGGGCGGATTGTGGCGACGGAGGCGGCTCGCGAAACGACGGAGGATGTCTTTGTCATCAAGGGGCGCTTTTTCATTGACTGCACCGGTGACGGACGGCTGGCTGCTGAGGCGGGTGCCGAGTATCGCGTGGGCCGCGAGGGCCCTGACGAGTTCGGGGAGCCCCATGCGGAGGGCCCGGACAATCAGACGATGGGTGGGTCGCTGCTGTGGGTCGCGGAGAATGTGGGCGTACCCGTGCCTTTCAGACCGCCCAGCTTCGCCCGCAAGTTCAGCGACGACGACCTGCCGCACCGGGGTCATACGCAGTTCGACCACGGCTACTGGTGGGTCGAATATGGCGGCGAGATGGATACGGTCAAGGATAAGGAAAGCATCCGCGACGAGCTTCTGGCGGTGATGATGGGTGTCTGGGATCACATCAAGAACGGTGGCCGGCATGGAGCCGACAACTGGGTGTTGAAATGGTTCGGCTGGGTGCCGGGGCATCGTGAGTCGCGGCGGATCGTTGGCGATCACATCCTGACGGAAAACGACCTGATGGCATCGGTGGCATTTGCGGATCGGGTTGCTCACGGCGGTTGGCCGATGGATACTCACCCCCCCGGCGGGATCTATAGTGATGAGCCGCCGTCGAAGTACCTGCATACTCCCGACATCTACAGCATCCCGTTGCGCGCGCTATATGCGCGCGATGTGAGCAATCTGTTCATGGCCGGCCGGTGCATTTCCGCGACGCACATGGCGATGTCATCCACGCGGCTGGCGGCGACGGGCGCGGCGATGGGGCAGGCCGTGGGAACTGCGGCGGCAATGTGCTGCGCCAGGGATTGTATACCACGCGACCTGGTTGCGCAGCATATCGAGGCTCTGCAGCAACAGTTGCTCAGGGATGACCAGTACATCATTGGTCTGCGCGCCGATGGTACGGACGATCTGGCTCGAGGTGCGGCAGTCGTGGCATCTTCGGAGGCCGAGAACTGTGGAGGCGAGAAGGTCACAGACGGCGTAACGAGGTTGCGGCAGCAGAATACGCATCAGTGGGCATCCGATCCGCGCCAAACGATGCCGCAGTGGCTGGAATTGGGGCTTGCCGCACCGGAACAGATAGGTGAGATTCATCTGACCTTCGACAGTGGCTATGCCAGACCGCTCACGCTGACCGAAAGTGACGGTTTCAATGCGAGGATGATCCGGGGGCCGCAACCGGAGATAGTCGCCGACTACGTTATCGAGATTGGGCAGGACGGGGAATTCACCGAGGTGGTTCGTGAGACCGGTAACTACCTGCGCAAGCGAGTTCACAGGATCACGGCTGTGACGGGTGACACGGTGCGCATTACTGTCAGCCGGACGAACGGGGATGCCTCGGCGCGGATCTTTGAGGTGCGGGTGTACCCCTAAGATACGCGGGTGGTTTCGAGGTCGGGGGATACGGCGGTTGTGAAGTACGTTGAGGTCAGCCAAAGTGGACGATATAGCCGCCGAGGCAGTCGGGTCCGAGAATGGCCATGACGATTCTGCTGAGCCCGGCGATCACCAAATCCGCCATCACCAAGCCGAGGAAGAACGGCATCAACTGACGGAAGAGACGCGCGCCACCCAGCCGATGGATCGCCGATTTGATGACCCAGGCGGTGAAGAACGGCGCCCACAACGCATAGCCGTGATTCAGTGTCGCGATATATCCGAGGGGATGGAAGGGCGAACGGAGCCAGTACTGCCTGAGCGCCACGAGGCCGACAGTGGCAACGGCGCCGCCAACAAGTCCGAGCGTGCGGTTGAGATTGGCCGGCCCAGCGCTCTTCAGTGCCGCAGCTGCCGTCGTCCACTGGCTCAGGGAAGTGGTGATATTATACCCCCCGCGCGTCGTGCCGCCGTTGAGCACGAGAGCCCCGAAGCCGTAGTAGTCCTTCAGCGTGACATAGTAGGCAGCTACGCAGCCGACGAGGAAAGCGCCCATCATCAGTGCCGGCAGCATGCGAGCGCCAATCTTCATCTGATCCGCGAGTGCTTCGTTCTCCGTCAGGTATCCCATCTGTGAGGGGAAATAGCCGCGCCCAAGCCAGGAGAACGATGTCAGGAGGGTCAGATTCGTGACATCCGCGCCGCGGATCAGCGGACCGTAGCCGACCAAGTTGAGAATCGTCTGCCGATGCTGGTCGAACGGGAAGGCCCACATGCTGGGTACGCCGGCCTCCGCGCGAACGCGTGAATAGACCAACCCGAAGCCGATCAGCATACCGAAGAACGGAATGCTGTATGAGAGCGAGAAGCCCATGGTGTAGGTCCATGCGATGATTGCTACGAAACCTCCGATGGTGCCGAAAAGGGCCCAGCGATATGGCATCGGTTCCTGTGCATCGTCCACGTCGGGGTCGTTGTAGAATGCCTTGCGTATGATCTGGCCGAGGTGGCCGCGGGCAGTCCAGAAGAGAACTAGTAGCAGGGCGATGTAGGCGCCGGTGCCCTGCTGCTGGACGAACGGGAATGAGGCATCCGCCGCCAGACCGAAGATATCGGCGATGATCTTGAGGAATGGCTGGAGCAGGAAGAAGAACCAGCCGGAGAAAAGGACGTCGAGCGAGACGAAATAGGCGAGCCCAACCATCTGTGGGCGGTGGAAGAAACTGACGCCACGATAGGCGGTCCAGGGCTGCTCGGTGAATACCTGGCCGAGGTGATAGCGGTCCTCCAGCGCCATCACTGCCGGGTTGAATGCGTGCATCACGTTGAGAACGTGATGCACCGTCACCAGGCCGAATGCAACCCAGACGAGCGGATTGCGAAAGAAGGATGTTCGCGACCCGGGGGCCTCCCTCTGCACAATGCTCATCGGTATGAACAGCAGCGGGAAACGGAGTCGCTCGCGTTCGACCCATTGTTTGCGGAAAAGGGTCACCAAGCACAAGCCCGTGAAAAAGACCAAGGTCATGAACGCGGTCCAGACACCCAGGGGATAGACCCAGTGGCGCCACGGAAATGCCCCGTCATCGCTACCCTCGTACATCTGGCGAATAACCTCGGTGTCATGGGGACGAAACCAGTGCGGCATGGCCTCGGCGAGTTGTGCCATGTCATCCTGGGGGGTCTGGAAATAGACTGGGTTGACCATCCATGGGATGAGCATCTCAACGATGCCGAAGGTTGCCGGTGGGATGGCGATGACGAGGAACATGTAGGCGACAATCATCTCGCGCTCGGAAAGGGCACGTTTGAAAAAACGAGCTGTCAGCGGCACGAGAGCGACGAGGAGTAGCAGGCAGAAAACAGCGGGAACGGGCGGTACGGCCAGCATATAGACGGGGGCATAGACATTGCCGGGGGCTTGAGTGAGCGTCGCCTGATGGATCCACCAAATGGATAGCAGGGACAGTACCAGGGCTATGATTGTGGTTCGGAAGGTCAAGCCGACATTCACGACCTCTCATTGAGGTTGGCGGCGGCCGAATGCGTCCGGTGTCATCTCGCCATGAAGAGGCGAGGCACAAATAAAGCCCTGCCGCGACGATGCCGCGAACAAGGCCCGACTGTCACACTAGTTTGAGGGCAACGTCTGGGCCGCCACTCTACTTGGGCATAACAAAGAG
>CAZCJS010000305.1:0-4907 GCA_964498775.1 uncultured Armatimonadia bacterium
CTGCTGCTGGCCCCCGGAGAGCTGGGAGGGCCGCCTGTCGTCCATGCCCTCCATTCGTAGAGGACAGGTAGCCGCCGATGCAGATTCCATCAACGCGGAAGTTTATGCCCTCCATTCGTGGAGGACAGGCTGCCAGCCTGGCAATGCCGTTCATCCGCAGAAGCGCTCCTTGCGCCGCCGTTACTTTTTGGGGGACACGGCCCCGCACCGCGCTCTGCCAAAAGCAGGATATGCAATGAAAGAAAAGAGGCGACATCATGCACGTAGGAATATTGACTGCGCCGTTCGCACGTGATGATCTGGAAACGGTGGTGAAATTCGCATCAGAAGCTGGGTTCAGCGCCCTGGAGATTGCCTGCCGACCCGGTACGGTGCATCTGAATGTGGATAGTTATGACGCGGCAGAGGTCACCGACACGGTGGCGGCGGCCGGTCTGGAAATATCCAGCCTGGCTTGCTATGTGAACATCACCGCCAGTGACCCGGCCGAGCGGCAAAAGAACCGGGACGCGCTCAAAAAGGCCCTCGAGGCTTGCGTGGCGATGGAGGTTGATACGCTGTGCTGCATCGCCGGACTGCCGCCGGAGGGCAAGAGCCGCGAGCAGACTATCACCGAAGACGCCGGACCGTTTTTCAATGAGCTCTGCCGCGATGCGGCTACCGACGGCGTCAATATAGCCATGGAGAACTGGTTCGCCACCAATATCCAGCACCTCGCCCAATGGGACCAAATCTTCGAGGTGTGCCCGGCGACCAATTTCGGCCTCAACTACGATCCCAGTCATCTCGTCTGGATGGGCATTGACTATCTCTACGCGGTGGAGAAGTTCGCCTCCCGCATCTTCCATACCCATGCCAAGGATACCGAGATCCGCCGGCACGTGCTGCGTTACAAGGGCAACCAGGATACGAGCCACTTCCGCTACGTCATCCCCGGTTATGGTGTCATTGATTGGGGCGAATACATAGCACGGTTGCGAGACAACGGCTACAACGGCGTGCTAAGCATCGAGCATGAGGACCGCGCGTTCGGCCGCGAAGAGGGCTTCGTCAAGGGCCTGCGGCATCTGCAACAGTTTTGTTAGCATATCAGTACGCGTGATTATGTTACTTCGAGTTGGAATGAGCATATGGGCTGCAGTGTGTCGTGATGTGTGGCTTTCCCCTCACCGGTAGCGGGGAAGCAGTTTATTCCCGCAATAGCCTCTGGTTGGAAGCTGATAGCGGAGCAAGAGTCGTAGTGGAAATCTGACCCATCCACTAGCCGCTGAATCTATAGATGAGAAGGCGATAACATGGCCAAGACACCCGTATTCTGGGGACTCGACGTTGAGGATGCCAACAACCCTGAGTCGGATGATGCGCTGCTGCGCCTCTGCCGGATCCACAGCGATGTCGGCATCCCGCTCAATCTGTTCTTTGCCGGTCAGAAGGCGCGTTTCATCCGCCGGAATTGCCGCGATGACGTGGTGGCCGCGCTCAAGGGGCACGACATCTGCTACCACGGTAACTATTGGTTTGACTACCCGGAGCCGGCACTCGTTTATGGAGCCGATGATGACTGGGATACGGCTCTGGCAAAGGCGCTACGCTACGAGATTCCCGGTCTGAACGAAGTCGCAGAGGTGACAGGCCAGTTCCCCAGCGCCTACGTCCAACACCAGACGAATCACAGCCCGGTGACGCAGTATGCCGTGCGGCAGGGAGGGGTGCTGGTCAACAACGGCGGCTTCGGCGACCAGATGCCGCACAACGCATGGGTGATGGACACGCTATTTGTGGGCCGGGCCAGTCGTGTGGTCAGCCCGCAGGGCAACTGGAGCCACGCGTGGGACCCGCTGCATCCGGAGCGCAAGAAGCCGCCCGTCAATCCCGATGAGGAACTCCGTAACTTCCAGGAAAACTTCGACCGCCAACTCGCCCTGGGCTTCGACCATGTCAATATCACCGGCCATCCCACCTGCTGGGTATGCTCCGAATGGTGGGGCTGGTACGAGTTCTCTCTGCCCTTCCGCCTGAGTGAAGGCTTTCGTCCCGTCGGGCCCTTCACCCATGACCGGCAGTGGCGGCCGGCAGCCAAGCGCTCTGCCGCCGACATCGAAGCCCATTTCGAATGGACGCGCCGGGCCGCCGAATGGCTGGCCTCACGCAATGACATCGAGTGTCTCAGCCTAAAGGAGTATCATGAGCGTCATGCCGAGCCTCAGGGGCAGTGGATCAGCATGGCGGAGGTGCGCGAGATGTGCCGGGAGCTGACCCGGAACTTCGATGCGCTGAAGATCGCTGACACCACGATGTCAACTGCCGATGCCCTGTTCATGCTGGCCACACTGGGCGAGTATGTGATGCTGCACAACCGGCTGCCTGAGCGGCTGCAGATCCGGCGCACGCTGGGGCCTGTCGAGGCGGTGCCTGAACTCAGCGGGGCGGTGAAGTACCTACGTGCCGACTACTTGATCGCCGCGCGTTCCGTGTATGCCTACATAATGGCTCATGACCGGGTGCCGTCTACCATTCGGGCCCACTCCGTTGACGCAGGCCCCGGCGAGGTGCTGATGGCACTCGCGCAGGCGTTCGCTGAGGATGAGTTGCCTGAGGAAGTCACCGTAGAGGCGACCGGCGGCTTGCCGAAATGCAGCGAATTCCCGATCTTCCAAAACGCCAGAGCCAGCTCGACTAATGCGCCGCCGTTCTATGACGACAGCCGGATTGCGATGCTGTGCAAGCTGCAATCGTGGAGCTACCGGCCGCTGGTAAAGAATGTGTGATGGCGGCCATGCTGGTACCGTCCCGGCGCCTTGCTCTCGCCGGTAGGTGAAGCTATACTGTGCGTGGATGCCACAATAACACTACCTCAGATACGAAAATGGAGTTGACTGAGAATGCCTAATCTGATCATGCACTGCAACTATTTTGAGCGGGGTTACCCGGTCGAGACGACGTTTGACAAGGCCGTCGAACATGGCTATGACGGCGTTGAAATGCGGGGCCGACCGCGCGATGAAGCCATGTCCACCGACGATTACCTCGACCTGGTCGCAAAGGAGAAACAGCGCACCGGTATCGAAGTCGTGCTCGCCATCCACGGCGCCTTCATGACCGCCGATGCCGAGGAGCGGGCGTCACAACTGGAGCACTGGAGCCATGTGCTGAAGCGCGGCCTCGACATGGGTGTGACTACATGCAATGCGATGAGCGGGGGGATCACGTCTGATGATGCCGGTCCCCGCGAGTATGACAAGACCGGCTCCGGCGCGGCTACCGACGATCACTGGAAATGGGCCGCCGAGGCATACCAGGCTCTCGGTGCGATTGCCGATGCAGGCGGCGCCCGGCTCGCCTTCGAGACGCATATGGGGTTGCTGACCGACATCGCCGCACCGACTAAGAAGCTGCTGGATATGATTGATTCGCCCGCCGTCGGCGCCAACATTGACATGGGCAATATCGTCCTGCACCCGAACGGGGAAACACTCGAGGAGGCGCTAGGGATCCTGGAGGGTAAGATCTACTACACGCACCTGAAGAACGTCTATCTGGTGCCCGGCGGGGGCTGGATCTGCTGCCATATCTCCGACGGGGTGATTGACAACTACAAGTTCGTGGCGATACTCAAGGGGCAAGGCTACGACGGGCCGATCGGTCTGGAAGCGCCGCGCCAGGGCGACCGCAACCACTTCGCCCGCGTTGACCGCGAATACATCACCGGCGTCTGCGCAGACCTGGGCTGGGAGTGACGCGCGACCTAAGAGCAGTATCCGACTTGCCAACATCAGATGGGCGTCCCGGTCAAAGGGGCGCCCATTTGCTTGAGCCGCGGCGGGAAGCGGGGCGGTGCCGGAATGCTTCCGCGTCATCGGCAAGAGCGGTCTCGCAATGATAGACGAGCGGGAGAAGCTGAGGTGAAGGATAACGCAAACAACTCCTGGAGCTGGCAATCCGGAACTCGAGGAAAGAAGACCGGTCATCTGGACCTGTACAAGCAAGCACTAGATGGTCATGTCGGGACATATTCTGCCTCCGCTTCGGCCGGGACCTCGTCACGGAAACACTTCCTCACGAAGCGAGCGGTGTTGAAGTTCACCTTGCGGCCTAGCAGCTCGGCCAGCTCTATCTCCATCCCGACGAATCTGATCAGGCCCGGTGTCTCTGCCGGCTCGAACTCGACCAGCACATTCACGTCGCTGGCGGGGCCCAAGTCGTCGCGCAGCACCGACCCGAACAAGGAGAGCTTGCGGATGCGGTGCTTGCGACAGAAAGCGGCGATCTTTTCGCCATCCAACTCAATTCGTGCGCTCATCGGACGTTGTCCACTCGCGCTATTACAGCCCGCAATAGTGCTACTTGCGCTCGATGTACTCGACGCCGGGGAGGCCTTCGAAGTGGCTATCGCTGGTGACCAGCAGTGCATCCCACGACCGCGCCGTGGCATAAACAATGGCATCAGCCATTGGCAGCCCGTGTTGGAGGCTCAGTTCTGCTGCACACAAGGCGAGGCGGTCGTCTAGAGGCACGACCATACTGGTCTTCAGCCGTGCCGCGGCCCAATTCGCGCCCTGTTGTGACAGGTCCCGGCAGAGAACCTTGTACACCTCATAGAGCACGACGGTAGGAACTACCAGGTCGGGGCCCGCCAAATAGGCTTCGTAGTGATCGTGCAATGGGCTGTCTTTGAAATACTCCAACCAGCCGCAGGAGTCCACTATGGTCAAAACCGGTCCTCCTCATCGCGATAGTCCTCGGTGTTGATACCCTTCGCGAAGCCCCGCAGTTCATCCAGTGACGGCACCGGCACCAGGGTGATGCTCTCGCCCTTCACCAGCACCATCAGCTTCTGGCCGGGCTTGATGCGGACTTGCTCCCGAACCGATTTCGGTATCACTATCTGGTACTTAGACGACACCGTT
>CAZCJS010000306.1:0-4905 GCA_964498775.1 uncultured Armatimonadia bacterium
TTCTTGCTCTTATTGGAGGACAGGCATCCTTGCCTGTCAATGCCGTTAACTTGTGTCGTCCCCTCCTGTAGACGAAGCTTCCAGCTTCGCAGGTGTCGCCAACCGCTCTAGCCCCACATTTCCATCCTCTGCGCGAGCACTTCCATCCGCACCACGCGCAGCGGCAGTTCCTTACTCCGCAGTTTCTCTTCCGCTTGCGGGCTGGGCTCGAACTCCACCACCTGGCTGTGGTAGCAGGTCCCGCCCAGGTACGGATCGGCCATAATCAGGTTGAAGAGCCTGCCGGCCTCCTCGAGCGCATCCATATCGGCCTCGACGCCTTCCTGATAGCGGTCCACGTAGTAGACTTGCAGCGTGTATTTCTGCTCATAGGCCCGGTTGCTGCCTTCATCGGGCGGCTGTTTCATCGTCCCCGGCGCGATGATCACTGCCGGGAATTCCAGCCGTGCCGGCTCGGGTATTGCTTCCGGCCGGCCCACCGCGACCCATTTCACTTCCGGCCGCAGCGCCGCTGCCAGTTGCAGTCGTCCCTGCGCCGCAACCGTATATGCACCGCTCACTGCCGCATCCAGCCTCACGCCATGCAGCCCAATCAACTGCACCACGGAGTGCTCTTCTGCAGCTCCCGACGCATCCGCCAGCACCACTTCATCGCCCACCGAGAACAGCAGGTTACTGTTCACCGTGACCGTATCCGTGGGCCCCGTATCTACAGACAACGTGGCGGCTCCTTGACACACCAGCCGCAGCGACCTGGCAATCTCCCCATAGTGCAACCCATCTATACCCATAGTATCTCCCTTATCCCACACCATTGCTAAATGCTCATGTTGCCGAGCTCAGTACCGGCTGCCAGCTCGCGGCGCGCGCCCATACAATGCTTGATTTCGCGCCAGATTCTACGTATAATGATACACACTGATTGCCATTGGGGACGAGGTGCTACATTGAGGATACGCACAATTACCGAGCTGTCTCGACAAGCGCCGCGCATCGCTCGCGAGGCCGAGAATGGCGAGGTCTCCATCATCAGCCGCCACGGCAAGCCCGTTGCGCTGATTGCGCCCATAACCGATGAGATGCTGGAGGACCTCCAGATCCGGCTCAGCCTCAGAGAAGGCCAACCTCTCTGGGAAGCGCTCTGCGAGGCTGAGGCAGCTCGGGACGGCAAGCTCAAGCTCGAGACTGCCGCCCAATTCCTCAAGGAGCGCCGGCTTGCCGACTGAGATTCTCATCTCATCCCGCTTCGGCACTGACTTCGACCGCCTTGACAAGCGCTATCCACGTATCGGCGAAGTGGTCCTGGCGCTCGTTCGCCAACTGCAAGCCGGCCAGACCCCGGGCGAGCGCATAAGTCTCGCCCACTATTCCAAGAAGGCCGCCCGCCGTTTTCAGCAACTCTACGGGCACATCTACAAGGTCCGGTTGCCGGCCCCTTCCAAGGAACGCGGCAAGAGCGCCGGTCATCGTCTCATCTACTTCCACGACCCCGACGCATCCACATACATATTGCTCACCTTGTACACCAAAAGCGATGCAGCCGACATGACCTCTGAGCAACTAATAGCCTTGCTACGCGAATTGACCGACTGATCGCCGTTCTTTCCGCTCTGCTGCCTGCTCCGCCAAATGCTCCCACCGGTACCGCGAGCCCTCCTCAATCCTTCCCCCTGTAGCACAGGCTTCCTGCGGGTGTTTGCGACTCGTCCGAACCCGCCGCTCCCTGCTACATCTCCACCTCATTCAGCGCCAGTTCCAGATGGTGTTCGACGCTGGGCCAGCGGCGCACATAGAGCACCTCGAATTGCCGCACAGGCACCACTTTTTCGCCGGCATCATGAGCGTGCGCCAGGTCCCCGGCGAGAGTCAGGTTCTCACCTGACGTTGCGGCGACGAGTGCTGCTTCGCGCGTGGTGCCTGTGCCCACCTCGATGCTCTGACCGGCCTCAAACAGTGTCGGGCCGGCAACGATTATCGCAGTTGCGCCGGCTTCTGCAGTTTCGCTGAGTTCCGTCTCTGCGATTTTCCAGACCAACAGGTCCCCGACTTCGACATCATGGTCGCTGCTTAGGTACCCCTGGTGCGACACATGCGTCTGTTCGCCCAGGATACTCCGATAGCGGGCGTCGCCGGCCGGGGTGATTCTTGCCGCAACTTCCCCGTCATACCGCTCGTATGACGGGGCCGCGACACCGCCCTCGAACCCAACGTTCGTCACACACCGATCCAGCGCCGCAGCCTGCTTTAGCAGGCCTGCAAAGACCGTATCTACCACGGTAGGCCCCCTTTCATGTGAGGGGGGATGCGAGCCATCCCCCTCCCTATACGCTCACCATCTTCATCGCCCGGTGCTTACCGATCGTTTCCTTCGCCGCACTGACCAGACGCACGATCTCCCCACCATACCGCCCCTCAGCACTATAGCGGACGGTATAGTCACCGAGGGACAGCGCCTGTACGGCCTGACCCTCGGCGCTCAATTCCGAAATCAGTTGTGCCGCGGCCAGTTTCGCCTGTGCCAGCGCGATGTCATCCGGAGGACTCTCATAGCCCCAGCTCACCACTACCGACACATTCTGCGTGCCCTCCGCGAACCTCCGCACCCCGGCATTGGGCATCAGCTTGATGCTGTTGGCCGACCCGTAGTACCGCCAGCCCTGCGCATCCAGCACCACCCCGTTCAGCGCTACACTCGTCACCTCCACCGGCGGACTGACGCCGGAACCGTTCAGGCTCAGCACCTCGGTCCCGGACCCGTCAATCTCTATCTCGTCATGCTCGTGGTGAAAAAAGTCGCGCCCTGCTGCGCTATCCACTGCTCGCCGCGTAGGGCCCAGCAGTTGCAGAGTGCGGGCCTTGAGCGCGTCCTCCCCGCCCCAGCTCGCCACATCATAGGCGCTCAGCAGCCCTAGCACATCCGCCGCAGCGCAGTACGAACCAAGTGAACCGGTTGCAAAAGCTCCTTCGGCTACCATTCCTCGGACCACTCTCCTTCCTCATTACGCACACGGACCTTCCAGAAGTACGTCGTCAGCTCAGCCAGCGTCTCACCGGCATAGGTCGCGGAGTTCTCCGCGCTGATTACCGGCCCACTGTCCCACAGATCGGCGGCCTCAGCGTCAAGCAGCTCCTGTGTCGAGGCCACCAGGACATGGTAAGCCGACTGCGGGCTGGCGAACGGATCCGAGTAATCCCAACTCAACTCCGGCGTCGGATTGCTCACGCCTGCCGGATTCAGCTTCCCATCCGTGCGCGGATTTGACGCGCTCGGTGCCGACTCGCGCCGCGTCTGCTGTACCGACCACGCAAACAACTGCGGGCTTTCAGCCTCCGCGTCATCTCGCTCCAGGTAGAAGACGAACCGCAAGTTTTCCTGGGTCAGGTCGGCCAGACTCCCGCCGCCCCACGTCACCCGCTGCTCAACACCGTCGGCGATCATGTCGCAGTCATCGGCCGAGTAGCCTGCCACTACCTGTTCGTCCCTCGGGTCAACTACCTCCACGCGGATGCCACCCTCGTGCGGCGCGACATTCACATACAGGTCATTCCAGGCCGCCTCGGACGTACCGATGACCAGCGGTTTCTCGACGATCGCAGTCTCGATCCGCCCGCTCACACTCGCGCTCTCAAGCTCGTAGTATGTCTCCCGGTTACGCTTGGTGTAGGCGTAGTTGATAAAGTCGGTCCCCGAGTAGTAGTAAATCCGCCAGTCACCAATCTGGAAGCTGCAGCCCGGATACGGACTGCTCGGCTCGCCCGGAAGCTCGCCGCCGGGGATGAAATACCGATCCAGTTGCGTGAAATGCAGCTTGTCATCACTCACCATCAGACGCAGGCCGTCACCGTAGTACTCGACCAACTGGCACATGGTGTCGGGGCCATTGGTGAACGCGCTGTAAACATGCATGCACCGAGACGGCAGCGGTGACGGTATATTGCCGTGTGGAAGCGGCCGGAAGCTCTTCAGATCCGGGCTGGTCACTCCCAGTACCGTGCGCAGGTTCGTACCCACGTCAATCAGGGGCAGGATCGTCTTACCCCGGCAGTAACCGACAAACCGTTCCGCAGCATTCGGCGTCTCCGCATCGTATGCGAACAACCATTCCGCATCGCGGTTTCCCCACAGCGCCACCCCCTGGTACTCCGGCGGCAGCTTCGCAACACCGCCCGTACCCGGACATATCGGGTTCTGCGGCCAGTAGTGCTCATCATAATCAAACGACCAGCGGTCCTCCGCCCCGTGCAGCACACGCGTCATGTAGTGGTCCGGGTTGTCCTCGGAACCCGCATAGGTCAGCGCCCAGGTGCCGTCCTCAAGACCGAAAACACTCACCAGACCCGAGTGCTCATTGCTGCCCCAGTCGCTGTCACTGCGGGCCGTCGGCCGCAGGCTGTCATGAGCCATGAACGGATTGCTCTTGCCCTCCGGCGGCGTCTCCTCCACCCATGTCATCCGGCTGCCGTCGAAAGTCCCCTTCAGGTACCCCAGCCGCCGCGTGCCCGCCGTATCGGTCCCCATTACCAGGCACGTCACCTCGTCAGTATCGCTGCGGGGATATACAACCGACAGTACCGTGCACGTATTGCGCCACGTGCCGGATGCCTGCAGGTCCGCTCTCACCTCTGCCGGATTCGGGTACTTCGTGGGCCGCTGCTTACGCCAGGCAACACCCTCACAGCGCCAGACGCGGCTGCTCAGCAACGTCTCGGGGTCGCGTACCATGAATGTGTCCGCCGGGCTGCACGCCCCGCCATAGCGACTCTCGCGTGCTCCCAGTATCTGATAGCAGCCCGGGCCGTCTACCTCCAGACTCTCGAGTCTGATCTCGGCGCTATAGCCCTCATGCTCGCCGATGCTACCTTTCTTCCCGACGGCGCCGTAGCGTGGCTTCTTGATGCCTTTGC
>CAZCJS010000307.1:0-4904 GCA_964498775.1 uncultured Armatimonadia bacterium
GGAAAAAGCTCGGACAGTAGGTGAGCATAGATGATTGCACGTCCATATTCAAAGGGCCCAATGTGGCGCAGATCCGGGAGATAGATGTGCTGTGGCTAAGCGAGGACGAATATGGACCATATCCTGTGTACGGTTTCGAGGTCGAGCACACGACGAGAATAAGGAACGGGCTTGATAGGTTGCTGAAAATCCCGCGCCGCTTCAATGCGGAGATGTTCATACTTGGGCCGAATGATGAGCAGAAAGAGCTGTTCGAGCGCCGTATAGTCCAGGCGCCCTTCAGAGCGCATCAGCATAGATTTCGCTTCCGGCTCTATTCCCAGTTGGAGCAGTTGTACAATTCGGTGATACAGCATGCAAGCTCCCGCGATGCTTTTGGTCTGGTTGAGCAGTACAGAAGACTGGTCATTTGACCAGCAGAATATAGGAGACTGAGATGAACGAAGTGGGCTTGATGGAGCAACGATTCCGCATCCTCGCAAGCAACATCGGTCCCGCCGAAGCAGCGGCTAAGGCACTTGCTGCGGGAGCAGCTCGAACGCGCGCCAAATACGCGGGCGTTGACATTCACGAGATGACGCAAGCTACCAGCTTGCGCGAAATGTTCCGAGCCTGGCACTGGGAACTTGAGTTTGACGAAGAAGGAAATGTGTGTGCAGTCGAAGGACCAACGTGTGGGAAAACAGGGGACGAAAAGGTCCTATTTGACGTTGTTGCACCCTTCGTCGAAGAGGGAAGCTACATCCAAATCATCTATGACGAAGATAATAGCATCTGGCGCTGGACGTTCCGAGATGGGAAATGTGCGGAAACGAAAGCAAGGCTGGTCTTCGACGAAGGTGCTCGTGTTCCCACATGACGCGCAAAATCCGCCAGCAGCTACAGTACTTGGCGAAACTCGGTCTCGTCGAGTTCTTAGAGCCCAGGAGGTATACAAAACTATGGCGACAGCCACGTACATCTTCCTGACGGCAGAGGGGCATACATTTCAACCTGGTTCAGAATCTATCTAATCCCACGTCCAGAATCCTTAAGTGTTCGGCTTCTGGACCAGCGCCACTTCCCAAGATGCTTTCGATAACTTCCTCAACACTTGCGGCCGGCTCTGAGCTATGACTTTGCGCGAGGCATACTGTTACCGACTGGCGGGAACCTCGGACGACGAACAGATATCCTTTGCCATACCGTCAGAGTCTGCCTGACATCCGCGGGCTGCTCTCGGCGCCGGTCTCGCGCGGGGCATATGCCTTCGGCAAGTGGCACGTGGTATCCCCGATGACTTCCCCGAAGTCGTGCTATCGCGCGGCGTCTGCCGGGCTTCCCCCTTGCGAATGAGGTTGTCTCGTGAGACAATAGGCGGCAATGCAAACACGCCGCGCCAGACGTCTGACCGGGGGTTTTTCCAAGGAGGAACCGTGATCATGAATTCTGATTGGCGCTCACACGCGATACGCCTCGTTTTGCTACTGGCCGTTGTTCTGATTGCGGGCGGCTCCGTCGCGGCCGCTGATGGGGAGTTGACCTTCGCGGTATTCGGGGATTGCCGCCCCGGGCCGAACTACGAGCGGCTCAACGTCACCCGCCACATCATGAACGAGATCGCCCACCGCCAGCCCGCCTTCGTCATTGGCACTGGCGACTACATCGAGGGAAGCACTGACCCACAGACTGTCCGCGCCCAGTACGCGCGCTTTTTCGAGGCACTGATGCCGCTCAAGACCCGCGGCCTCTATCAGCGCGAAGAGGACATCCCGGTGGCGCTGAGTACTGGGAATCATGACATCCGCGGCTCGGTGGCGAATGCTCGCATCTTCGATGAATACTTTGGTGGCCGCCAGTATTCCTTCGACCGCGCCAATTGCCACTTCATCATCCTCGACAGCGAAATCCCCGGCGAGGAGGGCCGCATCAAGGGTAAGCAATGGGAGTGGTTGATGAGTGACATCGCGGCGGCGCAGGATGCCGGGTTTATCTTCGTGACCTTGCACCGACCATTGTTTCCGGTGGACGGACACCGAGGCTCCTCGATGGATGTTGACATCCCGCTCCGCGACCGGCTCCACGCGCTGTTCGTCAAGCACCAGGTCAGCGCCGTATTTATGGGCCACGAGCACCTCTACAATCATTCGCGCCGCGACGGTGTGGACTACTTCATCACAGGAGGCGCGGGGGCTCCTCTTTACGCCTCACCACAAGACGGCGGCTACTACCACTACCTGGTCGCGACCGTGACCAACACCGACTACCAGGTCAATGTGCATCCTGTAAAGGTAGCCAACTGAGGGCCGGTAGAGTCAGGCGAATAATGCCTGACACGCTCTCAACGCATCTGCACGCAGCGCTGGGAGCAAAACGGAGGTTTGCACGGTCGGACTCTGCAGGGGGAAGGAGTCCCGCAGGCTCAGGGCCTGGGAAAAGCGGGTGGCATCCGTCGGCATGTAACTGCATAGTCCGAGAGTTTTCAGCCGCCGCGGACATGCCACTCGAAGGGGATTTTCGGGTCGAACGGCTCGCGACGCAGTTCATCCGGCTCTTCGTAGTCGTAGGTCTCGGTCGGGATATTGAGCACAACAGCAAGCTCGCCGCCGAGGGCCGTCATTCCGTGCCAGACGAACGGCGGGATTTTGATGAGCGCGGGATTGAGTTCACCGATGACGATGCTCTGGGTCTCGCCGCAAGTCGCGCTTTCCTCGCGGTCATCGAACAGCCCGATCTTTGCGTTTCCGGCCACGCAGCAGAAGTGGTCCCACTGCTTGGTATGGCAATGCCAGGCCTTGACTAGTCCCGGAAAGCAGGCGGAAACATAAGCCTGGCCGAACTCCATGAACTCCTCATCGTCAGCGCGCAAAATCTCCATGACATATCCCCGGCTGTCAACGTGTCGGGTGAGTTTTTTTATGCGAACGCCTGCTATCACGATGATCACCACCATCTCAGTTGGCTGGCATTTGTACTCCAATTGCATGATTGGCGAAGTATTCCTGCGCTACCTTCGTGACGTCCTCTGCTGAGACTGTTTCGACGAGGGCAGCAAAATCAGCATTGAGGCGTGGCTCCGCGCCGAAGAGAGCGTTGACGTTGAGGAACTCCGCGTGTGATCCGTATTTGTCGCAGGTGAGTGCATACTCATTGACGAGCTGGTCCTTGGCCGCTTGCAGATACTCCTCGCTGAAATCCCCCCTGCGTATCGCCTGGATATGGCTTAGCACCTGCACGCGGGCATCCTCGATGTGGAGCGGGTCAGCGACGACATAGACGGCTATGAACGGGATCGTGCCTGGTCTGGGCGCAATGACCTTGAACGGCGGCGAGGTCTCATATAAAGCTTGCGGCAACATCAGGCCAAAGCCGCGTTGCATCATCCGATCCTCGGTCAGACGGCCTTGTGCGCCGCCCAGCAGGATGTAGGCTAGCTGCCCGGCCATGAAGCCGCGCGTTCCGTAGGGTGGCAGCGGCACCCCGAGTAAGACGGCCGCGTGCTGCATGTCCTTGCCACTGCCGACGCGCACGACGGAGCTAGTCGGCAGATTAACAATCCGCGGTGCGACCGTTTGCGCCCCCGCCTTATACTGCCCGAAAATCTCCTCGACGAGCGGTGTTATCTGCTCGGCAGGCGACGGTGAAACGACGCACAGATATGCCCGCGACGGCACATACAGGCGCTCCAAACACGCCGTGATATCGGCAGACGAGGCGGACGCAATTCCGGCAAGGACCGTGGAGGTATCATCAGCGAGCGCCGAGCTGCCCCAAAACGCCCGCCGGAAAAGACGAAACGTATCTTCGCCGGCATTGTTCAGGGACCGCTCATAGGCGCCGATCACCTGCGACTTGGCGTCGGCAAGTTCTTCGGCCGTAAACTGCTGCGGGGCGAAGAAGAGGTCGGCAAACGTGCGCAACACTACCGGTAGCAGGTTCGAAGGCAGCGACGCCCGTGCCCCCACGTACTCATCCTCACAACTGATTGCCAGCGATCCGCCGCTCTTGACGGCATCTGAAAGGCCGGCCAGTTGCGCTTCCTGAGCGACCGCGGCGCGCAGCCGGTCAAGCGACAGTTGCTGGATAAGCTGTCTGATGCCGGCTTTGTCCTCGTCAATATCAAGCGCGCTGACGTCCAGAACCAGATCGAGAGCAGCGATATCCGTCAGCGGGTCTTCGGCCACAGTGAGGTGCAGGCCGTTCGGCAGATCGTGCTGGGAGATGAATTGTTTGGCTGCATTCTCCGCCGCCGGAGCGGGGACACCGCAAGCGGCAGTGAGAAGCAGGATCGGTAGGCCCCAGATCAGGACTCGGCGGCTGGGCACAGGAGCTTCACCTCCTCGACGGCCGGTGCATCTTGCTCGCGCCGCAGTATCAGCAGGCTATAGCTGTCAGGAACAAACAGCTTGCGCGCGGCGGCCTGAAGCTGCTCGGGTGTTATGGCGGAGACGATGTCTATGTAGTCAATGGCAAAGCGGTACGAGGTGATGGCGTCGTAGAATCCGAGAGATCCGACCTGGCCCGCATATGTCTCGTTGGAGAAGGCGTATTCGGTGCGCAGCAGGAGCTTGGCACGCGCCAACTCATCCTCCGGAACCGGCTCATCCACCAGTCGCTGCGCCTGCTCCAGGATCGCCTTGCGCACCGCCATTTCGTTTTTATCCATGACCACCGCCGTGATGACGAAGAGACCAGGGTGCTTCTGCGTCAGGTAGTCTATGCGCACGTCGGCGGCGTAGCTTTTCTCTTCGACGAGAAGCTTATCGAGACGTCCCACCTGCTTCTTGCCGAGCAGGGTGTAGATGAGGTCGGTGGCGCAGATGTCTGTCTCATCGGGCATTCCCGGCGCATGCCAGGCATAGGAGATCGCCGTCATCTGACTATCCCGCGTCGCAATATGCTTGCGCACCTCGTCTTGCGTCTGC
>CAZCJS010000308.1:0-4894 GCA_964498775.1 uncultured Armatimonadia bacterium
CGACGCTGATGACAGTGTTGGTCTCCCATAGCACCTGGCATGGCCAGTGGCGTGAGGAAGCGTTGCACATTGGCATGCTGCTGTTGATGTTGATTGTGGCTGAGATTGCGCCCAAGACATACGGGGCTCTAAATGCTGAGAGCGTGGCCCTGCGAGCCGCGCGGCCGATGTCGCAGTTGGTGCGAATCGTCGGCCCGGTCATGCTGATCATCACTCGGATTGCCGACTGGAACTTCAGGATCTGCGGTATCCCGGCAACAGGCAGCAGGGAGCCGGTAACCAGAGATGAGATTCGCGTCGCCGCCGATGTGAGTGAAGAGGAAGGAGCGTTGCCGCCCGCAGAGGGCGAGATGCTGGACAATGTCCTCGAGTTGAGCATGGCACGCGTGTCGGAGATCATGGTTCCGCGTGTGGACATCGTCGCTCTGGACCAGGATGACAGTCTCGAGCGCGCGTTGGAGGTCGTGATTGACAGCGGGCACTCGCGCATCCCGATATGCGACGAGACGCTGGACGAGATCACCGGCATACTTTATGTAAAGGATCTCCTGGTCCAGCTCAATGAGGGAGCGTCACAGATCAACCTGAATGATGTAGCCAGAGCCCCCGTGTATGTCCCGGAAACCAAGCTGCTGGATGAGCTGTTTTCCGAAATGCGAGAGCACGCGGTGCATATTGCTATCATCGTTGACGAATTTGGCGGGACCGAGGGGCTGGTGACCATCGAGGACATTCTCGAGGAACTGGTCGGTGAGATCGAGGACGAACACGACGTGGAGGCTGAAGAGATCGTGTTCGTCAGTGAGGATGAGATTGTCGTGTCATCCCGCGAGCGCATCGAGTTCATCAATCAGCAGTTGCTGATTGACCTGCCCGATGACGAGTTTGACACTATAGGGGGTTTAGTAACCAGCCTCGCAGGTTACATGCCGGATACGGGGGAGATATTTGCGATCAACGGAGTTGAGTTGGCCATTGAGACGGCTGACGAACAGAGCATCCAGCGCGTTCGAATAATCGTCAAACTGAGGGACGGTGGCGAGGACTGATGGCACGGAAAGCCAGGCCGCGCAGCAAGAAGACGAAAAAAGACGAGCTGATTCTGAAGCTCAGTGATTATCAGTTTCCCGGTGAGAAACAGGCATACTGGACGGCCGTCGGCGTTACCTACGGCTTATTCATCGCGGCGGCGGCGTTCGTGGCGGTGTCGAACTACAACGGGATCATGAACAGCACTGGTATCAAAGGGTTGCAGGGAATGAACTGGTGGTTCATCGGCAACCTGTTAGTCATCCCGTTGCTGATGATACTGGCGGGCAACTACCTGGCGACCTTGCACACGAAGAAGAAGATCAAGAAGGCGGGTCGGCAGGCGAAGGTGATGGCCAACAACTTCCTCGATATCCACAAGCTGCTGACCAAGCAGGCGACGCTTGCGGGCATAAAAGTTCCCCACATGTACATACTGGAGGACGATGCCCCGTATATGTACTCGATTGCCGGCGGGCCTGGGACCATCGTGGCCACTCAGTTGATGCGCGAGTCCTTCAGCGAAGACGAGTTCGAGGCTCTTCTGGCCATCGAAATGGGACATGTGAAATCGCGTCACATGAGCCTGAAACTTGCCACCCAGTACATCACCAACGCTAACCCACTGTGGAAGCTGCTATTGTTCCCACTGTTGATAATCAAGTTCCTCGGATCGGGGTGGTCGGATCTCGCCGACTACACGGCAGATCGGTGTGCCGCGTTGCTGGTGGGGGGGAGCTCGATTGTTAACATAGTGATGGTGAAGCGGGCCGCGATGTTTGATAAGCAGGCGGACGTTTCCACCGAAGACCTCCACGCCTACGTCGAGAGCAGCGGCGATATCTCAACCGATGCGGATCAGATGGAGCGGCGCTTCCGTATCGGGAACTTCATCAAATCCCATCCCAACCTCCAGGACCGGATCGAAACGCTGAACGATTTCGTGCACAGCGAAGAGGGAGCAGCGGCATTCGAGAAGATGGCGCAGATACGGGCCCAGGCGGGACTGAATCAGCCTGAAACGGGATAGCTGCCGAGTACCTTCACGAAGGAGCAGTATTTGTGGAGGGCGTTGATTGCTTCGTGCACTTCGACTGATTCGGCGTGGCCGTCGAAGTCCACATAGAAGTAATATGGCCCTTCGACGGCTCCCCGGGCGGGGCGGGACTGGATCAGTGTCAGATTGATTTTATGGGCGCTGAACGGAGCGAGGGCGCGATAGAGGCTTCCCGCTTCATCTGCCGTGGTGAACATCACGGAGGTCTTATCGTTGCCGGAGGGTTCAGCACTGTGGTGCGCTATGATCAGGAAGCGGGTGCGGTTATCGGCCTGGTCCTCGATATTGGAGGCGAGGATTTGGAGGCCGTAGGCATCTGCGGCCTCAGCCGTAGCGATGGCGGCATGACGGTATTGACGGACGATTGCCTGGGCGGCCGCGGCTGTGCTCGACTCATTGACTAATTCAGCGTTTGGGAGGTTGGTGCGCAGCCAGAGCCGGCACTGACCGAGCGGTTGGGGATGAGAGTGGACGCATTCGATTTCGCTCATCTTGCACTTGGCCACCAAGTGGAGGTGGATGGGAACGTAGGTTTCGGCACAGATGCAGAGCTTGGACTCGAAGAGGCAGTCGAGGGTTCTGGCCTCGACGCCCTGGATCGTATTCTCAATGGGCACGATGGCGTAGTCGGCGGCACTGCGCTCAACGGTTGCGAACGCCTCCTCGATAGTGGCAGTGGCGGAGAGTTGAGCGGCCGGGCCGAAGTGGTCAATGGCAGCGATGTGGCTGAAGGTGTACTCCGGGCCCAGATAGGCGACGCTCAGAGGGGCCTGGAGAGAGCGGCTGGCGGCGAGGATCTGGCGATAGATGGCGATGACGGCGTCGGCATCGAGGGGTGCGAGGTCGGCGGATGTGAGCTGCTCGAGTAACTGGGCCTCACGTGCGGAGTCATATATGGCTTGGCCGGTGGTGCCTTTGATGCGCCCGATCTGCTGGGCCACCTGACCGCGCCGCCGGAGAAGTTCGACTACCTGTTTGTCAATAGTATCAATTTCTTGTCGAGCTTCATCAAGTGACATCACAGTCCCCCTGCACGATAGCGGTTTTGACTTCGTGCAATAATATCATAAAGCAGGCAGGCGGGCAACGTGAGCCGGCCATCCATGATAAGCCGAACCGTCTGTAAAGCGTAGAGGGCAAAGCTCAAGGAGTCGAGATGACATCTGCAGACGAAAAAAAGGCGCCGGCGTCGGACAGTTACGGCGAGGTGCCCCCGGATTTGTGGCAGACCTGCCCGGCCTGTAATCAGCTTCTTTACAGCCCTGACCTGGAGGCGGACCTGTGGGTATGCTCCAAGTGCGGGCATCACTTGCGGCTCACGGTGTGGCAGCGATTGCAGGTGACAGCCGATCCAGACAGCTTCGAGGAGTGGGATGGCGAGCTGCCGCTGAATGATCCGCTGCACTTCCCCGAGTATCTGCCCAAGGCGCGAGCGAACCAGGAGAGCACCGGCATGACGGAGGCCGTGCTTACGGGAAGGGCGAGTATTGATGGCATTGCTTTCGGCGTGGGGATCATGGACCTGAGTTTCATTGGTGGCAGCATGGGCTGGGTGGTCGGGGAGCGCGTGACACGGCTGATGGAGCGGGCGATAGCGGAGCGCCTGCCAGTGGTGATATTCTGTGCATCGGGCGGCGCGCGCATGCAGGAGAGTCTCATCGCGCTGATGCAGATGGCCAAGACCAGCGGCGCCGCCGGAACCCTCGCGCAAGCGAGCTTGCCTTATGTCAGCGTGCTCACCGACCCAACCTACGGCGGCGTACTGGCAAGCTTCGCATTCCTCGGTGACATCATCATAGCTGAACAGGGCGCCGCGATGGGGTTTGCCGGCCCGAGGGTAGTTGAGGTCACCGGCCTGCGGATGCCCAAGGGAATTCAGACCGCCGAGTTCCAGTACGAGCATGGCATGGTTGACATGCTGTTGTCGCGCCGCCAGATCCGGCCTACTCTGCACACCATCCTGCGATGGTGTACGGCCTAAGCATTCGGGTGTTACGGGGCTACAGACATGGAACGAGACAACGATATGAGCGAGAGCAAGTTGACAAAGCTGGGGAAGTCACTGGACGAACTGGATGCGCGGATCTCGGAGCTGCGCAGGATGGTGGAGGCCGGTCAGGAAGCGTACAGTGATGAACTGGCGGACTTGGAGGAGCGGGCCGACGAACTGGCAGCCGAGATCTGCTCCGGGCTCACCTCCTGGGATCGTGTCATGTTAGCGCGCCACGAGCGCCGCCCTCAGTCGTCCGACTACATCTCGGCAATTATTGACGATTTCGTTGAGCTGCATGGGGACAGGCGGTTTGGCGATGACAGGGCGATCATAGCCGGCATCGGGTTTTTGGATGGTCAGCCGGTAGCTGTTATCGGGCAGGAGAAGGGCCGGACGATATCAGAGCGGGCCACCCACAACTTCGGTATGGCTCGGCCGGAGGGGTACCGCAAGACCATGCGGCTGATGCGATTTGCAGCACAGATGGGCCACCCCATCATCATTCTCATAGATACGCCCGGCGCGGACTGTCTGGAAGCCTCGGAGAGCCGGGGGATCTCCGAAGCCATCGCCGCTAATCAACGCGACATGTTCTCACTGGCTGTACCGATAGTGTGCATGGTCATCGGCGAGGGCGGCAGCGGGGGTGCCATCGCCCTGGGTGTCGGCGACCGTCTGCTGATGCTGGAACATGCCTACTACTCGGTCATCACCCCGGAGGGATGTTTCGGTCCCAACTATGTGGCTTCGCTGTCCCGGTCGTTCGAGAGTCTCAAGCGGCAGGCGGCCCCGTCATGACGGACAACGCCCCGGAC
>CAZCJS010000309.1:0-4879 GCA_964498775.1 uncultured Armatimonadia bacterium
CCGCACGGCGCTTTGAAGAATATGACGCCAGATGAGTTCGCAAAGCAGGCGCTTGACGCCCACCCCCACGGGGGTGGAAAGAGCATCAAAGACACGGCCCAAACGACCCAACGGCAGGGCAGGAAATCTGCCTTACAGGCTCAAAACCCTCATTGCAGGTGGTACACAGACGGGGGCAAGGACAGAGGTCACAACGGCCTCACTTTGAGTGAGCCTGAGAATGGGGGAGGTCATGAGATTTGCGAAATGGAAGAGTGAGTGACAGTTCTGCGGAGTTGGGGATCTATCTGGGGCATAACCAGCGTTCAGATGAATTGCGAGAAACGAGGTATTGCAGTAGATGACAAGTGAGCCATTGCCTGCCCGGGCTGAGGAGTACATACGTTGTCTGCGGTACCGCGGCTACCCTCCAGGGGTAGTTTTTGACCATGATGCAGGTCTCGCCGAAGTGTATGGTCTTTTGGGCGAAGCTGTTTTTCGCATCGCGCCAGAGCAAGCACGGCTGGTGGGAAAGCAGCTTGTGGCAGAGGGGATTTCGGCTGATAGGGCAGAGGAGTTGCAGGAGATTGTCGCCAGCTATCTGCAGTGGCAAGCTGAGCCGGTGAAGCCGTTGACAGACGAGCGTATAGAAGAACTGGCAGCACTGGCGACCCAGGAGGGGGTAACGGTCCCAACACGGCAGGACGTGGGGGCTCTGCTAAACGCTCCCGACCTGAGCACACGAGCCGGTCTTCGCGATGCGCTGGCAATGCGTTTTGCGGCACATTGGGGAATGGGTACTCCTGACATCTGTGCGGTTGATCGATTTGACGTAGAATTGTCAGTTTACCGGCAAAGCTATATCAGGATGCATGTACGCTGTGATGACCGCGTCTTGAGCCTGAATGTTCTCTGCGCCGAAACTCTTGATGAAGTCCGTGAGAAGCTCCCGGACGAAGGCCCGCTGTTCATTACGCGTGGGGGCAGGCGCATCACGCCTCGAGCCCTTCAAGAGCGGGTGAAATACTATGTTTCACAACTCGGGGAGGAATTGTCCGAACCGCTGACGCTTCAACGACTGCGGGATCATGCAGTAGCTCGTAATGTCGAATGCGGCGCGACGTATGAGGATGTGGCAAGCCGGCTGGGCTATGCAACAACAGGAAGCGTGCGGCGGCGGTACAATCGGTTGCCGTGGCGTTACCTGGCGGATAGGGAAGGGCAATGGTTCCCCCTGGAAGTGGCAGCGGAGGCTGAGGGTATTGAGCTGAAGCGACTGGAGAGGCAGTGGACAGTGGCATGCTTGCTGCGCGACGGGATAGTGATATGTTCGTTCGCAAGGAAGATGTGTGTGATTACCTGCATCCGGACCTCTCCCTATTGACTCCACCGCAGCTGCCTGCAAGGGCCAAGTCGGTTCTGCCAGAGCCGTTTACCGCTGTATATGAATTGACGATGGATTGGTTGAATGCCCAGACAGAAGGTGAAGAGGTTGAGAATGGCCCGCGCCCACCAGGCTCTGTAGCTGCACGGACGACGATGCGCGAGTTGAGCATCATCTCACTGCCGATATTGCAGTGGCTGGCAGAAGAGCAGCAGACTCGATGCGAATCTGGAGTGGGAAGCGCGACGGACGATTCTTTAGTTGAGGCGTCGGCAACCTTTTCGTATGGGGAGCTGCGTGAAGCACTGGTTGGCAGATCGGCGGAGATGCGCGGGCTGGATGCAATGCTGCTCTCCATTGACTTTGAGGGCAATTCACCGTTTGGCTATCTGGCATTGATCGGGCACTTGGAGCTTTCGCGGGGCCCTGCCATGCTGCGCAGATTGCTCGATGACCAAGAAGCGCTGCAGTGGTTCTGGACCTTGGTGCATTACTACTGCGAGGAACTGATGGAGCACTGGGCTGCCGCGTGCGAATACTACGAGATAGATGAGGCAATCTTCTGCGAGGTCGGGTTTGGGTGTCTGTTGTATGCTTTTTTCGTTGGTGTGGTGTGTTCGAATCCCAGGGCGGCTCTGCGCAATGGCACCTCTCTGAAGAACCACGAGGAGTTGCTGTGGGAGTGTGTGAGGCATTGGTTCTTTTTGCTTCTGAATGAGGCTGGAGCATTGGTGAAGACCTCACAGGGGTATCTGTTGCTAAGTCCACCGATAGTCGAGATGGCCAGTGATGAGGAATTCATGGCGGCGTTTGAGAAGCGCTGGGAAGATGCGGAGCAATATCGCCGCAATGCCTACACGTTTCGCATCTTGCCGAAGGTGTCGCTTGCGGGCATTATTCGCTACCAGAACCTCGCCTATCGGCCAAATGTGCAGGTTGATAGCTCCATCTCTCAAGCAGTCGCAGATTATATCGTGTACTTGGTAAAGATGCCGATGGAGCGAATGATATTCCACTTTCCTAGACGGCCGACAGAGCTGTTGAAGTCAGTGCTCTACTGGACGTCCATGCCGATGCTGAATAAGCACTACAGTGATGCCATCCAGAGTGTCAGCGACAGCAGTCCGCTCCCGCCATGGCGTATCGTCGATTATGTTCCTGCGTCCGAGGCAGACGACATTCGTAACATGGTATATCATGCCGTCGAGACATACGATTTCGCAAAGGGAAGTACTGCGGGCAGCGGCACAGCGTTTAGCGCATATCTGAAGACAACGGTCAGACGGTACTTCAGGCAGCTTGCGAATGAGTTGATGGAGCAGGCGCAGGACGTGGCTATAGAGGATGAGGTCCTTAAAGGTGCCTCTTTCGCGGACGAGCATGCTGCCGATATGTTGACTTCAATCGATGGCGACTTGGATGAAGTGATATTCCTGGCCAATGTGGAGAAACTAGAGGGGCCTGATGGCGAGAAGTATCTGGTATTGCCTCCGGAGGGCGAGCGCGCAACAGAATTCTTTCGGCTGTTGTCTTCGGTGGACGGATTCTTGAAAGTGAACGACCTCTTCCCACAGGGCGTTGAAACGATTGCCGAGGACGCGTGTCTGCTCCGTTACTCCGAGGAGTTGCTGAAGGAATTGGCTTATTTTTGGGCCGATGAAATTCAATAAATCTGGCTGCAGTGGTACTGATTTTGCCGATATTGGTGGTTTTGCAGGCTATCTTCCGCGCTCGAGCCCTGCATATTGTGCAAAACGGCTTGCGTATCACATAATAGACACGTAAAGATCCCCACATCGTTACATTTCCTATGTGACAGGTAGCAACAATTACTTGTCCAGAGGAGATTGGCGATGGAACATGCAGCAGATGTAGACCTCTACAACCTCAGCCCCCTCGTGGGGCACTACCTCGAGTACTTGGGCCAGGGTCGGGGACTGAGGCCCCTGACAGTCAAATCGTATCGGGGCGACCTCGAACAGTTCTGTGACTTCCTGGCCGAACATCATCGCAGTACCGACGTCCGCGACGTCATTCCACGCGACATCCACCTCTACGCCAGCTGGTTGGGTCGAGACCGATGTGCGTCAACAGTAGCCCGGAAGCTCACTGCTGTATGTGGGTTGTTCAGTTACTTGGTGACTATGGGTTACATCGACCAAAACCCCGTCGGGCAGGTCCAGCGCCCCAAGGTTGTCCAGTCCATGCCTGAGGTCCCCTCGAAAGAGCAATGCGCCGAGTTGTTAGGCGCCTGTGAAACACCGCGAGAGACCGTCGTGTTCGGCCTGCTACTGGGCTGTGGGCTTCGCCGCGGGGAAGTACTCTCGTTAGACGTGTCGGATATCGCTGCCGAGTTTTCGCAGCTGGCAATCCGGGACGGGAAAGGCGGCGCCTCGCGTGCAGTTCCACTTCCCGATACGGCTGTTGGGATTCTGCGCGCCTATGTGGGGAACCTCGGTGACCGCAGCGGCGCGCTGATCCGGACCAAGATCGGGACTCGCCTCAGCAGTACCGGTCTGCAGCGGCTGTTCACCCGTGTGCTGAAACGCGCCGGGCTGGGCGACAGAGGCTTTACAGTCCATAGCCTCAGGCACGCGTTTGCGACACAAGTGCTTCGTAGCGGAACTGATGTCGCCACGGTCCGGGATCTCCTCGGCCACAAAAGCCTCGAGACCACCGGACGCTACCTCCACGCTGACGCATCTACCAAAGCAGGCGCCGTGCGTAACTGGGATGTCACGCTCCGGCGTGCCGTTGAGGGGGTGTCAGCGTGAACTACAGAAGAGACGACGAAATCACACCGCAGACCACGAGCGCTGCCGATGTGGATACGGCAGCCGAAGAACGGCTCAAACACTTCAGCCGTTTCCTGGCACGCGGTGCCGTCAGGGCAGCCGAAGGACGCACTCCAACCCGCCAAAATGCGGGCAAACAAAGCTTGGTCAGCAAAACCGAGCAATTCGCAGATGACCCCACCGACATATCTGAAGCGAGTGGGGGATAGGCTGTGAGGCCGACTTTAGCTCAGGCAGTGGGGGGCGTAATTGTGAACATCTCCGTCATCGGTACGGTGACCGTAGAAAGCCATTGCGCCCCCTGTCTGCTGGGGTTAATAGCTTTTAATGAGTGTGGTTCAGACTGGGAGAATGTGAAGACCCCACTCATAGTACATCATAAAGCAACCAGTTTACTGATTTATGGTACTATATAGAAACGCTTAGTAGGGGTACCCCTACGATTGGAGATTAAGCACATGAAGACAATTGGATTGTATGTCAGAGTAAGCAGCAAGGAACAACTGAAAGGCCACTCGCTGGAAACCCAGATAGCCAGGCTGACTGCCACAGTCAGCGAGGCGGCTGGGAATGAGCCTCGCAATATCAAAATCTATGAGGAGCGAGGCCTTTCGGGTGAACTCCCGCCGGATCAGTTTGCAGATGAGCATGACCGGGGCAGCCGCAAAGCTCTGACGGCGCTCTTGAGGGATGCAGAGGCAGGCGAGCTGGATGAAGTCTA
>CAZCJS010000310.1:0-4849 GCA_964498775.1 uncultured Armatimonadia bacterium
ATCATGCTGACGGCGAAGGCCCAGGATGCCGACATCTTCAAGGGCTGGCAGTCGGGCGTGAGTTCGTATCTGACCAAGCCGTTCAACCCCAAGGAGCTACTGGTGTTCGTCGAGCGGATTTTCCAGAGCATGGAGGACGCCGGCGGCCCGCCGAGTGACGATCCCGACGCGCCCAGCAGAACCGTCTGGGATGTCTAGCCCCGGACTAGCCATTACCGCGTAGGCGGGGACTTTCAGCTTGGCATGATTATCCTTGGATCCGCCGCCAGGCCGCAAACATTGGCCTACGCTAAATAGCAGAGATGAGCACCCGCCCGGACATCAAGTTCCGGGCATTTGTATGTCAATTACCCGTATCTGCAACGCGGGCGTAGCAGCAATGGGGTGAGGTATGCTAAAATGACCGTCGCCCAGATCGCACGGAGGCATTGCGATGAATGAAAATGAGCAGCACGAGACGACTAATCGCTGGATTATCGTCGGTGCAGGCCTGCTCGCGGCGGGTATTGCTGCAGCAGTTGCGGTGCTGTTGTGGCGACGTCAGCCCGATCAGAAAGCGAAACGTCTCATAACCAAGTCGAAACGCCTCATTGACCGCATTGATTCAGCACTCACCGAATTCAGGGAATAGGCGGAAGACGGGCGGCGGGACGGCTATGGACCTCTCGGAGCTTGGCGAGTTCGGTCTGATCGAACGCATCCAGCGCATCGCCGGTGCGGATCAGTGGCCAGTGGTGAAAGGCTGCGGTGATGACACGGCTATCATTGCCTCACGGCCGAGTTCGGTCACTCTAGTGAGCACGGATGCGATGGTCGAGGGGCGCCACTTCCATCGCGAGTGGATGTCGCCATATCAGGTAGGCGCTCGCGCCGCAGGTGCCGCGCTCAGCGACATCGCTGCGATGGGCGGCACCGCGACGGCGATATTCTCCACGCTCTGTATCCCAAAATCCTGGACGGTTGAGGACGCCGAGGAGCTTGTCGGAGGCCTGGCGGCGGTGGCCCATGATTTCGGCATCTGTCTAGCGGGGGGCGATATCGTCTCCTCCGCTGGGCCGCTGATGATTGATGTCACGGCACTCGGCGAGGCACATCCCCAGCGACTCTGGCTGCGCGCGGCCGCAGCAGTCGGAGATGCGGTCCTCGTCACAGGCACGCTGGGTAATGCGGCCGGTGCAGTTGCCATGCTTGATGCAAAAAGAGCCTCGGAGCTGAGCGGCTTCCCGCATCTGGTCGCAAAGCTAAAAGCTCCAGTGCCACGGCTTGAGGTCGCCTCGGCACTCTCGGCTCTCGGACACGTCCATGCGGGCATTGACATCAGCGACGGGTTGGTCCAGGACGCAGGACATGTGGCGGAGGCGTCCGGCGTGGGTATCGAGCTGTGGGCCTCGCAAATCCCCGTATCCCGGCAACTGCTGGACTGCGCGAAATCTCTTGGAGCTGACGCCCTGCAGTGGGCGGCTGCAGGCGGCGAGGATTTCGAGTTGCTGCTGACGGCGGCGTGTCGCGATGTCAGCGCCCTACAACAAGCCCTCAGCGACTCGCCCATACCGCTGACGCAAATCGGGCAGGTCACCGACGGCTCCGGCGTGCGGCTATTGGATGATGAAGGTGACGAGGTGACGGTTACCACCGGCGGATGGGATCACTTCCGCCAATGATGGCGACGCCCCGTAGGCAAGGAAGCTGTATGCCATTGCAGTCACCACACCATTAACCTCGTCAACGCGGACGAATTCAGGTATCATATCCCCCGAAGCCAGACACCTCATGATGGAGGGACTCAACATGCCCGACAAACTCGACGTAACCGGATCCGTAGAACTCTACAAACGCGCATGTGCTCTCTTCCCCGGCGGCACGCAGACCAACAGCAAGCGCGCCACGGCCTTCGCGCCCGGTGTATGGCCCATCTACTTCAGCGACGCGCACGGCTGCCGCATAACCGACATAGACGGTAACACTTACATTGACTATGTCAGCGCCCTCGGCCCGATCACCCTTGGTTACTGCTATGAGCCGGTGGATGCCGCGATCAGGCAGCAGCTTGGCAGGGGCATCATCGCCGGCCTGCTGTCCCCGCTCGAAGTCGAGGTCGCAGAAAAGGTCTGTGACATCGTCCCCTGCGCGGAGATGATGCGCTTCATGAAGGGCGGTGCCGAAGCCACCTCCGCAGGCGCCCGTATCGCCCGTGGCTATACCGGCAAGGAAATCATTCTCAACAGCGGTTATCGCGGTTGGTCGGATGTCTGGGCCGCACAGGCCGGAAATCCCGGCGTCCCCGACTGCTTCGAGCAGACCATCGAAGGCTTTCCCCGCGATGATCTCAATGCTCTCGAGGACCTGCTCAACAAGTATCAGGGTAACGTGGCGATGATCTCGGTAGATGTCGCCGGCGGCACCGCCGCGCCCCAGGAGGTCGTCGAGGGCATCCGCCGGCTTGCCGACGAGCATGAAGCCGTCCTCATGTTCGACGAAATCGTTAGCGGCTTCCGTATGGCAACCGGTGGGGCCCAGGAGTACTACGGTGTCACCCCCGACATAGGCGTCTTCGCCAAGGGCATCGCCAACGGTATGCCCATCGGCGTCGTCTGCGGCAAGCGCGACATCATGGCCGCCGCCAAAGACCTCATCATCAGCATCACCTACGGTGGCGAGGCTCTCTCTCTGGCCGCCGCCTCGGCATGTCTCGATATCTACAAGCATGAACCCGTCCAGGAGCACATGTGGCGTCAGGGCGAGAAGCTCCAGCGCGGCTTCGAGACTGCGGCACAGGAAAACGGCGTCCCCTTCAAGTGCTACGGGCCCTCCGTCATGCACAGTATGAAGTTCGAGTATGAGGACGCCGCACTGAATACCGACGTCTGGACGCTTTTCCTCCAAGAGACCGCGCGACGCGGAGTGCTGATCCGTCGCGGCGGCCTCCTCTTCATCACCTATTCCCATGACGATGAAGCAGTCGAGGAAACCAACGCAGTCGTGGCCGCAGTCATGCCGATTATCGCCGAGGCGGTCGCGGCCGGCGACGTCCGCAACCGGCTGCACGGCGGCGAGGTGGAGGAGAGCTTCCGCAGCTTTGCCTGACGCGGGACCTCGCCAATCATGACCAAACTGCCTCCCTTTGCCGTCATTGCCGACGCTCACATCTCCGATACTCCCGGCATCCAGGACGACCATCTCCGTATGGCTCTGAGGGCCGCTGAATCCCGCCGCGTCGCCTTTGTCGTCATCGCCGGCGACATCGTCGAGGCCGGTCAGCGGGCCTGCTATGAGAATGCCATCGCCATCATCGCCGAAACCTCACTCCCATGCTTCCCTCTGATCGGCAACAAGGAAGCCAGCCGCAACACCACCCAGGGCTACCGGTCGCACTTCGGCCGCCCCTACTACACCGTGCAACACTCCGGCTACCGGCTCATCATGCTGAGCACCACGCGCTTCGAGATTCCGCCCCCACAGATGCGCTGGCTGCGGAGGACGTTGCAGGAGACCGCCCCGCACGATAACACCATCATCGTCTCCCACCACTACCTGCGGCTTTTCCCCGAAGCGCGGCGCGACGAGTTCATCAGCCTCTGCGCCGAGTTCGGCATCAAACATCTCATCGTCGCACACAGCCACAACCCAAAAGTCACCGCCTACGGCCCGCTGACGGAGCGCGTCGTCCAGGCTATTGATCCTGACAAGGCCCTCACCTCACTGCCCGGCTTCACCATGGTCCGCCTCGCCGCCGGCAAGCTACATTCCGAATTCGTGCCGGTCACGATTCCCGCCACGCAGATACAGCGCCACCTCGTGGATCACCTTGGCTACGCGCCGGCCACGGATTGCCCGCCTCAGGATATCCGCGATCTCTGCGCCGAGTACCCGCTCGAGTCATACCAACTTCGCTTCGGCGGCCCGGACACTCTGCCCCCTCTCGCCCGGCAGGCGGAGGCGGCCCGGGAATGTGGCCTGCAGCTAATCGGCCACCTCCCGACACCCGATTTCGACGAGGCCGGCGCGTTCCTCAACGAAGACCACATGCGCCGCTGCATTCAATTCTGCGCCGAGCAGCAGGCCGACCCGGTCGTCCTCCATCCCACCAAGCTCCCTGCCGACCTGCTCACCGATGCCTATCAGCGCCTCAACCTCAAGCGCACCGCCACCCGCCCGCTGCTCGATGCCTATGTGGAGATAGTCGGGCAGATGGAGGAGTTGGGGATACACGTGGCGCTGGAGAATAACTCATCGAAGAAGAAGCGCACGACTTTCGGAGGGTTACCGAGTCATCTGCGCGGCATCCTGGACTATCTGCGCGACGCGGGCCTGCACCCGGGCTTCTGCTTCGACATCGGCCATGCCAAGGGCAGTATCGCCAGCGTCCAGATTGCTGAATGGATGGCCGCGCTCGGCGACGACCTGCTCTGCCTGCACATCCACACTGGCGACCCCAAGACCCATACGACTCACGAGCCGATTTTGGACCTCTTCTCATGGACGCGCTGGTACGGGTTAGCGGCCTGGCTGGCCTACCGCAACCTGACAGTCCCCTGCCTGCTGGAGCTGACCACCCCTACCGCCGCCGCCACCTCCATCCACACCCTCCGCCAATTACCCTCCATCTGCGCCGGACCCTAGCCCCGCAGGCCCACAGCACAGGCTCCTCCCGCACCAGCCGTCGCCTTATGTAGGGCGCACCCCCCGTGCCGCGCCGGCCGTTGTCTTTGCCGCATGTTCCATGCCGTTTGGAGGACAGGCATCCCTGCCTGTCAATGCCGTCCATCAACGCCCTTTGTGCAATCCCCCATGCCCCCCGCAACTTTTGTACCCCCTTAAGCAGGATATTCCTCCACCCCCAGCGAACAGT
>CAZCJS010000311.1:0-2316 GCA_964498775.1 uncultured Armatimonadia bacterium
TGCAGGTGTGGGGCGTGGAATGGGCGGCGGTATGGGCGGCGGTATGGGACGAGGTATGGGCGGCGGAATGGGTCGCGGTATGGGTCAGGGCTTTCAACAGCAGCCCCCGCAGGACCCCAACATGCCGCAGTACAACCAGCAGTACCCACCCCAGTACGACCCGCAATATGCGCCCCAAGGAGGCTATGGCATGGGTCCGAACCAGTTTGGTGGCGCACCAATGGCCTATCCGCCGGCAGGGGGCTATGCCCCCATGATGCCGGAGCCGCGCGAGGTCCTGCAGTACCATCTGCAGATGATGCAGATGCAACGCGATTACCTCCAGCAGCAATTGCAGTGGCTCAATGGCGAAATCGAGCGCCTGCAATCGGAACTCGATGACTAGATAAACCGGTTGGAGCCCCGAGGAGGCCGACAGTGAAAGTGGCAATTAGTTCTGCGGGCAAGGACCTGACATCGCCGATTGATCCGCGTTTCGGGCGATGCGCCTACTTCGTTATCGTTGATACGGAGACGATGGAAGCGCAGGGGTACGAGAATCCGGGTGCACTTGCGGGTACCGGGGCCGGTGTAGCCGCCGCCCAGCTCGTAGCCAATGGCGGCGCCGAAGCAGTAATCTCGAAGGTACTCGGCCCGTACTCATTTGCCGCGCTGCGCGAGGGCGACATAACGGCCTACACCGGAGCGAGTGGTACCGTGAAAGATGCCGTCGAGCAGTTCAATAACGGGGAACTGGAAGTTCTGGCCGACGCTAATGCCGAGGCGGACGCCGGAAGCAAGCGCCGAGGCTAAGCGCATCCAGTGACTGATATGGCACGACAACAGGAGCACACCCGATGTCTCAGACGAGCTCAGAAAGCATGCAGATATCCGTAGCGGCAGGCAAAGGCGGCACCGGAAAGACACTCGTGGCGACGAGCCTGGCGCTGGCACTCAACGACGTCTATCCGGGGCGAATTCAGCTTATTGACTGCGACGTCGAAGAGCCGAACGCTCATCTCCTGCTGCAGCCGGAGTTGGGCAATGAAGAGCCGGTCTTTGTGCTGGTGCCCGAAGTGGACCTGGAGCTATGTACGCGTTGCGGCGCGTGTGCTGAGGCGTGCCAGTTTAGCGCTATCGCCGTGATACGGCAGGCAGTGTTGACATTCCCGGATCTTTGCGCAGGCTGCGGAGCCTGTGCATACGTCTGTCCCACCGGCGCGATTACCGAGGTCCAGCGTCAGGTCGGCACCACGAGGACCGGAACGGCGGCGAGCGGCGAAATCAGCTTTGTCACGGGCTATCTGAATGTGGGCGATCAGCGCGCGACGCCAGTGACCGGAGCAGTGAAAGAGCAGATTGACCCGAACCGGATAGCGATACTTGATGCGCCACCCGGAACAGCCTGCCCGATGCAGGAGACGGTCGAAGGGACCGACTACTGCATACTGGTCACTGAGCCGACCCCATTCGGGCTGAGTAACCTCAGGGATGCCGTCGAGACATCACGGCGCGTGGGGGTCCCATGCGGTGTAGTCATCAATCGTCACGGAGTGGGAACCTCAGGCGTGGAAGATTACTGCGCGGCGACGGGGCTGCAGGTACTGCTGCGGATTCCGCAGAGAAGAGAGATCGCAGAGGCCTATTCCCGTGGTGAGACGCTTGCCGAAGCCCGCCCGGAGTGGCGGGATGACCTCGTTGGAATGTATGGAAAGATAGAGGATGTAGTTGCACGTGCAGCTACCGAGGAAGGAGTGAGTTAGGATGCCAAGAGGAGATGGAACAGGACCGCAAGGACAAGGACCGCGCACAGGCCGAGCCGGAGGCCGGGGCGGTCGAGGAGCAGGCGGTGGCGTTGGTGGCGGCACAGGCCCCGGACGCATGGGTGGGCCGGTAGCCGCAGGACCGGGCGGCATGTGCAAATGCCCCAACTGTGGAAACCAAATTCAACATCAGCGCGGTGCACCATGCTACTCGTTGGCGTGCCCGAAGTGCGGAACCAAGATGACGCGAGGGTAGTATTCTGACAGCGCAGGCAGAACATCTGTCTGGGAAATTAACACAACATACGTATCAATATAAGGAGGTGCACAAATGCCAGGACTCAATGGCACAGGACCACGAGGTATGGGCCCGATGACTGGCGGCGGCCGGGGCTTATGTAATCCGGCCGGAGCGGTTAGCGGGTACGGCATGCGCTATGGTGGGACGTACGGAACGCCCTATGGTGGTGGCATGTACGGAACGCCCTATGGTGGTGGCATGTACGGAACGCCCTATGGTGGTGGCATGTACGGAATGCCCTATGGTGGCATGTACGGAATGCCCTATGGTGGC
>CAZCJS010000311.1:2416-4824 GCA_964498775.1 uncultured Armatimonadia bacterium
TGTACGGAATGCCCTATGGTGGCATGTACGGAATGCCCTATGGTGGCATGTACGGGATACGCGGCGGCTATGGCATGGGTTATGGTTATGGTCGCGGTATGGGCCCGTGCGGCATGGGCATGGCCTGGGGTCGCGGCGGTGGTTTCGGACGCGGCTTCGGTATGGGCCGAGGCTTTGGTAGGTGGTAGGCTCCATACCCGCAATCGAGGAACATACCGGCAGGGCGAAATGCTTCAGACATCGCCCTGCCGGTCCAGTGTACATCTTTCGCGAATCGGTTTGCGGATTGCTCCACATGGTGAAGAAATCGCGCTCAAAGCCGGAGCATCTATATTGAGTTCCGCCTGAATAGTACGCTCTGATTGCGTGAGGCTTGCCTAACGGATTCAGGTTAAGTTTGCCCGACCGGTGTGAGCAGGCCGGCCTCACGGCAAGATGACCAAGCGACAGGAGTAAGACGATAATGCAGACACATCCGAAGCAGTTAACCGTCGTAAGCGGCAAGGGCGGGACGGGCAAGACCACAGTAGTCGGCTCCTTCGCCGCATTGGCAACAAACAAGGTACTCGCCGACTGCGATGTTGACGCCGCTAATCTCTACCAGATAGTCGGCCCAACGATAAGAGAATCAGGCGATTTCTTTGGCGCGCAGATCCCTATCCGTAACGAGGATCTGTGCATCAAGTGCGGCAAGTGCGAAGAGGCATGTCGCTTTGGCGCGATCACGGCGGAGGCAATCAATGAACTGGCCTGTGAGGGCTGTGGCTTCTGCACGATTGTCTGCCCGACTAATGCCCTGGAAATGAAACAGATCACCTGCGGCCAGTGGCATCTGGCCGATACGCGCTTCGGGCCGCTGGTGTATGCGCGTCTGATTCCCGGCTCGGAGAGCTCGGGCCGACTTGTGACTATGGTCAGACAGAAGGCTGAGGACGTGGCACTTGAGACGCAGGCAGCGTTGATCCTGATTGACGGCGCTCCGGGAATCGGTTGCGTCGCCACGGCCGCAATCGCCGATGTGGACCTCGCACTGATCGTTACCGAGCCGACACTGGCGGGCATTCATGATATGGAGCGAGTCGCGGACCTGATCCGCCACTTCAACATTCCGTTGGTGGTCATCATCAATAAATATGACGTCAATGAGCGAAACTCGCAACAGATCAGGGACTACTGCCGGCAGCACAGCATCGAGCTGTTGGCCGAGCTTCCCTATGATGAGACAGTCACAGAGGCAATGGTCAACGAAGTGCCACTCGTCGAGTATAATGATAGTCTCGTCGCCCAGGGAATCCGCAAAGCATGGGATCGCCTCAAGCAACTTCTCGACGCGTAGCGGGGTCTTGTGACGAAGGTGAATGGAAGCGGGGACTGACAATGACCGCGTCTGATAAGCAATTTGATATGCAACAGCGTCAGCAGCAGCAGCAAGAGCAGAAGGATGCGATAGAGCGGCGCAGCGCCCAGATTAGACACAAGCTGATCGTGATGAGCGGCAAGGGCGGTGTGGGAAAATCCACGGTGGCAGTGAACTTGGCCTGGACGCTTGCAGCGCAGGGGGCGAAGGTGGGCCTGCTTGACGCCGACGTCCACGGGCCAAATGCCGCAACGATGACCGGTACCGCAAATGCCCGCATTCAGGGTTCGGACGAGAGCACGTTGCTGCCGGTAATCGCCGCGCACGGACTGAAAATTGTCTCCATTGCGATGTTGCTTGAAGACCGTGACACACCGATGATCTGGCGGGGGCCGATGCGGTCAGGCGTTCTGCGTCAGTTCATGGCCGATGTCGAATGGGGAGAGCTTGACTACCTCGTCGCCGACTTACCCCCCGGGACTGGTGATGAGGCTCTAACCATAGTCCAGTCGCTGCCCGATGCCGACGGTGTCATCATCGTGACGACCCCGCAGAAAGTCAGCCAGGAGGACTGCCGGAAAGCCATCAACTTCGCCC
This sequence comes from uncultured Armatimonadia bacterium, assembly GCA_964498775.1. GTDB lineage: Bacteria > Armatimonadota > Zipacnadia > Zipacnadales > UBA11051 > UBA11051. The sequence continues at coordinate 4,371 of CAZCJS010000311.1, forward strand.
GCAAGCTCGAGATACCCGTTATCGGCGTGATCGAGAACATGAGTGGATTCGTATGTCCCAACTGCGGCGCGTTGACCCCGATCTTTTCGCAGGGCGGCGGCAAGAGCATGGCCGAGGAGATGGCTGTGCCCTATCTCGGCGCATTGCCACTGGTGCCCGAGGTCGTGGAGCTCTCGGACACTGGCATACCGATTGGCGACAAAGCAGCGCCGACTGCAATACGTGAAGCCTTTGCAGCGATAGTGAGCAACATCACGGAAGAGCTCGACTAGCCGGAGAGAGGCGCACGATGTCTGATACGAAGACAGATTACGAATTCATCTATGGGCCGGTGCCTTCGCGCCGTCTCGGTAGGTCGCTTGGTTTGGACCTCGTCCCATACAAGGTGTGCAGTTTCAACTGTATTTATTGCCAGGTCGGCAAGACGCGTTTTCTTACGGATAAAAGACAGGTA
>CAZCJS010000312.1:0-4807 GCA_964498775.1 uncultured Armatimonadia bacterium
CCATTATTAGCACCTACCTTGAACTGGTAGCACTACGTGTTGGTGTACACCGGACTGGACAGTGAACACGATGGTTCATAGTGAAGCCGGAGGACTTCCGGCGTCAAGATTCCCCACCGCACTGGCGGTATCGGCAGCGCTTATTGTGATTCTCACGATTCTCTTCATCCTGCGGCAGGGCGGCTCGTCTGACGAACCCGGAATAATCATGAAGCCAACCGGCAAGGTCGAGGTGGACTCCGGCGCGGGCTGGGATCGGGCCACCATCGGCCAGGAACTGTCGGCCGGTAACAAGGTGCATACCGGGCCTGATGCAACGGTGCTCATCAAATGGCACCGGGGCACCGTCGTGCTCCTACACCCGGAGACGACCATCGAGCTGACTCGCGCCGAGATGCCGGCCAAAGAGCGGCGTCTCAGTATCGGGCTCGAACTCGCCATCGGCCATGTCTGCATCGGGGCAAGCCCCCACCAGGATGAAAAGTTACGCGTAGTCGTCAACACCAAGACGATGACTGTACAGGCAAATACGTCAGCCGTCTTCGACCTGCGCCTGGATGAGCAGCGGGCCAGTGTCGCCACGGTCTCACAGGGCACTGTATCAGCCGGTCCGCGCAGCGGCATGATGCTGGCAGTTACCGCCGGTCAGGCTCTGGGCATACGCGACCCTGCCGATCCGCTGAAGATGCGGCCAGTGAGCGAAGACGAGGCCGCCGGCTGGGAAAAAAGCCTGGAACTGCTGGGTAAGGTAGCTGGCGGCAGCGGTAGTGACTAATGCGGCGCGCGGGTGCAGGCTAATTGCATAGGTTCACGGGACTCCTTTTCTATTCGCGGGAGCAATATCCTGCAAGCGCAGTGTTGCAACCTCACACCCGATCACGTTGCAGGCAGCCATTGAGGAGGTTCTCGGCAGGTAATGGGGAAACTGTGACCGTCATATCCGCACCTCGAAGCGGGTGGGAATGCGTCGTGAGGAAAGGACGAATGAAGCAATGGATGTACTGGATTACTCGCGCAGCTTTATAACGTTTCTCAGCAAAGGGGTTGCCAACAATGCCCGCATCCAGGTCGAAGCGCGGTGCGAACTCACCGTGGATGGGATTGCCGAGGAGTACTGGTTGGTGGCCTCATGCAAGTCCGAGGATACCTTCGCCGAGCGGAACCTGTTCAAAGTTCCCAATTACGATTTCTGCATGATCTACTCGCGCGACAAGTACCGCATGCACCGTGTGCCGTTTCCATACGATCCGAGCGCAATGGATGCAGGTCCGATCAAAGAGCGCTTCGTGAAGGTGGATTTCGCGCTGAAGCCGGTGGCTGCCGAGCTCTGTGAGCACGATGAGGCGGCAGTGGCGGCGAGTCTGGCCGGCAAGATCCTCATCGGGCGGACGGAGATATGGAGTGAGGACAATACCCGCCGCGCAGTCATCGAATATCCGGTCAAGACGATGAACGCGCACGAAGAGCCGGTCTATTTCCAGGTGGATACCGGCCCGATACTGCTGCCGGACTTCGCCTCAGAGCGTCCCGCCATCGAGGCCTTTGAGCTCGCGTTCATCGCCTGGAATGTGCCCGAATGGGCCGAGTTTGTAGTCCAGGATGCAGTGCCGGCCTGTCCCGAAATGCCCGCCGGGCCGCAGGTATGTCACTACTCGCGAATCCAGGTGATGGATGCCAGAAATGAGATTTGGGCATACGACTGAGATGTCACGCCGGCTGCGGCGACCCGGGAGGTTTACCATGACGCGCATGTCGGCGGTAATGCTCGCCGTGTTGTGCGTTGTCCCTGTTGCCGCAGAGCAGCCCCCGCCGTTGCGCATACTGGAAGGTAGCAGCACGGCAGTCACCATCGGCAACGATGCTTTCTCGGTGAAGGTGGATAGCACGGGCCGATTGTCGAACCTGCAGGCCGGCGGTATTGAATATGTCTCGTTCGTCGCGATGTACTCAAGCCCCACCAGCTTCGAGACGGGGAAGGGCGTTCGCGCAGTCCAGGGCGAGACCGGCGAGGCCAGAGGCATCGGTCCGATACCCGAGAAGATAGCCGCCGAACAGCGCGGCGAGCGGTATGTTGTGAACATCAAGCGCACTGCCGAGCGTCAGGAAATCTGCGGTGGCGCTCCCCTCTATGACCTGCATCAGACAGTCGAGGTCGCTCCCAATGGCACGGTGAATCTGCGGTATGAATTCGCCTGGCGGCGCTTCTTCGATCCCGGCAGCCCTACGATCTATGTGGCCCTAGCGGGCCCTACATTTACCGGCCTGAGCTATTGGGCAGACCATAGCGACAACTGCATCAAGGGCGAGTTCACTGAGGGGGCGAACTATACGAAATACGAGGGCCTCAGCGGCTCGATGCGCAGTATGCGCGCGGAGACGCCGGCCGGCCCGTTCAACCTCCGAATAGACACGTCCAACGGCATCGTCAGCACGCGCTGGGGCGAGCAGTATTGTGCCATCGGGCTCCAGGTGCTGCGCGGGCTTGTCTATCCCGGCATAAGTAGCAATGTGGAGTTCACTATCAGAGTCCCGGTGAAGGACGCGGGCCAAGGGGAAGACTGAACATGACTACGCGCACAGCGTACTGGTGGTTCGTTGGCTTGGTTGTGGCGACGGGGTGCTGCACCGGGCCGCTGTTCGCTCAGTGCAAGCTCGCTGAGACGCAGGTGCAGGGCGAGCCGGCAATTGTGCTGGAGAACTCCCTGGTGCAGTTGCGCATTCGGCCGACACGGGGCGGGTCGGTTGACCAGTTTGTCTATAAGCCGACGGGGAAATCGCTGACCACGACGACGGATGCGGTCGTACTGACCGACCGGGTGTGGAACTACGCCAACCGCGACATCTATCAGCAGTGGACTAATGCGGTCTATGCCTACAAGCTGCAGCCGGGGGAGAAGAGTGCCGCCGTGACGCTGAGTTGCCGGGGCTCAACGGGCATCGGGGCGCGGCTGACCTTCGAGAAGACGATCAGGTTGAATGCAGGCAGCGCGGCAGTGCGAGCTGATTACGCACTGCACCTCGGACACGAGGCGATGAAACCGCACCGCGCCGGCATCTGGTGGCATAATCAGCTCGGCATCCCGCAGGAGGCGACGACGTATTATGTGCCGACACTGCGGGGTGTTCAGTCACTCGCGTATGGTGCGGGGGCGTCCGGACAGTATTGGTGGTACGACCTGGCACGCGGCTGGGGTGCGGCGCTGGGCAAGAGCGGCACCGGGGTTGCAGCCGTGATGGACTACCGGAAGCTGATGTGCTTCTACCACTACATGAGCGGCGAGGTGGCGATGATGGAGTGGGCCTACCGCTCGGAGGAGATAGAGAACGGCGGGGCGGCCGAGACCACAATATGGCTTGTGCCCTTCGCCGGCTTGCAGGCAGTCTCCGGCGCGGGTGAGCAAATCGTCGGTGAGATCCAGGCACCGGAAAAGACAACTCCGGCAGAAGCAAGAGCGGGCGTGCCGGTGACCATCCGCCTGACGGCTCCCCACAAATGGCAGGCACAGGTCAGGGTGTCCTGGTGGCGGTTGCCTGACGGAGAGCCTGCTGTCGAGAAGCCTTTTACTGCGGTGCTCAGCCCGTCAGAGGTCGCGCTGCACCAGGTCCAGCTGCAACTGCCCGAAGCCGGTACCTATGCAGTGCGAGCGGAGGTCATGGATGGCGAGAAGCTGGCGGCGGATCTGTTCGCAGCGGTCATCGTAGGCGAGCCGAGCGGGGAAATGGTAATTGCACCTGTGGAGGAGGTCCTGGGCCGTGCGGATGAACGCTTCGAGGACAAGATCGCGGCGACGGATGCGACGCCGAAGTACGTGCCGCCGTCTGAGGAGATCGTGACTCCCCATGTGAAGTGGGCCAAGCCGTATGCCGGCGGTAAGCTGCGGACACTTATCCTCAATGATCTGCTGACAGGGCGCGAGACCATCGAACTCGCCCAGCGCCTGGACATGGACTACACCGCGCCCACAATCAGCTCGCCGTATGCGGGCAAGCGTCATCTTGATGCGGCGCTGGCGCACGTCCGGGAGCGGTTGGAGCATGAACTCGATGTCATTATTATCAGCGGCATAGATGCCAGCGTCTTTCCCGATGATGTCATCGCAGCGATGCTGGAAAAGGTGAAGGCGGGCACGGGACTGGTGTGGGTAAATCCGAATCACTGTTCCGATGCGCTGTGGGAGGCGCTACCGGTATCGGGCTTCTCAGGGGGTTCAACGCTGGTCGCCAAATGGCATTCCGAGGGCGACCACTATCTTACCGCCGGCATCCCGTGGGACGAGCTGCCCCCGACGAAAATGGGCCGGTACAATGCGGCAGGGGAAGTGCTGGCGGAGGCCGACAAGTACCCGTTGCTGATCACCAGGGAACTGGGCAAAGGGCGGATTGTGTGCCTCGCCTATCACACGTCGTGGCAGGGCGCGGGTTTCTATGCCAACGGCATCACCCCATGGATACAATTTGCCCCGACGAAGTTTGCCTACTGGGAATACTATTTCAGCCTGCTGGCCAGGTGCATGACGTGGGCCGCGCAGAAGGAGCCCGCTGTCCAGGTGAGGTCGGCTATGCCGGGGGAAGAAACCTATACCGCGCGAGGGGGAGAGCAGCCCACCGTGAAGCTGGTCATGGACAACACAGCGCAGGCGGTGGAACTGATTGCTCGTGTGAGCATCAGCGACGCATACGGCCACTTAGTGCGCAAGTTTGATAAGACTTTGATGTTAAATGCTGGACAGAATGATTTTAAGATACTTCTGCCCTACCTCTACGACGGGCTGCATCTAGTTGATATTATCGTGGATAATACATCGGG
>CAZCJS010000313.1:0-4779 GCA_964498775.1 uncultured Armatimonadia bacterium
TCCGGACGGCCTATAGTGATGGCAAAGACTCGCCCTCCTGCGCACACCGGCGCGCTCACAACTGGTGTCAGAAAGTTGTCCGCGATGTTCTCGAACCGGCCGGGGAACTGCCAGTCTATCTGCAGCGGAGCACGCACCTCAATCGCGCTATGGGCATCTGCCGAGGGTGTACGTCGCGATTCCGACCAGCGACTCGTTGAGGCCAGAATGTTGTAGGCGAACTTGAAATCCGGCAACTGCGCGCGGTTCGGGCGACGCAGGTTCTGCGCCCGCCACCACTCATTGTCCCCGTCAGGATCAAGCCACCACGACTCCAGGTCCCAGCCCACTTCCCCGGCAGTCACTACAATCCCGCCGGCTCCATACGGAGTGAAGGTCGCCTGCGGGTAGGCATTGCCGCTGCCAGTGTTGCGCACCTGCACGATGACCTGCCGATGGAAGGAAACCGTGTCGGCGGCGACAACGTTGTTGCTGGGCGGGTCGTTAGGAGCTGCCGGGCTCGGGTAGCGGCCGATCTGAGCGGCCTCGGTTGGCGATATTTTGCACGGATTCTGCAGCATCCATGCGCCGCTGTTGGCGGGCTCGCGCACGTCTATGCTCTCAGTGCCGAATATGAAAGGCGGAGGGGTGGATGCCGCCGGGCCGGGCGGCGCCAATGCAGTCACGGTACTGCCGCTGCCAGATATGTCGGCCTGGTCTATCCACAGAATCGTCCCGCTGCGCACCGCCTTGATCAGCGCATCACGCTGAATCTCGGAGTCTATCTCCACCAGTGGCGCGCAGATATAGATCAGATCGAGGCCGACCAGGCTGGAGGCCGTCGCATCGGTAAGATTCACCGTCCAGTAAGCCGGGTCGGCCTTGCTTATCGTCCCCGAGCCGCTGACGACCATCGGCGGAGCCAGTGGATTGTCGAAGTCCCAGCCGGCGGGCTTCTCCGGGCACCGCCGCAGGCCCTCGAATATGAGCGGGTGTGAATTCACATAGTTAGGCGGACTGGCATTCTGCTCAACTGCCAGGCAGCAGACCTTGAACGTCTTGGGGGTGCCCGTGTAGTCAAGCGCCACCTGCGCCGCCTGGGCAGAGGTCAGGCAGACCAAAAGTATAATAGCGATTAGCGGTGGCAGGCATTTCACGGATACCCGCATAGTATCATCAACCTCCATAATGTCAAACGCGCATACGGGTAAGAAATGGCGAGGCCGGTCATGCCCAAACGTCCTAGAGCGCCTCGCCGTAATATAGCAAGGTCGGGCTCACGGGTAGCAGCGGTAGCTTCGGCAGGTTCGCCTGGGGCGTATGGAGGCGCGAACTTGTCACTCGCAAACGCCGCGTGGGGGTGTCATCCAGTGACGTCAGGCCTTGGTCGCGGACGATGCGCAGTCGCTCGTCAAACTCGTAATCAATTGTTCCCCAGCTGAGTGCCATCGTATCAGCATCATAGATGGGGAACGCCCACTTGTTTGACCAGTCATGCAGGTCGTCCACCTCGGCTGTGTGGTCCTCGGTAATGCAGCCGCGCACCGTTATCCGGTAGTTGTACCGCCTCATCCGCGCCGCCCAGAGACTGTCATCGGCATCTACATCGCCGTCGCCGTCGAAGTCCGCCGTGTACGTATTTTCATCGAAGTACGCGCCCGGGATCACGAACCAGCTTCCTCGCTAAGCGTAGATCAGCGCGTTCACCTTTGCGTTGATCGCACCACGCGGACGGCTGATGTCCGTGTTGATCTCTTCGATTTTCCACTTCCTGACCCAGCACTCGGTAGCCGCCGTACCCAACTGCGGGTCGCGATGGGTGAGTGCCACGGCATTCCTCGTCGCCACGGTCTTGGAGACATTCATGCCGCCGCCGTTGCCGGTGATCCGCCATGGTACCGTCGGAACACCCGCGCCGGCGAACGGGCCGACGTTGGCGGAGGCCTCCCACTGTGGTGCGATCGCCGTAGAGGTGTACGCATTCGGCACCGCCACGGACCCCCACAACAGTGCACCTTCGGGTGCAAAGATGAATGTGAATGGGTCAACCGGATTCCCGAAGCTGTACGGGCTGATGTTGTGCTCATAGGCAGGCGGTGGCGCCCCTGCCGGTGATATGTGGTCCAGTACCAGCCCGACGCCGGACGGGCCCGGGCTGCCGGACGTCTGCTGCACGGTCAGGTAGGACTGCACATTGGCCGGTACCGTCTCGCCCGACATCCACCAGCTATACACGCGCCCACCGGTGTCTGAATCAAGCTCCCAGTGCACTCCTGAGTCCGGTATCATTTCATCATCGGCGGCCGCCGGCACGAGACCGGAGGTCAACTGGGGAACCAGCTGCGTCGGGTTCAGACAGACGAAGTCACGAGCCAGCAGCGCCACTGCCGTGTTGTCCTCATCCAGCACACCTGCACCGGGGGTGGCGTCAACCCGACGGCCCGACACGTCCTGTGGGCACAGTATCTGTCCGTCTATGTAGATCGTCGTGTTTGACACTACCGTCGTATTGTAGTCGCGAAGCAGGAGAGTGCCTGATGGACCACCACGCGCCGCCGCGGGCAGCACGCCTTTCACCCGCACATTCCCCTCCGCAAAAATTACCTGGTTCGGATACTCCGGATAGTCAATCACCATGATGTTCTCGCCGGAGTCATTGCCCACGCTGTTGGGAACTGTGTGGTCGCCCAGCAGCCAGCGCCGATCATGGCGTGTGATCTTGATGCCCGGCTCGCCCGCAGTGTGATTGGGCCACCACAACACTCCGGGGTCTGTCGGGGCAGTGCCTGAAGAAGTCTGGGTCGTGCACGTGGATAGCACGGCCTCCTCGCTGGGGAAGAACTCAATCTCTACCGCCGGTGGCGTATAGGTCGTGCCCGGGGCGTTCCAACCGCTGTCGCCCGTCAGGACGCCGATGTCACGCGGGTCCTTACGCCAGTCGCGCACCAGCAGACTCATGTCACATGTGCCGTCAGCTCTCTGGAACTGGATATCGCCGTGGTTATCAATATAGCAGCCCTCGCCGTGTCCGTAGCGGCCCGTATTGGCCGCGACTCCGCTGACGGCGTTGCGCACGAAGATACCCGAATCCCGGCTCAGCACCCGGTAGCGATCCATGCCTGTGGTCGGGTCGGTGGCCGTGATGTCGGGGGCCTCTAACGGCGGCACATCACGATTCCCGGTTGCCACCCGCCGGGGATCCATGTTCATCGGATCGCCCGGATTCGCCGCATCCGCATCTGTAGTCGTCATCTCCGGGGGCATGTATCTGGGCAGTTCGTGTTCCTGGGTTACGCCGCTGCCGACGGTCAGGCGGGCCGAGACCCCGGGGTTATAGTAGCCGGAAACCACGTCCTCATCCCAGGCGTAAATCCCGCCCATGGCGTGCAATGCGTCATCGCGCAGATAGCCGTCGGGGCTCCGCACCGCCTGCAGATCGAAGTACGTCGAAGAGCCCGTAGTGCCTGCGCTATGGTCAATCTCCACCGGGTCCCCAAGCACATGAAGTGCCGTGTTGGCGCGCACCGGACCCCCAAACCGTATGTCCAGTGCCTCGTCAACATTCGCATTGTTGGTAGCCGACCCGCTCGCGTCGAAATCGGTAAGCGCACGCAGACCGAGAAAGCCACGCTTACCCGACTTGCTCCCATCAGTTATCCAACGCAGGTGATCTGTGAGCCCGATCGGCTTGTATGCTACCAGCCGCCGGAAAACCGTGCTCTCGTCGCTGACCCGCCCGATCGCCTCGATCTTGATGCACATGCTCAGATTCGCTTGATCGCTGATGTCGTTGGCATCATACCTGTCGTCACGCTCGCACTCCGCGTCCCCGTCATTGCGCTCATAGGGAGGGTCGGGGTCGTAGATAACTCTGGCTAGCACATAACCCTTGCCGAGAGTCGAGGCGTCTATCGCGACACCGGTATCGCCCCCTGGATTGGGGTCCGGGTAGCGGTGATAGCCGAACCGGATAAACTCGCCCGGGGCGTCAACGCTTCCCTTGCGCAGCGGGCACCAGCCACGGGTGATGTCGAAATCGCTGTAGTAGTCGTCCTCGCTGCCCGCGATTCCATCCGGACCGTAGAAGTTTGGATCCCAGCTAATGGTCCCGTCGGTGTCTCGGTACATTGCCGGCGGACTTGGCCAGGTGGCCGGATCATCCTCGTCATAGGACGGATAATGCGGATCGGTAGCGCTTGGCAGGACATAGGGCTGGAAGTGGGGCCGCCAGTCGGCACCCAGCGGGCTAGTCTGCAGCATCCTATCCACATAGCGGATGCCCGCCTCGGCCAGGGCGTCGGCGCTTACCACGTCCACATGGCGTGCCGACTGCTGCTGATTCCGTGTCACCAGCGCGACAAAGAGAATCCCGACCAGCAGTACTACCATCATCAGCAACACGGCGATAAGCAATACCTGACCGCGCCGCCCACAAGCGGCCACTGCTCGGCCGTACGTCAGCGCCGCGCATTTCCTGCGAGCCCTCTTTTTCTCTGTCCCGCCTGGCCGCATCTATGAACCTCCAGCTATCCTCCCACAGAAGTCGAGTACCGCGCGCCTCGTTACAGAACCTTTCCCTGTCCTAAGTGAAATTTGCGCAGCAAACTGCAGCAAACTCCATCAGGACGCAATAACGTCCTACCGAATATTCCGAACCTCTATCTGACTGTGCATAGTTACTCCGTTGATCTTGACATCGCTCGGCACAACAAGCGCGGTCTCGCCGCTTTTATATGGCTCCGGATCTGTGAACTGGTTCAGTTTCAGATTCACGTTTAACAACTCTGCTGTCGAGTAATC
>CAZCJS010000314.1:0-4773 GCA_964498775.1 uncultured Armatimonadia bacterium
CGCGGCCTGGAGTATATCGGTCACACTCTGGAGGACCCGCTCTGGCGGCAGATACGGACACAGGGCGACCAGGCGGCGGTACTGGAGCAGTTCGACCGGCCCGGGTTTGACTACCTCAGCCACGGGGTGCACAAGGGGCGCATTCTGGCGGCCAAGTGTGCATCTTCGGGGGCGCATATTACCGGCAAGCAGCGGGTCATGTGTGAGGCACTGGGCGGCAGCGGGCATCAGAGCACGCTCGGGCAACAGCGGGCCGACCTGAATTTCATCTGCGCGCTGGGCGGCAATATGGTGATTCCCCACGCTTTCTACTATTCATTCGCCGGGCACCGCAAGAGCGACTGGCCGCCGACGATGTTCTATCACAATGCCTACTGGCCCTGGTACCGGCATTTTGCGGATTATGCGGCGCGTCTCTGCGTGCTCCAGAGCAGCGGGCAGCATGTCTGTGACGCGCTGGTGATGCTGCCGACGGAGACGATGCAGGCGGACTGCTGGGAGGAGGGCAAGCTCGTCGAGGAGCCTCTCTGCGCAAGTCTTTTGGATTTCGTGTCCGATGAGCTGCTGCGCCTGCATTGCGATTACGATTACGTCAGCGACGGGCAGTTGAGCGGGGCGACTGTGAGCGGGGATAAGCTCGCATTCGGCGCCTCGGAGGAGGAATATGGGCTGGTAGTGGTGCCGGCATGTCGGGTGATGTCGCTGGGGGCGGGCCGCAAGCTGAAGGAGTTCTACGAGGCGGGCGGTAAGCTCCTGGTTCTCGGAGACCTGCCCCGACAGGCTCTAGAAGCCTCGCAGGACGGCCAACTGCGACAGGCGATGGCCGACATCTTCGGCCCCGCAGACGGCGATCAGCTTCATCTAACTGATGCCGGCGACGGCAATGCAATTTTTTGGGCGGAGACGAACCCGACACGCGAACACTTAGCGGAGATGCTGGCCAAGCTGATCAGCACTGATGTGACGTTTGAGGCCACCGAACAGGCCGGGCACGATGAAATTATCTGTAATCACCGCCGAACAGGTGACATCAACAGCTACCTGCTGTGCAACCGAGGTGGGCAGAGGCAGGAGGCCTTTGTCACAGTCGCTCTGCGCGGGGGGCTGGAGGAGTGGCAGCTCGCCGATGGCGCGATACGGCCGGTGGAGGCGGTCAGCAAGGAGCAGCAGACCACCTGGCAGGTGGAGCTTGAGGCGGGCGAGGCGCGCGTTTTCGTTCTCGATACCGGAGCCTCACCGGAGAGCCTGGTGGTCGAGGGCACCGTCGAGGCGGAGATTCTGGGGGACATTGACCTCGGCCGGACGTGGAAATTCGCAGCGCCCGGTGGAAATGTCGCCATACTCGATCGCTGGCAACTCACTGCGCATGACCTGACCGCCGGTGAGAAGTTCGGGCTTCACGACACGCCGGGCCGCGTCAACACCTATCTGACCGGTTTTGAGGTCGAGGGGAAACTCGGGCATGTTGAATTGGTGTTTGATGAACTGGCCCAGTGGCTGCCGGCGCATGTGGGCTTTCTCAGCGGCAAGCGGAACCTTGAAGTCTATGTCAACGGGCAGCAGGCGCCGCCGCTGCATCCGTCGGACTGGCAGGATCGCTACTTCACCGCCACCGACATCAGCGACCTGATCCGGCCGGGGCACAACGAGGTGCAGATATGTATGCTCTGCCTGCTGGAGCCGCTGCAGGCAATCAGCTATCCGCTGTATCTGGTCGGCGAATTCGCCAATAGCAACGGGCTGCTGACACCTGCGCCGCGAGAAATCAGCGGCTACTACTCCGAGCACGGCTATCCGCACCTGCCCGGGATCGGAGTGTACAGCAAGCGCGTGGAGATGCCGCCGGAACTCCTCGATGGCAGCAAGCGGCTGCTGCTCGACCCAGGTACGGTTCGTGACGCGGCGCGGACGCTGGTCAACGGGCAGGAGGTCAGTGTGCACCTGTGGGAGCCGTTTGACACCGATATCACCAGCTACCTGCGGGCCGGAGAGAATGAGCTGGTCGTGGAGGTCGCGGGTACGCTGGCGAATCTGTATGGGAAGGCGAGTCATCAGGCGGGCCTCAGCGGCCCGGCACGGATCTGGATCATCGGCTGAAGGGCAAAAGGCAACGGCGAACGGCAAAAGGCAACGGTAAAAGGCAACGGCGAACGGCAACACCGTGGGGCTCTGCCCCACACCCCGCTGGGGTCACAGACCCCAGACCCTCCGCTCCGCTACGCGGAGCGGTAAGTAGAGGCTGCAGGTGGGAGTGCTGAGAATGGCAGTAGATGAGCGCAGCGTTCGGAACGTCAAATCAGCAGCGGGAACTTGTCTGGCAATCGGTCTGTGCCTGGCGATCGGGATGGCAGTCCTGACGCCTGCGTACCTCTCGTCGCTGCCGGCGGATGCGGATGGCACATCAGACGAAATATTGGAGGTTGTCGTGCAGACCGTTCCCGCATTTGTACTCGGGCTCGGGCTTACGGCCGTGGGCTGGGGCCTGAGCCGGCGGCAAGACTGGGGCCGGAAAGGGATGCTGTATGGCTGCCTGGCGCTGGGCTGCCTCATCGTTTTCTGGTGTATCTTCATGGCGCGCGAGATGCTGCTGAACAACTTTGAGTCGGGCGCGATTCTGGCCGTCATCTATGTTGTGTTCACTACGCCGCTGATGATTCCGCTCTACAGCTTGATACGGTGGCTGCGGAGTCCGGCAGTCGTAGCGGCGTGTCTGCCGCAGTCGCATGAGGAGGACGAGTAGGACCTATGGGAGCGGACGCGCAGACACGCACCAAGGTCCTGAGCACGAGGCTGGATGTGTTTACGACCCGGTTCCTGCGGTGCGCACCGTGTTCGGGCAGGATCTGCCAGCTTGAGGACGCGGCAATGAGGAGGCTAGTGAGATGAATAACAGAAGGAGCTTGATGACGCTTGCGCTTGTGTTGGCGGTGATAGTTACCTGGAATATGGCGGCACAAGGTCAGGAGGGAACCGAGGTGGTCAAGGCAGACGAGAATGTGGTATTCTTCGATGATTTCTCGGAGGGGATGGAAAACTGGTGGTCGGAGGGCGGCGTGAGGGTGTGGGTGGAGGACGAGCGGCTGCATGTGGATGCCGAGCCCGGAGGTACCAGAAGCGATAGGAGACCAGGCCTGTGCGCTACGGTCTGGTGCAAGCAGCAGTTCGACGGAGATGTCAAGATCGAGTGCGACGCCCATGTGCTGCGGTCCGACATTGATGTCAACAATATCAACTTCTTCATTCATTTCTCCGACCCGGGTGGCGCAGCACTGTATGACACGCGCGATCTGCGCCCGGAGGCCGGCTACGGGCACTATCATCAGATGACGGGGAATATCATTACCTTCCTTTCCGACGTGCGCGAAGAATCCATGAAGATGCCAGCGTCAGACCGTCCGGCGCGGATACGTATCCGTCATTGTCCGGGCTTCGAGCTTCTCGCTGAAGAATTCACCCACCACTGCAGGAAGCAACGCACCTACCACATCACGATAACGAAGCGCGGCGGGCAGTTGAGCTTTGATGTTGACGGGAAGACGCTGCTGGAGACGGAGGACCCCGCGCCACCTGCAGGGGGCCTGTTCGGCCTGCGGACTTTCCGCACATATCTATGGTGGGACAACGTCAAGGTGACGGGCTTGTGAACGGAGGCGGAGGGGACATGGGGCCGCATATCCTGACCAAACCCGAATTATGCCGGGTATCGAGAGCCGTATGAGCGGAGGTAGTCAACGTGGGGGAGCCAATGGGACCAATTAGTGAGGACGGTGCGAAGAGAGGCTGGCCGGGAATCATCGAGGCCTACCGGGAGCTGCTGCCGGTGAGCGATGCGACGCCAGTTGTGACGCTGCAGGAGGGCAATACTCCGCTGATACCGAGCCGCCATATCGGGCCCAGCCTTGGTGCGGATATCGAGCTATACTTCAAGTACGAGGGCACCAATCCGACCGGCTCATTCAAGGATCGGGGCATGACGATGGCTGTGTCGAAGGCCAAGGAGCGGGGCGTGGAGGTGACGATGTGCGCTTCGACGGGTAATACTTCGGCATCCGCGGCGGCCTACTCGGCACGTGCGGGCATGAAGGCCGTCGTCCTGATCCCGGAGGGCAAGATCGCTTTCGGGAAGCTCTCACAAGCCCTGATACATAACGCCCGTACGATCCAGGTGAAGGGCAACTTCGACGATTGTCTCCGCATCGTGCGCGAGATAACCGACAGCTATCCTATCGAACTGGTCAACAGCCTGAATCCGATGCGGATGGAGGGCCAGAAGACGGCGGCTTTCGAGGTCTGTGACCAGCTTGGCCGCCCGCCGGATGTGCATATCCTGCCGGTGGGTAACGCGGGTAATATCACGGCCTACTGGTGGGGGTACCTGCAGTATAAGGAGATCGGCCGCAGCGAGCGGCTGCCGCGCATGGTCGGCTTCCAGGCCGCAGGTGCCGCGCCGCTTGTCCATGGCGAGGTGGTGGCGAATCCGGAGACCATCGCCACCGCCATTCGCATCGGCGACCCGGCGCGCAGGGATGATGCGATGGCGGCGATGAGTGACAGCGGCGGCCTGGTGGACTGCGTTACGGATGAAGAGATTCTGGGGGCCTATCAGCTTCTGGCGGCGCAGGAGGGCATCTTCGTCGAGCCCGCCTCGGCGGCCTCGGTTGCAGGACTTCTCAAGCTGGCCGCCAATAAGTATTTCAGCAGGGAGCCGCAGACGGTGGTATGCACGCTCACCGGACACGGGCTGAAGGACCCCGATACGGCGGTCAATCTCGT
>CAZCJS010000315.1:0-4705 GCA_964498775.1 uncultured Armatimonadia bacterium
ACAACGACACTACCGAAATCCACGCTATCAACATGGCTCGAAGAAGGTGTCTCATCTTCGGCAACCTGCGGAATGCCCTGTTCAGCAGGAAACTCAGTGAGACTGAGCCCGGCGGCCTCGGCCTGCACAAGCGCCACTGCTCCGAGAGCGAGAGCGTCATCGCCCAACTCCGAAAGCACTACGCGCAATGCATTGCGGGAAGATTGCAGCTTGTCCTCACGAACTTCAGCCTCGATGAGCGGGAGCAGGAAGTGCCCACATGCTTCCATCAGTCCGCCCCCGAAAATGATGACATCAGGGTCCACGATGTGACGTATGGCCAGTGCTCCTTGAGCCAGGTAGTGGGCCTCCTGACGCATCATCTCGATCACAAGCCCGTCTTCGGCTTCCAATGCGGCCGCCAGAGCACCGCTGGTAATCCGGTCGCCCTCGACAAACTCCATTACGCATGACGTGCGGCCCTTCTGCAACTCCTGCTCCAGTTTCTGCACCAGAGCCGTCCTGCCGGCCAGCGCCTCAAAGCAACCCAGGTTTCCGCAGCCACACTCCGGGCCGTCCACCATCAGCGGCATGTGACCGACCTCACCGGCCATGTCTTCTGGTCCGGTGCGGAGTCTGCCATCCACGACGAGCCCGCCGCCGATCCCGGTCCCGACGAAGATACCCACTACGGTGTCTGCTGCCCGCCCCGCACCTAACCAACATTCGGCGAATGTTCCGAGATTCACATCATTGCCCAGCGCCGTAGGTACCCCATAGCGCTCGCTGAGCCGTTTAGCCAGCTCCTGATCATCAACTTCGAGGTTAGGAGCATGTATGATCAGGCCATTGCGGCTGTCCACCACTGCCGGCACACCCATGCCGATGCCGTCAATTACCCGCATGCTCGGCCCTGCCTCCGCCATAGCTGCCTCAATGGCGGAGCATATCTGATCCACAAGGGGCGTGCCATCCTTGCGCACCCGCTGCTTGAATCGCGAGAGTATCTCCCCCTCGCTTGTGACCACGAGCGCCAGAATCTTCGTCCCGCCGACGTCAACCCCGATATATCGTTTGTTCTCAGCGCTGAAATCCATCACCTGTGCGCCCAGGTCATCCATCCTCTCAACCACCCGTAGTGTTCGCCATTCTCAGTTTCGCCGCTTAGGAATCCCGGCCACAAATCCGAACCAGACTATCTGTCTTCGAGAAATGAGAAGAGCAGGTCGCGGAGTCGTTCCGCCATCGAGCCCACCTCCTGGTCTTCGAGGTCGGGGGCCGGCCCGATCTCGCCGACAAACTCCGTGAACTCATGCGTTCGTGGCGTCATCGCCTCCACCACCGTTTTCACCTCATGTTTCAGAGACCCGAATACTTCCGCGACGGAGTTACCCGCATCAATCCGCACAAACCCATACTCCTCGCTGAGGTGTTCAAACTCCTCGAGTAGTGCACTCTGATGCCTCACGAAGGCCTCGTACATGCTCTCTTCGCCAAGATGGTCCATGCCCGATTCCCAGTAGTCGAAACCTCCACTTGCCAACACGCGGGGCAGCAGTTTTTCAATTGATGTATTGAGGTAGAGGATCAAGTCCGGCCGCACAGCGAAGCCATAAAGCTTGCGCAGCCAGTCGCGGTCTAACCCACGCACCGCCGCACGGGCGATCAGTGAGTAGATGTAGCGGTCGGTCAGAACGATGTAGCCGGAGCGCAGCGCTGGGATGATCTCGTTTTGCAGTCGGTCCGCGAAGTCGGTCGCGTAGAACAGGCACTGCGTGTGCCGCCCCATCGTGTGACCTTCTTTGGCTTCCCGGATGTGGCGACCGGCAAGCGTGCCACGGCGCAGTCCGGTATCGTGAATGGGAAGCCCAGAGCTTTCCAGCCAGTTACGCATCATCCGTATCTGCGTGCTACGGCCAACCCCGTCAGTCCCCTCGAGTACAATGAGCTTCCCGGTCAGCGGCTCTTGAATATCAACTCCTGGCACCGGAACCCAGTAGTATGGATCTTGCATCTACACATCACCTACTTCCAATGGAGACATCCAGGCTCCCTCGGGCATACGCAGGAGGCCATCGAGGAAAGGCTCGATGATCTGTCGCACCGCACGCTGCTGCTCGATAATCGGCAGCGTGCCGTCAATGACAGTGAGACCGCACTCGTCCACCATGCTCTCATACTGGGCGACAATCCGCTCCTGGAAGAGCCTGAAGCTTTCGTAGGGATCGTCGGAAAGGTTCATATCCATCCCCGCCTCGTAGTACTTGAGTTCGGGCCGCCCCTCCAGAATCCGCTCCACGGCGATCTCCAGGGGCACACGAAAGTAGAAGCCGACAGTCGGCTTGACGGCGAATGAATATTCCGCCCGAATCCAGGCCGGGTCACAACCTCGAGCAGCGTCGCGCGCCAGTGCCGTATAGATGTACCGGTCCGCAAGCACTGCTGCACCGGCCTTCAGCGGCGGGATGATATTCCGCTCCGTGCGGTCGGCGAAATCGGTCGCGTGTATCAGGCTGAAGGTTAGAGGGGTGAGCAGGTGCTTGCGCTTGCCACGACGCGTCGTACGCTTCACCAGCGGTGAAGAATTCCACTCCGAGAAGAATGTGCTGTACCTCATTGACAGCAGCCACTTGTAGAGAAGCCGAATCTGCGTGCTCTTGCCGGAGCCGTCTATCCCTTCAACGACGAAGAGTCTACCCGGGTATTGTCCGCTGGCCTGTAGCATAAGCATCGTTCCCTGCGTGTTGCATTCGGCCCGTTGTCTTACGCGGGCCCCTGGATCACTTGAATTGAGCTTGAAAATTATTATAGCAGCCGCCCTACCGTCTGGCAAACAAAACTCACCGCGCAACAATTGCCCCCTTCCCACGAGATAGGCTCAAGTTCGTTCGCCGTTGCTTCCTATGTTCCTGCCTGAAGTTGCGCTGAATCAACAAAGGTTCATTGAGACAATTGACGAACCAATAGCTGGGTACGCGAGTAACCCCGATCTCCGCGAACGTACGTTGCTCCCGAGCCAAGGAGGAAGCCCATGGCACAAGCGACACTTGTCAAGCCAGGAACGAAGGTCAAGCTTAAAGACTATGATCCCAACTATTGTGCCGGATTACAGAAACACGATGAGGAGGTATCCGAGCGGATTGCGCAGGCGCGGCAGAAGATCTACAACTTCCAGGAATGGCTCTATGCCGAACAGCAGCGAGCGCTGCTCATCGTGCTGCAGGCCATGGACACGGGCGGCAAGGATGGCACGATCAAACATGTGATGAGGGGGCTCAACCCTCAGGGCGTGCGTGTTGCCAGCTTCAAGCAGCCAACACCGCAGGAGCTCGCCCACGACTTCCTCTGGCGCGTACACCGCCAGACCCCGGCCAGAGGCCAGATCGGCGTGTTCAACCGCTCGCACTATGAAGACGTGCTGGTGGTGCGAGTCCACGATCTCGTGCCCGAGAAAGTCTGGAAGCGGCGCTATGACCAGATTAATGAGTTCGAAGAGCTGCTGGTCGAAAGCGGTACGCGGATTCTGAAGCTATTTCTCTACATCTCCCCCGATGAGCAAAAAGAGCGCCTGCAGGCACGGCTCGATAACCCTAAGAAGCACTGGAAATTCGCTCTTGGCGACATTGAGGAACGCAAGCTCTGGGACGAGTACATCGAGGCCTATGAGGATGCACTGACCCGCTGTAGTACGGAGGCCGCCCCCTGGCACATAATCCCGGCCAATCGCAAGTGGTATCGCAATTTGGTGGTCGCAGAGCGCGTACGGGATGAACTGGCGGCAATGGACCCGAAATGCCCCGAACCTCGGGACGACCTGTCCCACATCGTCATTGAATAGTCGCTCACAGTTTTCATGTGCTGCAGGTGTCTGCTTTACACGAAAGGACAATTGCTGATGGCGGGTAACTGGGAGTTCTCGGAGCTTGACACGCAAATGGCGGCAGAGATGGACGCTTTCCTTCCCCGGCGTCTCTTTGATGCCCATTGTCACCTCTACCGGCTGGCTGACCTGGACATACCCGAGGGCAGCTTCATGGCGGAGGGTCTTGCTGAAGTCACACTTGACGAGTGGCGGCGGCGAATTGGAATGATGGTGGGGGAAGAGAGACTCAGCGGCGCGCTATTTATACCCGACCCCCGGCCCGCGCAGTCTATTGACATTATCAATGACTACGTGGTCCAACAGGTAGCCGCGATGCCGGAAAGTCGCGCAGCGATCATCGTTGCTCCCCAGTATGGCCGAGACAGCGCTATGGCATATCTGGACAATCCACAAGTAGTTGCCCTCAAGCCTTACCACACATTCTCTCCCGACAAACCGACCTTCCACTGCGACCTCGACAGTTTCCTACCTGAGTGGGCATGGCGCCTCGCCCATGAGCGAGGTCTGACCATCGTGCTGCACATGGTCAAAGAGCGGGCGCTGGCTGATCCTGATAACCAGCGCCAAATCCGCGCCATGTGCGAACAGTACCCAAATGCAAAGCTCAGCCTCGCCCATGCAGCCAGAGGCTTCCATAGTCCCAATACTGTAAGCAGCATTTCCTCCCTGCGTGGACTGGAGAATGTCTATTTCGACACTGCAGCAGTCTGCGAACCGGCCGCAATAACGGCAATCCTCCATGAGTTCGGCCCCCGTAAGCTGATGTGGGCAAGTGACTTCCCCATATCCGAGATGCGCGGCAAGTGCGTCACCATCGGCAGCGGCTTCGCATGGCTCGACGAT
>CAZCJS010000316.1:0-4700 GCA_964498775.1 uncultured Armatimonadia bacterium
TCGAGCCAAGAGCTGTCGGGTCCGGAGGCATCAGACGCCATGCGTGCTGCCAGCTCGCGCCGGGCCCAGGCACGGCTCACGCGATTGCCCGGACACGACTTATTGGCCACATCCCGGTGCAGAAAGAGACGCTCCGGAGGAAGCTTGTAGAGCAGATGCACCGCCGCGAGCACCCGCAGAGCAGTGTCGAGAGCCGCAGGCACAGGGGAGATGCTCTGGACATCGAAATCGCCGATCGTTTCGATGCCGAAGGCGTAATGGTTGAAGAACTGGCGGTCCGGATACGCCAGCGCGCGGACATCGTCAGGCACCTGGTTCCATGCCTTGGAGATGTGGGCATGCGCATAGTTGGAGTAGGACAGCGGGCGGGCGTTATAGACAGTCCCGTCCGGTGCGGCATAGGCATTGGCGCCGATGTCACTCCAGCCACGGGACTGGACATGGTAAGCGCGGATCTGCTCGATGGTCTGGATGCCTCGGTAGTCCTCAGCGCGTGGCCGATAGGTGTGGTGCAGAACGGTCGCCTTGATGCTGCGCGCGGGCCGCTGCCCTCGCAGATAGTCCTCGACGAATCGCGACAAACTGTATGCGGCAATCTTGAGCATGGTGATTACCTCCATCTAGTAGTTGAGGCGGTCAGTGTTCCCGTTGCGGTGAATTGACTGGAGTCATGGGATGATGTCTGATATAATCGGCGTGTCTAGGCAACGGCAAAGGCGGCGGGGCCGAATGAAACCGTTGGCTCTGGAAGTCAACGGCGGAATTGTCAAATAGACGTCAAGGATGAGCAACAAATGAGAAAAGCTTATCAGTTCTGGATGCTGGTGGTCGTGGCGGCATTTGTAGCGTGGTTGAGCCACGCCGCGTTTATCTACGCGGTAAGTGAGCGCTACCATGACTTCGGGGGTGCGCTCTTCGCGGATGCGACCTACGATGACTGGCTGGCGCGGGTGGCGATATTCTTGCTGTTGGCCATAATTGCGTTCCTGACCGTCAGAAGCGAAGTGCCCTCGGAGCTGAAAAGATCGCAGGCGGAGTTGCAGCAGCTCTTCGATGTGTCGAGTGACGCGATGTGGGTGGTGTCGCCGGATTATGAAGTGCTGCGGGTGAATAGCAGGCTGTGCAGCTTGCTGGGACTTGCCGAGGACGACCTCATCGGCGCGCAATGCTACGACATGTTCCCCTGTTCGTATTGCCATACTGATGAGTGTCCGATGAGCCTTGCCCTGGGCGGGGAGGAGCTGGAGGAACGTGAAGTCGAGCGGAACCTGCCTGACGGGAGGGTGGTAACGTGCTTGGTCAGCGGGGTGCCGCTGCGGGATGCCAACGGTGAAGTGAGCAGTGCCTTGGAGAGCTTTCGGGACATCACCGGGCGGAAGGCGGCCCAGGAGCGACTGCGGTGGTTCCAGCGGATGGTGGATACGACCAATGACCTGGTTCTGATGGTTGACCGCAACTATGTATACCGGGTCGTTAACGCGGCGTATGCTCGCGCCTATGAGCGCCCGGCGGCGGAAATCATCGGGCGGACCATGCCAGAGATAATCGGCGAGGAACTGTTCGCCGAGAAAATCAAAGGGCGGCTGCAGCGCTGTCTGGACGGTGAGGAGGTGCGCTTCCAGGAATGGCTGGAGTACCCGGCCCACGGCCCCACGTACTTGGACGCAACGTACACGCCTCACGAGGAGGCGGATGGGTCGGTGTCATACGTGGTGATAACGGCGCGCGACCTCACGGCGGAGAAGCGGGCTGAAGATGCGGCACGGCGGCGCGATGAGCTGCTGGCCGCGGTGGCGTTCGCGTCACACAGCTTCCTCAGAGAGACAGACTGGGAGCAGAACCTGGCGGATTTCATGAGCCGGCTTGGTGAAGCGCTGCAAGTGTCCCGGGCCGTGATCTACAAGAACGAGACCGAGAGCGATGGCGAGGTCGTGATCAAACTGCGTGCGGGATGGACGGAGACCGGCGAGGTCGAGGAACTGCCCGGACATGAAGTTCGTAGCCATTCTTACGAGAGTGTCGGCCTGGAGCGCTGGCGGCAGGAGCTGTCGCAGGGGCATACGATTGCCGGCATTGTAGAGGAGCTGCCGGAAGCAGAGCGGGAGGTCTTTGCACCTGACGGCATCGAGGCCGTCGCCGCCGTGCCGATCTTCGTGGGGAAACACTGGTGGGGCTTCATCAGCGTCGAGCACCGGCAGGCCGGACGGGGCTGGACCGATGCAGAGAAGGATAGTGTGCATATCGCCGCGGACATCCTTGCCGCCGCGATACGTCGCCGCCACATCGAGGACGACGTGCGACAAGAGCGCGACCGGGCGCAGAACTACTTCGACATCGCCGGTGTACTGCTGGTGGCATTGGACAGTGACGGCAATATCAGTCTCATAAACAGGAAGGGCTGTGAGATACTCGGCTATGAGGAGGAGGAACTCATCGGGGCGAGCTGGTTTGATACGGCCCTCACGCCCGAGGTGCGCGACAGGGTCAAGGCCGTGTTTGCTCAGTTGATGACGGGTAATGTCGAGCCGGTCGAGCGTGCCGAGAACATCATCCGGCGCAAAGACGGCCAAGAGCGCGTGGTACTCTGGCACAATAGAGTCATCCGCGACGAAGAGGGGCGCATTGTCGGCACTCTCAGTTCGGGTGAGGATATCACCGAGCGCAAGCACGCCGAGGAGGCCCTGCGGCAGATCAGCGAGGAACAGGAAATCATCCTCAATTCGGTGCGGGCGGCAATCTGGTACAAGGATACGGCCAACAGCTTCCTGCGGGTGAACCGGGCGGCCGCCGAAGCTGTCGGGCTTCCCGCTGCGGAGATGGCGGGGAAGAGCAGCTACGAGTTGTTCCCGGAAGAGGCCGAGCAGTACCACCAAGATGACCTGGAGGTAATAGAGTCCGGAGAAGCCAAGCTGGGTATAGTGGAGCGGATGCAGTTCGCGTCGGGTGAGAAACGCTGGGTGCGGACGGACAAGATCCCGTATCGGGACGATGAGGGCAATATCATCGGGGTCATAGTTTTCACCGTGGATATCAACGCTCTCAAAGAAACTCAAGATGCACTGGCTGCCGAGACTGAGCGTCTGCGGGTGACTTTGCGCAGTATCGGCGACGGCGTCATCGCCACCGACATAGACGGCCGGTTGGTGCTGCTGAACAAGGTCGCTGAGACTTTAACCGGCTGGTCGCAGAGCGAAGCCGAGGGCCGGCTGCTGGATGAGGTATTCAAAATAATCAATGAGCACAGCCGGGCGGTGGTTGACAACCCGGTAGCGAGAGTCCTGGCCGAAGGTGAGGTCGTGGGCCTTGCCAACGATACGGTGCTGGTGAGCCGGGACGGCACCGAGCGGGTAATTGCCGATAGTGGTGCGCCGATTCGGGATCAGCAGAGCAGGACGATTGGGGCAGTGCTGGTGTTCCGCGACATGACCGAGGCCCGGCAGCGCGAGGAGGAGGCCCGGCGGGCGGAGACACTGGAGTCAATCGGTATCCTTGCCGGCGGTCTGGCACATGACTTCAACAACCTGCTCAGCGGGATATTCGGCAATATCGCGCTGGCGCGGCTGGATCTGGCCAGTGGCGAGGATGCTACTGAGAGGTTGGCGGCGGCGGAGAAAGCAATGAGCCGGGCCAAACATCTCACCGAGCAGTTGCTGACGTTCTCTTCGGGTGGGACACCGGTGCGCGCAGTAGTGTCGCCCCGGACTCTGCTCCAGGAAGCCGCTGAGTTTGCGCTGAGTGGTGCGAACACCAGATGCGAATTGAATGTCGCCGACGACCTCTGGCACATGGAGGCCGACGCGGCACAGATTGCCCGCGTCGTGAGCAACATAGTAATCAACTCCGACCAGGCGATGCCGGATGGCGGCGTCATCACCCTCGCGGCCGAGAATGTTTCAGTGGGTTCGGGTAGCGTGGCATCTCTGCCCGGCACTCGAGGCCTTGCGCCGGGCCGTTACGTGCATATCGCCATCAAGGACACGGGAGTCGGCATACCGGCAAAGTTGCTCTCGCGCGTCTTTGAGCCCTACTTCACGACCAAGCAATCCGGCAGCGGTCTGGGCCTCTCGGTCAGCTACTCGATTATCAGGCAGCATGGCGGGCATCTCCATATCGAGTCGGAGACGGGGGTCGGTACGACCTGCCACATCTATCTGCCGGCGGTGGAGGCGAAGGCGGCCGACGGAACTGAAAAACCCGCCGAGATGATCAGAGGAACTGGGCGAGTGCTGGTGCTCGAGGACGAGGATGTCGTCTGGAGTGCCTGCAGCGGAATGTTGGAGGTGCTCGGCTACGAGCCCTGCCGGGCCCATGACGGTGCCGAGATGCTTCAGATGTACCGCGCGGCGATGGACACTGAACAGGCCTTTGCCGCAGTGATCATGGATTTGACCATCCCCGCCGGCGTGGGAGGTAAGGAGGCGATCTCGGAGCTTCGCGAGATGGCCCCCGACGTTAAAGCGGTGGTGTCGAGCGGGTATTCGAGTGATCCGGTGATGGCCGAATTCGAGACCCATGGGTTCGATGCGATGATAGCCAAGCCGTACCGCATCGAGGAGCTGGCCCAGGTGCTGCATGAGGTCATCGGCCGCGGTTGACGTCAACCCGGAAATCCCTCTTCCCCCCTGTAGGCGAGGCTTCCTAGCTGCGCACGAGTCGCCTCGCCCCACATCTTTTCTTGCTCTTATTGGAGGACAGGCATC
>CAZCJS010000317.1:0-4690 GCA_964498775.1 uncultured Armatimonadia bacterium
AGACTTTGCTGGGGCCGGGACGCTATAACAGATGCACGGGCGGGTTGGCGTACCGCTGCACCCCCGCCAGAGTGAGGCAAGACTGAGATGGCTAGAGGTACGAGAAATTGTGTGCTCAGTGCTGACAAGTTCCCTGAGGCGCTAGGGCAGTTGTTCACTCTTGGTGACCGGGTCGTTGCGCCCACAAAAGCACCCAGGGGGGACATTTTTTTTCGCGAAGTGTCGAGTCCGGCGGAGATAGAGTTGTGCTACGGCAACTCACAGGTCTCCCCTACCGAACACCTGCGTCCGCCGAAGGAAGTGTATTTCGAGTACCAACTGAAGGACGATGGGCCGCCGGAACTGACTCCGCCGCCGCCGCCGTCGCCGTTCATTCTTTTTGGGATTCGTCCGTGTGACGTGGCGGCAGTGCAGTACTTGGATCATTTCTTTCTGCAGCGTGAGCCTGCGGACGAGTTGTACGGTCGGCGGCGCAAGGTGGCGACGTTGATCGCAATGGCGTGCGCGGAGCCTGCGGCAGAGACCTGCTTCTGCCCGTGCTGCGAGGGTGGGGGGCCGGTGAGTGACGGCGGCTATGACGTGCAGCTTACGCCGGTGGGCGAGCAGTACTTGGTGGAGTTCGCGACTGAGAAGGGTGAACGGATTCGCAGGCAGTGGGAGTCACTGCTGGCACCTGCGACTCCGGAGGTCATCAAGGCACGGGACGCGCAGAAGAAGAAAGCGATTGAGGAGCTGTTTGAGCTGCACGCGAATCTGGCGGCGGCGGTGCGTCGGGTGAGTGCTCGCACGGTGAATATGGCAACGTGGCAGGAGATTGCACGTCACTGCTATAGTTGCGGCGCGTGCTCGTATCTGTGTCCGGTGTGCACGTGCTTTGATGTGAATGAACTGAAGTATGACGAGAAGTCGGGTGCGAGGATCAGGCAGATGGATTCGTGCCGGCTATTTGGTTATCCGCGCGAGGCAGCCGGAGGTGTGCGCGGTTTCGCTACTCCGTATCGGGCACGGATGTACTCGTATCACAAGCTCGGTTATGAGCACTTCAAGGAGCGGGGCCGGCACGGTTGCGTGGGCTGTGGGCGGTGCATTATCGCCTGCCTGGGGCACATGGGTATGCCGACGGTGTGTGAATTGGTTCGACGGCCCCCGACAGAGGCGACATCTTAGCGGAGCACAGGGGAAGCCATGACCCGATCAGATGATTACGTACCGCGTTTGGCGGTCATCGAGAACATCGAGATCGAGACGAAGACGGAGAAGACTTTTACTCTGCGACTGCCGGACGATGATGCGGGCATGGTGTTCAGTCCGGGGCAGTTTCTGGAGGTCTCAGTGCTGGGAGCGGGCGAGGCACCGTTCGGTCTGTGCTCTCATCCGAAGGATAGCCACGTGTTCCAGACGACGGTGCGGCGCTACCCGGCGGGTGATGTGACGGTGCCGTTGCATCGGATGCATGTGGGGGAATACGTTGGTGTACGGGGTCCAATGGGTAACGGCTTTGGTCTGGGAGAGATGCAGGGGCGGGATATTGTGATTGTCGCCGGCGGTCTAGGGCTTCCGACATTGCGGTCGGCGATCTTCTTCATGCTCGATAACCGGGCCGCCTATGGGCAGATTGCGTTGTTGTACGGAGCGCGAACTCCACAGGACAGGTTGTACAAAAGGGATCTGCAAGACTGGTGGGACTCGCCGTACATGGAGTGCCAGCAGACCGTTGACGTGGCTGACGAGCACTGGCCCGGGAATGTCGGGTATGTACCGGAGCTACTCGATAAGATACAGTTGGACGCACCCAAGACGACGGTGCTGATGTGCGGGCCGGGAGTGATGATTCGTCCGGTCGTCAGCCGGCTTACGGAAATGGGGGTCCGGCATGACCAGATGTATATCAACATGGAAGCGCACATGAAATGCGGGATCGGGAAGTGTGGGCATTGTCTGATAGGTGACAAGTACGTGTGCCTGGATGGGCCCGTGTTTCGATATGATGAAGTCGAGGCGATGCAGGCGTTGCAGGACGCGACCTGAGGGCGAGTGATGTCAGGTACTGCGGAGAGCGTGGGGGAACTGGCTGAGCACGATTTGTTGATCGTGGGGATTGGGAACCCGCTACGTGGAGACGATGCGGCAGGACTGATGCTAGGGCGGGCGGTAGCGGAACGGACCGGGAAGCCCTACCTGGAATGTGAGGATGTGCCAGAAAACTATCTCGCGGAGATGCACACGACCGAGGCAACCACAATCATGCTGGTGGACGCGGCGGACATGGGCGCTGAGGCGGGTGCCATTCGGCTGCTCGACCGGCACGAGTTGAGCGGTTGGAACATATCTACACACAATTGTTCGTTGAGCCTGCTGGCCGACCTGTTGGCGGAACAATACGGCAAGCGGGTGCTGTTGCTGGCGATTCAGCCCGCGCACCTGGCATGGGGCGAGCGTCTGAGCGTACAAGTAGCTGATGCCATCGCCGACTTCGTAGGCGCCCTGGGCGATTCCTAGTCAGAGGTGCACGGGCGTACAGATGGGTTGAGGAGTGGCTAAGTCACTGCGACATGACGGCAAGAGTGTAACGCAATCACCGAAGTCAGGAATGTGAATTGACGATGACAGGCGCGGATTTACTGATTGCCGGTGTTGTTGTGTTGGTTGCGGGGGCCGGGATTACAGCGTTGGTGTCGCGTAGCCGTGTCATCAGTGGTTATGTGGCATTTCTCTGCGCGCTGGTCGCGGGTGTGTTCGTAACGCAATTGTCATTCGCGGTACTGGCAGGCGGTCCGGTACACAGCGCTTCCCCGGTGTTCAACGTTCCCTGGGTCAATACGGCTCTGATATTCGAGATTGATGAACTGAGCGCCGTCTTCCTGCTGCTAACGGCGCTGTCTGCAGTGTGCAGCACGCTGTATTCGATCCGCTATATGCTGCACTATGATGAGTACAGCCTGGCGCGCTACTACCCGATGCTGCTATTGTTTTTCGCAAGTATCTTCTCACTTCTATCGGTACACAACCTGTTCTTTTTTGTCGTGTTCTGGGAGATCATGACGCTGACGTCGTATGCCCTGGTGGTGTTTGAGAAGCGCGATGCGGAAGTCCGGCGGTCGGCTATGATCTACTTCGTCGTGAGCCAGGCGGCGGTAGTGTTGATGATAGTGGCCGTGGCAATACTGTACTACCTGACGCCGACAGGCTCGTTTGCCATCGGAGATTTCAAGCAGGTCCTGGGGATGCTGCTGATGTCGCAGCCGTGGCTTGCCCACGTGTGCATCGGGCTGTTTATGGTTGCCGCGGCGACGAAGGCGGGGATTCTGCCGTTCGGCTTTTGGCTTCCGTACGCTCATCCGGCAGCGCCTTCGCCGTTTTCAGCGGTGATGTCCGGCTGCATGGTGAAGATGGGTGTTTACCGGTGTCTGCTGGTTCTGGTTGTGATGATGCCGCCGTCCGGAGCGACTGCGGTGTGGGGCATTCTGGCTGCGCTGTTTGGCACTGCCTCGATAGTGACAGGCACGTTTACGGCGCTGCAGCAGAGCGACACGAAGCGTTTGTTGGCATTTTCCACAATTGGACAGATGGGCTACATCTGGCTGGCAATGGGCGTCGGTGCGGCTCTGCTGGTGACCCATCCGGAGCTGGCGGCGCTGGCGTTGATCGCGGCTCTTTTCCACACGGTGAATCATTCCGCATTCAAATCCCTGCTGTTTTTCAGTGCCGGCTCGGCGCTGTATCGGACGGGGACGCGAGACATGGAGAAGGCCGGCGGCCTGATGCGCATCATGCCGGCAACAGCAGTTACGGCAATAATCGGCTCTTTAGCGATCTCGGGGATACCGGGGTTCAACGGCTTCGCGAGCAAGTGGCTCATCTTTGAGAGTTCCCTACTGGCGGGGTTTCAGATGCCAGTGATGGTATTCTTGGGCATTGCCGCCATCTTCATATCGGCGGTCACGCTGGCGGTGCTGCTGAAATTCGTAGGCCTTGTGTTTCTGGGCGATTTACGGGTCGCGAAGAGCGTCGAGCGGCGGGAAGTGCCATGGAGCATGGCAGTTCCCCAGTGGGTGTTTGCGGGTTTCTGTGTGCTGTTCGGGGTCATCCCATTGCTGCCGCTGAAGTACCTGCACCAGACGGTTTCGGCCGCTTTGAGCCTCGGGCCCGGTGTGGATTTCCATGCTCTGTTCGGGGATTCAGTGTTCAGTGTCAGTCTTTCCACACCGCAGGGGGGGACAGTGGGCGCGTGGGGTCCGGCCATGATCCTGGCCGCATTCGCCGGCTGTCTGCTGCTGGCATATCTAATATCTCGGCTGGGCAATTCGAAGCTGCGCGATGTGCCGGTGTGGTTGTGTGGCGAGGAACACCCGGTGGAGGAAGTAACGTATCCGGTACACAGTTTTATGTTGAACTTCAAACGTTATTTCAAGTGGCTCTATCCATCAGCGGGCATCCCGAAGCCCCCGAGACAAAAGTGACGCCGGCGACTTGTGCTGCTTGGGGTCAGTAGCGGCATTGTGTGGCAGCAGTCTATTGTCTAGATGAGTTTCTAATGTCGAGAGCCGGAGTTGTGTCTTCGGCAAGGCAAGGGTTGAGAGCATGAGTGCGGCCATCAGTATAGGATTGGCGTTGCTGGGCGGTCCGCTGCTTGCGGGTGTCGTGCGTAAGCATCTGCGCGCGCGACTGCACTCGCGGCAGGGTCCGCCGG